>DAIDHE010000079.1 GCA_027459775.1 Planctomycetales bacterium | reverse complement strand
GAGAATCAACCGGGCCTCGCGATGATCGACGTCGCTTACACCTTGAATCGCGAGCTCGATTCGAGCCTGCCTGCTCGGCTCGGCCTCGCCGCCGGATCGCCCACCGAGCTCGTCGAGCGGCTCAAAGCCGCGGCGGCCGCGCTCGACGACCCCCGCAAACGCGCGATCCGCGACGGCCGCGGCGTCTATTATTTCGAGCCCCGGCTGCTGGACGGCCAGCCCGGTCGACTCGCGTTCCTCTTCCCCGGCGAGGGCTCGCAGTACCCCGGCATGCTCGCCGAGCTCGCCCTCCATTTTCCCGAGGTCGTGGCCCGGTTCGACGTCGCCGACCGGATCGCGCGCGAACTGGGCGAGACCACGCCCCCCAGCGAGCACCTGTTCTCAACCTCGGATAAGGACGGCGCGGGGCTCTGGCAAACGGCGACGGCCGTCAACGTCGTTCTGAGCGCGCAGTGGGCCGTCTATCAGCTTTTGCTCAGGCTTGGATTACGCCCCGACGCCGTCGTCGGGCATTCGAGCGGCGAGCTGCTGGCCCTGGCGGCGGCCGGCGTGCTCGAGGTCGATCGCGGGCTCGAACGCTCGCTCTCGCGTCTGGGCGCGATCTTTCGCGGGTTCGAGCGTTCCGACTCGATCCCCGCCGCCCGGCTCGCGGCCGTGGGGGCCGCGCGCGAAACGGTCGAGTCGCTCGCCCGCGAGCTGGGCCTGACCGGCGTCGTCGTGGCCATGGACAACTGCCCGCACCAGGTCGTCGCCGCGGGCGCGCCCGACGACATCGACCGCCTGACATCCCAGCTCGCGAAACGGAACATCCTCTGCGAGATCCTCCCCTTCGAGCGCGCCTATCACACGCCGGGCTTCGTGGCCGTCATGGCCCCCGTCGCCGCGTTCTTCGCCGATCTCGGGCTGAGCGCGCCCGCCATCCCCATCTATTCCTGCGCCCTCCGCGGGCCCATGAGCCGGGATCTCGAATCGCTCAGGAGCGCGGCCGTCGCGCAGTGGACCCACTCGGTCGATTTTCGCGAGACGATCCTGGCGATGCACGACTCCGGCTGTCGCCTCTTCATCGACGTCGGAGCGCGGGGCAACCTGGCTGGCTTCGTCGACGACACGCTCCGCGGCAAGCCGGCGTTCGCCATCGCCTCGAGCCTTCCCAGGCGCGGCGGGATCGCCCAGCTCAACCAGCTCGCCGCCGCCGCGTTCGCCCAGGGAGCGCCCCTCGATTGGTCGTTCCTCTTTGCCCGCCGTCGGCCACGCGCCATCGACTGGAAAGAAAAGCCCCGCTCGACCGGCTCGAGGATCGAGCTCAAGCTCGGCTTCCCCGAGCTTGAGCTCTCGGCCCAGACGGCCGAGCGCCTGGCCTCCAGGCCCGCGCTCCATCGCCTCGACCTCGATCCACCGGTTGATGACGAACCCTCGATTGACCGCGCCCCCCTTGATGCCGACGACGCCGTCATGCTCGACTACCAGGCGACCATGCGGCTTTTCCTCGAGACGCAGAAGGCCGTCCTGAACGCCCATCTGAGCGAGCCCGACGATCCCGATCGAGACGGCGAGGAGATCGCCGGCGATTGGCTCGATCACCCCCCTGTCCGGTTCGACTTCGCCGCGACAGGCCCCCTGCCCCACGATCACGACGTTCCGCTCGAGGACGGTGGCCCGCGGAACGGTCAAACGACGCTCTTGCGGCGAACAAGCAGGGCCGC
Organism: Planctomycetales bacterium; assembly: GCA_027459775.1. Lineage (GTDB taxonomy): Bacteria > Planctomycetota > Planctomycetia > Isosphaerales > Isosphaeraceae > JAKBAP01. Next base: position 4,791 of record DAIDHE010000079.1, on the reverse strand, counting down.
GGTTCTGACAGGCCCGATCCCCGGCCCCTGGGTGGGCTCGATCGTGGAGCTCGAGCCAGGCGCGCACGTCGTGGCTCGGTTCACGCTCGACGTCCGCGCCGACCCGATCGCGCGGCATCACACCCTGGGTGGGCGCAAGACCTCGGCCCTCGACCCCGAGCTCAAGGGGCTGCCCGTCGTCCCCTTCACCATGATGGCCGAAATGGCCGCCCAGGCGGCCGCGCTCGTGGCCGCGCCCGGGCTCGTGCTCGTGAAAGTGGTCGACGCCCTGGCGCGAAAATGGGTACGCTACGAGGCCGAGCCCGAGGTGCTCGAGATTCGTGCCCGGCGGCTGGATTCGGCGCGCGATGAACGCATCGAAGTCAGCCTCTTCAACCGTGGAATCGGCGGCCGCGATCAGGGGGGCCGGGCCGTCTTCGAGGCCGCCCTCGTGTTCGCCCCCGAAACTCCCGAGCCCGAGCCCGCCGCCCACTGGGCGCCCACCCAGGTCCGACCCTGCCGGTTCACCGCCCAATCGATGTACGCCGAGGGCTGGCTGTTCCACGGACCGCCCATGCAGGCGACGGCCCGGATGGGCCCGATCTCGGAACACTCGATCGAAGGGGCGCTCCGCGTCATGCCCTTCGAGCCAATCGTTCAACCAGGAACAAATGCACAATTACACATCGACGCGATTATTCTTGATACGTATACCCATCTGCTCGGCTGCTGGGGCCTCGACTGGCAGGCGGATCGGGGGGACGTGATGTTTCCGCTCTCGATGGCCGAGCTCACGATCCTGGGCGATCGGCCGGCCGAGGGCGAGCTCGTCTCGTGCCGGATCACGATCGAGGAAGTCGAGCACCACCGCGTCCGCGCCAGCGCCGAGATCGTGCGCCCGGACGAGACCGTCTGGATGCGCATCAAGGGCTGGGAAGATTGGCGGTTCCACTGGCCGGGCCGGTTCCGCGACGCCTTTCGCCAGGCCCAAAACCATTTGGTCGGCGAGCCGCTCGAGCTCGCGGGCGCTCTTCCGCGCGAAGTTCAGGCGGTCTGGCTCGAGCCCCCGCTCGACATGACCCGCCCCGTCTGGCGCGACGTGCTCGAGCAAACCCAGCTCGGCCCCCGCGAGCTCGAGCGCCACCTCGCGGCCGGCGGCCCCGAAGCGCGCAGGGCCGAGCGGCTCTTCGGCCGGGTCGCCGCCAAGGAGGCCGTCCGCCGGCTCTGGCAAGCCCACGGCCTGCCGCCGACCTATCCCGTCGATCTCGAGGTCCAGACGAACGAGCACGGCAAGCCCTCCGTCATCCGCCTCGACGACCCCGCCAAACCCGCCCCGGCCGTCTCGATCGCTCACAAGGAAGGCGTTGCCGTCGCGCTTGCGACCACGCTGGCCAGCGCCCGGCCGGGAATCGACGTCGAGCTCATCGCCCCCCGCGACGCCTCCTTTGAATCGGCCGCCTTCGATGCGACCGAGCAGGCGCTCCTCGACCGGGCGGGCCGCTCGAATCGGCCGGCGTGGCAGGCGCGGTTCTGGTGCGCCAAGGAAGCCGCCGTCAAATCGACCGGCCAGCCGCTGGGCCCCCGGCAAGCGCTCGTCCGAGCGATCGACCCCGCGACCGGAGCGATCGCCGTCGAGATCGTCCCGACCGCCCAGACCATCCGCGTCTTCACGGCCGAACGCGCCTCCCACGCCTGGGCCTGGACGCTCGGCGAAAGGATCAACCCATGACCAGATCCACGGACAAAGACCAGATCATGCGCGACGTCGCCTCGATTCTCGAGAGCCGCCTGGGCCTCCTCTCGGCCGCCGATCTCGAGCGCGACACCCGGTTCTTCGCCGATCTGGGCCTGGCCTCGATCGACGCCGTCGTCCTGGGCGAGGCCGTGCAAGAGCATTACCAGCGCCCGCTTCCGTTCAACTTGCTCATGGCCGACATCGGCGCGCGCGCCGACCGCGACCTTGCGATCGGCGAGCTCGTCGATTTCATAGAACACCACCTGAACACCTTGTGATCCCAGAGCGCATCATGCCCAGAATCGCGGCCAACGACCTGACGTTCCATTACCAGCAAGCCGGCTCGGGCCCCGACGTGGTCCTGATCCACGGCCTCACCGGCGACCTCTCGATCTGGTTTCTCTGCCAGGCCATGGGCGTCCTGGCGCGGACGCATCGGGTCACTGCCTACGACCTCCGCGGCCACGGCTACAGCGATACGCCCGCCGCGAATTACACCTCGGCCGATCAGGCGACGGACACGCTCGCGATCATGGACGCGCTGGGCGTCGAAAAGGCCGCCCTCGTCGGGCACAGCTTCGGCGGCGTGGTCGCCGTGCACGCCGCCGTCCTGGCCCCCGAGCGCGTGACCGCCCTCGTGCTTTCCGACCCCAGCTTCGCCGCCCTCCGGCATCTCGAAAACCTCAACCGCTGGGAACACTGGCAAAACTTCCGCGCCGAAGCCGCCCAAGCCGGCGTCGAACTCTCGGGCGAGCATTGGTACGATCTCACCAAGTTCTTCGATCAAGTGAATCATCTGGACGGCGACCGCTTGCTGCGGTTTCGCCAGGCGGTCGGCTTGCCGGGGTTCAAACGCCTGCTCAAGCTCGCCCAGACGACCTGCGGCGACGATGCCAAGGCCGAGGCCGGCCTCACACTCGAACGGTTTCGCGAGGTCGAGCAGCCGGTGCTGGCGCTGTTTGGCGAGTACTCGCCGTTCCTGGCGACAGCCGATCATCTGACCGAGCACATGCCGCGCTGCGTTCAAAGGCGCGTGCCAGGCGCCAAGCACCGCGCGCCCGAGGAAAACCCCGCGGCGTTCGTGGCCCTCGTTGACGACTTTCTCATGGAACAGCGCGCGGCCCGCGCGCTCGCGAGCGTAAGGTGAATCCAATGAAACCAGTCGTGTTACTGACCGGGGCCGCGCACGGGATCGGCCGGGCGACGGCCCTCGAGCTCGCCCGCCGGGGCTATCCCATCGGGATCATCGACCGCGACGCGGGCCCACTCGAGGAGCTCGCCGGCGTATTGCGCGGCTCGGGCGCCGCCGTCTCGAGCGCGGTCGTCGACGTCGCCGACAAGCCGGCCCTCGCGGCCGCCGTCGCCCAGATCGAGGCCGCCCTGGGCTCGATCGAGGTCTTGCTCGCCTGCGCGGGCATCGGCTCGCTCACCATCGCGCCCCAGCTCGAGACCTGCGTGCTCCGCCAGACCCTCGAGGTCAACGTCGTCGGCGTCGCGCAATCGATCGACGCCGTCCTCCCCGGCATGATCGCCCGCGGCCGCGGCCACCTGATCGGAATCGCCAGCATGGCCGGATATCGCGGCTTTCCCTGGATGATCTCGTACTCGGCCTCGAAGGCCGCGCTCATCGCCTACCTGGAAGCGCTCAGGCCCGGACTCGCGAAACGGGGCGTCACCATCACCACCGTCTGCCCGGGATTCGTGCGCACTCGCATGTGCGCTGATATCCCCTATCAGCGCCCCGTCAAGATGATCGCGCCCGAGGCCGCCGCACTCCACCTCGTCCGCGCCGTCGAGCGCAGGCCGCGCAATTGCGTCTTTCCCTGGGACATGAAGATCGGGCTGGCGATCCTGAAATACATGCCCGATTTCGCGTTCGACCGCCTCATGCGCTACGTGGGCCCGCGGGCGCTCCACGTCGATTTCTAGGTGCCGCGATGATCGACCTCGAAAACGCCTCGCCACCCACGACGCTCGACCTGGCCCGCTGCCCGGCCTGCTCAAGCGCGCTCGCCGGAGCACGCGCATGCCCACGCTGCGGTTTCGTCGCCGCCGTGAACGACGGAATCCTCGAGTCGATCGGCCCCCTCGAGGGGCGTAGCGCCATCGCCGCCGCCTTCTACGACGGACCCGGCTGGGCCCGCTTTCGCCCGTGGGAACAGGGCTTTCTCTGGCTGCAAGGGGGCGTGAGGAAAGCCAGGCGCGAGATCCTCCGGCATCTGGACGCGATGCCAGGCGAGCGCCCGCTGGTCCTCGAGGTCGGCATCGGCGACGGCGAAAACCTCCGCATCCTCGACCCGCGATTCCGCGTCCACGGCGTCGACCTGGCCCGGACCCGGCTCACGGCGTGCCTGGCCAACCATCCCGCTCAATCAAACCGCCTCGCCTGGGCCGAGGCCGAACAGCTCCCCTACGCCGACGGCGTCTTCGACGCCTGCTATACGATCGGCGGGTTCAACTATTTCCGCGACCACGCGGCCGCCCTCCGCGAAATGAAACGCGTCGTGAAACCAGAAGCCCCCGTGATCGTCGCCGACGAGCGGCCCAACCTGCACCAGTTCGGCCTCGGCCACCTGATCGGCCAGCCCGCGCTCGACGCCTGGTGGCTCGAAAAGCTCGGCCTCGACGCCCCGTTCGTCGAAATGGTCCTCAGCCTCGACCTCGACCTGCCCGACCTGTTTTGCCAGGTCTGGCCGCGGGCCGTCCGTCATTCCATCTGGCACGGGCTCGGCTATTGCTACACCGACCGACAAACCGACTAATTTATATAAATAACAGGAGTCTTACCAATGTCTACCACGTCCGCCGTTCATCCCGCCGCCGAGCGCTTCGCCCGTTGGGACGTCTGGCGCTGTCCGAGCTGTCGCTCGCCGCTCGCGCCCCAGGGCGACCAGCCCGCCCTCGCCTGCCAATCCTGCGGCGCGACGGTTCGCATCGACGACGACATCCTGATCTTGAGTGAGCAAACCGCCAGCAACAATCAGATCGCCCAGAGCTTTTACGAGAGCCCGCTGTGGCCCAAATTCCGGTTCTGGGAACACTTGACCTGGTTCTGCAGCGGCGGCGATAAACGCGCC
>DAIDHE010000077.1 GCA_027459775.1 Planctomycetales bacterium | reverse complement strand
ATGCGATCTCGTCGACTCCCGCGTCGACGATTTCCATGTCGTCGAGCGAGAGTCGGCAGTCACGCGCGGTCGCCTGGATCTCGGCCGCCGGCCCAAACAAGATCGGCCGCGCCCAGCCGCGCATCGCCGCCTCGGTCAGTGCCTCGAGAACCGTTCGGTCGTGCGCGCCCACAACCGCGACACCGACACCGCGTGCCCGCGCGTCGGCCGTGAACAGAACGGTCTCGAAACTCGACAACGGCATCGGTCAATCCCCCGACCAGCGCGGGCCGCGCTTCTCGAGAAACGCCCTCATCCCTTCCTGGGCGTCCGCCGCGAGCGCGTTCGTGGTCATGATCGCGACCGCCTCGCCATAGGCCGATCGTTCGTCCAGATCCTCGATCGCGCGCAGGGCGCGCTTGCCCACCCGAACCGCGTACGGGCTCGCGGCCCGGATCGTGGTCGTCATCTCGTCAACGACCGCGTCGAGCTCGTCGAGCGGCACGACGTGATTCACCAGCCCGGCCTCGTGCGCTCTTTGCGCCGAGATCGGCCGGCCGGTGAAAAGCATCTCACGGGCGACCCGGATCGGGACCGCGCGGATCAAGGGAACCATCGGCGTCGTGCAGAAGAGGCCGATCTTGACCCCCGGCGTGGCGAAAGTCGCCTCGTCCGAGGCCGCCGCCATGTCGCACGCCGCCACGAGCTGGCACCCAGCAGCCCACGCCGCTCCGTGAACGCGTGCGATCACGGGCTGGGGCAGCTCGCGAATCGTCATCATCACACGCGCGCAGCGCTCGAAAAGCTCGCGATATTCACGCTCGCCCCGTCCGATCATCTCGCTCAGGTCGTGGCCCGAGGAGAACGCCGGGCCGTGAGCGGCGAGCACGACCACGCGCGCGGACTCGTCGGCCGCGACGTCGACAAGCGCCTTCTCAAGCGCGCCGAGCAGCCTGGTTGACAGCGCGTTACGACGCTCGGGGCGGTTGAGGGTCAGACGGACGACCCCTTCATCCGCGGTGATCAAAAGGTCGTCGCCCATGGCTCGCCCTTTTCCTGCCCTAGCGGGTGAGGGACTTGTACCGGATCCGATGGGGTTGATCGGCGTCCAGCCCCAATCGCTCCTTGCGCTGGCTTTCATAGGTCTGGTAATTGCCGTCGCACCAGACGACGCGGCTCTCGCCTTCGAATGCCAGAATGTGAGTAGCGATGCGATCCAGGAACCAGCGATCGTGGCTGATCACGACGGCGCAGCCGCTGAAATCGACCAGAGCTTCCTCGAGCGCCCGAAGCATTTCGACGTCGAGGTCGTTGGTTGGCTCGTCCAGCAACAGCAGGTTGCCGCCGCTCTTGAGGAGCTTGGCCAGATGGACGCGATTGCGCTCGCCGCCGGAGATCTGGCCGACCTTCTTTTCCTGGTCGGGTCCCTTGAAATTGAACTGGGCCGTGTAGGCTCGAGCAGGAACCTTTCGCTTGCCCAGGTTGATCGCGTCCTGGCCGCCGGTGATCTCCTGGAAGACGGTGTTGTCGGGATCAAGGGCGTCGCGGTTCTGATCGACGTATGAGATCACGACCGATTCGCCGACCCGGAGCTCGCCACTCGACGGCGTCTCCTGGCCGACGATCATGCGAAAGAGCGTCGTCTTGCCCGCGCCATTGGGCCCGATGACGCCAATGATGCCGCCAGGCGGCAGGCGAAACGTGAGCCCCTCGAAGATCAGGTTGTCGCCGTATGACTTGGAGACGTCCTTGGCCTCGACCACCAGCGTTCCCAGATGCGGGCCGGGGGGAATCTGCAGGACGATCGCTTCGTCGCGCTTATCCGCTTGCTGGTTGGCGAGCTGTTCGTAGCGATCGAGCCGGGCTCGGTTCTTGGTCACCCGCGCCCGTGGAGACATGCGTACCCACTCGAGCTCGCGCGCGAGCTGCTTGCGGCGGGTGCTTTCTTGCTTCTCCTCGGTCGCCAGCCGCGCCTGTTTTTGCTCGAGCCACGACGAATAGTTGCCTTCCCATGGAATTCCCTGGCCACGGT
>DAIDHE010000073.1 GCA_027459775.1 Planctomycetales bacterium | reverse complement strand
GCCCGGCGGCTGGAGGAGCTCGAGAGTCGGATGACGCCGTCGTCTTCGAGTCCGCCCAGATCCGACGAGTCGCGCAAGAGGCTCGCCGCCAAGGGCGACGCGCCGTCGCTCTTGATCGCGATCCCCTCGCTGGATGCGTCCTCGGTCGACCGCCGCGCGGTCGCCGAGGGGCTCGCCGAGCGTTACGCGGCGGTCTGGCGGCTGGCGGAGTCGGGGAAGTCTCCCGAGGCGATCAGCCGCGAAACGCAGACGCCGATTGGCCAGATCGAGCTCATTCTGGGTCTCAAGCGGTCGTTGCAGTCGACCCGGACGACCTTCTCGCACCCCGGCCACGCCGCCCCCGGGCGTGAGTCGGCGTGATCCCGCCCCCGGCCCAGGAACCCGTCAAGCCCATGACGACGACCGAGACCTTGCTTGTGTGGACATACGGCTTGATCGTCGCGATCTGGCCCATCCGGCTGGTCGTCTTGCGATTCATCGTCGCACGGCTCGACTGGGTGAGCTCGTCGTCGCCCGGCTACGCGGGTGAGAACCCGCCGCTCGTGAGCGCGATCCTGCCGGCCAAGGACGAAGAGCAAAACATCGCCGTCTGCCTGGACTCGCTGTGCGGCCAGGATTATCCCCGGCTCGAAATCCTCGCGGCCGACGACCGCAGCAGGGACCAGACGGCCGCGATCGCGCGGCGGATCGCCGCGCGGGATCCGCGGGTGCGGGTCGTCTCGATCACCGAGCTGCCACCCGGCTGGACGGGCAAGAACCACGCCCTGCACCGGGCCGTCCCCCAGGCGCGCGGCGAGTGGCTCTGGTTCGTCGACGCCGACACGCGGCACGAGCCCCAGAGCCTCTCGGTCATGATGGAGCTCGCCCGCCAGCACCGGGCCGCCCTCGTGAGTCTGCTTCCCGAGCAGCGGCTGGAAACGTTCTGGGAACGGATCGTGCAGCCGATCGCCGGCGTCACCCTGATGCAGTCGTTCCCGGCGGGCAAGATCCACGATCCACGGTCGCGCTGCGCGTTCGCGAACGGCCAGTTCATCCTGGTCGAGCGCTCGGCCTACGAGGCCGCCGGCGGGCACGAGGCGGTGCGCGACCGGTTCGTGGAAGACATCGCGCTGGCCGGCCGGGTGAAGGCGCTCGGCAAGCCGATCCGGCTCGCCTTCTGCCGCGGGCTGGTCGACTGCCGGATGTACGCCACGCTGGGCCAGCTCGTCCGCGGCTGGAGCCGCATCCTGTACGACGCCCTCGACCGCGACGGCTGGCGGCTATTCCTCAAATGGCTCGATCCGGTGGTCTTTTGCGAGTCGGGCCACGTGGCCCTCGCCGGGGCGCTCGTTCTGTCGGTGTTCACGCCCACGAGCCTCTTCGCCCGGATTCTGCTGGTTCTGGCGCTCACGCATCATGTTCTCATGTATTTCGTATTTCGACAGGTTCATGCGATTTCCTCGTCGCGGGCGAATGGGGCGGCGTGGTATCCGCTGGGCAATCTGATCGTGGTGGTCATTCTCGCCCGCGCCCTCAGGTCGCGGCTCACCGGCCGGGTTGCCTGGCGCGGCGATGTCTATCAGCCGCGGGCCGCGTCGCTGGAAAGCCGGCAAGCGTGATCGGTCGGGCGCGGTTCTTTCTTGAATCCGAGCCCTTGTGCCTGGTATTCTGATTACAGTATCAAGAACTTGTAAGTTCAGCTAAGCATTACTGACTGGCTTATTGAGCCCTCCCAAGGTTGGATGTCCGCACGGCTGGCTGAGGACGATTTGTTCCGTGATCGATCCGAAATCGGCGGGCGAGATCCAGATGCTTGTTCGCCCTACCCTCCCCGCTGGGGCGGGCGGCCTCGTGGTTCTTGGCGTTCCCCTTGATCTGGATTGCCGCGCCAGAGGAGGTTTCCTTGATGTGGAACATGCGTGTGGTGACGCTTGGAGCCGTCGTGGTCGTGATCACCGCGACCGCGTCGGCGCTGGTTGTTTCGCGCTCGAGTCTGTCGAGCGTGCTCTCGAGCGAAAGGAGTTCGGCCGTGCCCGCGTCCACGAATGAGCCTCCGAAGAGCGAGACGCCCAGCGATCCCTGGAAGGCCAAGCTCACGGCCGAGCAATACCAGGTCACCCGTGAAAAGGGGACCGAGCGTGCCTTCACGGGGAAATACTGGAACCACAAGGGGACTGGGGTCTACAAGTGCGTCTGTTGCGGCGTGGTGCTGTTTGATTCCGAGAGCAAGTTTGATTCCGGTACGGGTTGGCCGAGCTTCACCAAGCCCGCGGACGAGGAGCGAATCGAGACGGCCGTGGATTTCAGCCTTTTCAGTCACCGCACCGAGGTGATGTGCCGGAAATGCAAGGCGCACTTGGGGCACGTTTTCGAGGACGGCCCGGCCCCGACGGGGCTGCGCTATTGCATCAATTCGGCGGCGCTCGATTTCGAGGCTTCGGCGGGGACTCCCAAATCCGATCAACCTCCGGCCTTCTAGCGCCTTGCCAATCGTACTGCCCAGGAGTATCCTTTCAGTCTCGACTGGAATTCCAGACAGGGCGGTACTATCGTGACCTTGACAGCGGCGGCTCGTAAGTTCGTTCTCCACTGGGGAGAAATGGGTCAGGCCTGGGGAATCAACCGGACCATGGCTCAAGTCCACGCGCTTCTTTTCATCGCGCCTGAACCGCTCGATGCGGAGGAGATCAGTCAACTTTTGGATGTGAGCCGGTCGAACGTCTCGACCAGCCTGCGCGAGCTCATCACATGGGGGGTGGTTCGGCGCGTCCACTTGATCGGCGACCGCAGGGATCGTTTCGAGGCCTTGAAGGACGTGCTGGACACGTTCCAGGTGATCATGGCCGAGCGTAAGCGGCGCGAGATGGACCCCACGATCGCGCTTCTCGAGCACTGCGTCGCCGAGGCCAAGAAAGGCGCTGACGGCGAGAAATACACGCGTGAGCAGCTCGAGAAGATGCTCGACTTCACCCGGATGCTGACCGAGTGGTACGGCCACATCGAGGGGCTCTCGCGGCCGGCGCTTTCGCGGCTCTTTCGCGGGGGCGCGATCCTCTCGAAGATGTTCAGCGGCGGCTCCAAGTCGTCGGTCGTCTAGAGCGCCGTCAAAACGGGACCGCCGACTCACCCTTCGGGGGCGCGGGCCGCCGAGCGGGGGCCGGCGCGGGGGCAGCCGGCTGGGCCGGCGCGGGCTGGGGGGCGGGCGCCGCCACCGCGGGAGCAGGCGCGACCGCCTGACCAGGCGCCGATCCGGGTTGGGCCGGCCTGGCGGCGGCCTTGGTCGTCGCCTTCTTTCCCGCGAGCCCACGCCCGCGCTCGAGGGCGTCGACGTAGGCTTTGAACATATCATCATCCAGGTAGCGGTCGATCAGCGACTGCAGGTCGGCGATCTCGGCCTGGGCCGTCCGGGTGAGGACCGCCTTCTTGGTCTCGGCCTGGTCGTGGGCGGCCTCGTCCTTGAGCTTGGCGAGCGTCTCGGCGAATTTGTCGCGCGGGCTCAGGGTTTTGAATTCCTCGATGGCTTCCGCGAGCCCGTCCCAGTCTTCGCCCTCGAGCCGCGCTTTCATGCGGGCTTCGAGGCGGGCGCGGAGCGCGACCAGGTCGACGACCTGATCGCGGAGCGCGTCGACGCGTGCCTCGAGGGCGATGGTGAGCGGGAGGGGGTCGACGGGGATCACACGTTCGTCGCCGCTTTCGCCGGGCATGATCGGGAATTCGACCAGGGGCTCGACCCGGCCGGCGATCAGCCGCATCACGACGATCGAGGATGCGAAGCCGGGGCGAAGCGTGATCCGGCCCGAGCGGTCGGTCGACCCCAGCTCTTGGGGCTCGCCCTGGCCGGGGGGGCGGGCGGTCAGGATATAGCCCGAGGCGGGGGCGCCGTCCGGCTTGCAGGTGAAACGGAGGCGTAGCGGGCTCGCCCCCGGCTTGATCGCGATCGCCGCCAGGGAATTGGGCCGGGCGATCCGTTTGGTGAACGGGTCCGAGAGAGCGCTCACGATCGCGCACCGAGCCGTCGGGCCGCTCGCGCTCTCGACCTGGAGATAGGTAAACGGGATCCGCAATATCTGCACGCCACCCTTGGCGAGCGAGACGAGCCGCAGCGGCAGGAAGACCATGCCTTTCGAGACCACCTCGCCTCTGGGGCTGGCGGGTTCGAGGGCCCCGCCGCGGACGTTCATGATCGCGCGGCCCCCTTCCTGGCCGGTGATGATCGCGGTGGGGCTGAAGAGGTCGAGGCTGAACGCGAGCAACTCTCGAGGCGCGTCCTCCCAATCAACGACGGGGCGTTTGAGCAACGAGCCCAGGCGGCGGGTGGCGACGTCGTATTCGCGACCGACGAAGACCAGCCCTTGCCCGTCGGGATCGGGCTGGAGACGGGCGATCCAGACCTTGTCGTAATTGGACCATCTGGCGAACGCCTCGCCCTTGACCGAGTCGGGGTCGAGCAAGGCGAGGGGGCTGGTGGGGGGCTCGACCACGACGTTCCAGGGGGCCCCCACGAAACGCCTCAGCAGGATCTGCCATTCGCGAACGAGCCGATCGCGGCTGGGGTCGTCGATGCGCGACTCGGGCGCGCACCAGAGCGAGAGCGCGATTTTGTAGGGTTGGCGTTCGATGGGCTGGGGGGGCGCTCCGTCGGCCCGAAGCGATGGCTCGAGGGCCGTCCACAAGAGCATGAAAAGGGGGGCCGTGAGCGCCGCGCGGGTCATCGTGAAGTTTCGGGGTCCTTGGCGACCCATGGGGCGATCTCCCAGGTTTCGATCCGGTCGTAGAGTCGTTCGGTCGTCTTGGCCGGCCCCTTCAAGCGGTCGCGCCAGGCGTAGTGGTCGACGATCTGCCAGAGCGGGATGACGGGCAGCTCGTCGCGGGACTCGCGATCGATCTGAACGGCGAGCCCGCGGGCCGACGTCCAGTCGGCGGTTCGCTCGAGCGCCAGCAAGAGCTGAAGGATTCGCGGGCTGGCGGCCGAGGCCATGCAATTGGCCTCGGGAGGCGCGTCGTAGCCCGGCAAGAGCAGCGGCCCCGCGTCCGACACCGGCTCATTCACGCGGACGGCGCGATAGGCCAGGTCGAATTTGCGGCCGGCCCGGAGCTCGCTTTCGAGCCGGGACTCGCTGATTTCGACGAGCTCGATCTCGACGCCCGCCGCCTTGAAGGCATTCGCGATTCGTCCCACGGTCGCCCGGGCCTCGGCCGAGGGGGGGTGTTCCAGCTTGAGCTGGATCGGCGAGCCGCCGATCTCCTTGCGCGCCGCCGCGGTCAGCATCTTGGCCAGCATGGGGTTCCATTCGAGTGCCGGCGTCGCCGGCGCGTCGGCGTAGGATCCCGCGGGAAACGGGCCGTTCGAGGGTCGGTCCCCCTCGTCGATGGGCCGCTTGAGCACGAATTCCTCGAGCAGGCCCTTGCGATCGATGGCATAAGACAGCGCCCTCCTGAGGGTGCGCAGCCGAAGCGCCGGGTTGCGGCCATCGAGGGCGATCAGGTGCACGGTTGGCCGGTTGTAGGTTCCGACCTTGATCCCCGGCTCGGATTCGAGCGCCTTGGCCTGGTCGGGGGGAACGCGCGCGAGCAGGCTGACGTCGCCCCGCCTGAGGGCGGCCAGGCCGGCGGCGGGGCTCGCCTGGCGGATCTCGCGGATCCGGATCAGCCCCTTGCCGGGTTGGCGGCGGAACTCAACCAGGTCGGGCTTGGCCTCGACGGCGATGAACGGGCCGTCGCAGACCCAGGGCCGCTCGGGGCTCGCGGACGCCTCCCGGCCGTCGGACCCGGCGTGGGCGGCGCCCACCGGACCCAGAAACCAGGGACCCGCGCGGAGCGGCGGCCGATTGAGCCGGATTTCGAGCCGGCTGTCGTCGGTCGCCTCGACCCGGTCGAGGAGCTCGGCCCAGCGGGCGATGTAGCGGGGGGAATTGGGGTCGGTGCGGTCGGTCAGGTCGCGTGCCGCGTCGACCGCCGAGGCCGCGCGCGAGCCGTCGGACCACGGCACGCCCGCGCGGAGCTTGATCAACATCCGCCGCCCCAGGTCCGAGGTCTCGATCGTCTGCACGAGCTGAGCCGTCCGCTTTCCCTTGCGTGCGTCGTCGTCGTCGTATTCGAGCAACGGCAGGTAGATCAGCCGAGTGGTCCGCAGGTCGGCTGGCGAGTGGGCGTAGGGCCCGAGCGGGGCCGGAACGTCGACCACGGCCGTCTCGAGGGTGGGCATGGTCAGGAACAGCTCGCGATAGCGCGCCTCCACCCCATCAAGGGTCGGCCAGATCCGCAGGGCCTCGGTCATGGCGTCGAGCCGGACGGGGGCGCTCTTGCCCTCGGCCGCGCTCAGCCGGGCCTCGGCTCGGTTCACGAACCGCGCGGTCATCTCGCGCGTGGCGAGGCTCTTGGGGGCGAAGCTCGCCAGCTCGTGGAGGATCCGCCGCCCCTTGCTGTAGTACCCAAGATCGATCGCGCGGCCGATCCGCTTGGAGTAGGCCGCCGACAATTGCTCGATCAGACCCGGGTAGTCGGGCTTGCGCGCCAGCAATTCCCGCAGCAGCCGCTGTCCGCGCTCGTCGTCGCCCTCGATCATGGCCCGGCTCCCCTCGGCGAACAGGATCTGGTTCACGTGGTCCTCGACCCCGGGCCATTTGGGGTCGCGCGACTTGACCCAGAGACAGGACTCAAACGCCTGGGCGAAATCCCGCGCGAGCACCAACCGTTCGCTCTCCTGAAGCAGCAGATCCTCGAAATAGTCGACCTTCTTGATATCCGACCGCTTGACCTCGAAATCGCTGATTTCCCCCTCGCCCGGTTTGAGCGTGTGCAGCCGGACCTTGTCGGCGTCCTTGTCTTGATCGGGTTGGTCGCGCTCGAGCCTGGTGGTCTTGCCCGCGATGACGTTCCCCTCCTCGGGGATCCCGCCGGCGTCGCGCTTGCCCTTGCGCGCCTTGGCCGGGTCCACGACCGGCAGCGGCCGGGGGCTGAGCGGGTCGACCAGGAGCACCGTGCCGTCGATCAGGGTGACACGGTCGAACGGAGCGGCCCGGAGCAGGTTCTTGGCGCCCTGGGTCGGGTCGTCCTGCGCGGTCGCCGCGGCCGCGGCCGCAAACCCGACGCCGACCGCCGCGGCCAATAGAAATCTATGAATTAACATATGTGAATCAATCTCGCCTGTTAATGGGACGCGGCGACGCTCTTGGGGATGGCGACGGCGCGGAGGGCGCTCTTGCCGGAGGCCAGTACCGGCTGGCCGCCGATCAAGAACACGCCCCCGGCGGGGACGTCGCCCAGAGCCGCCCGAGCGCGGGCGCCGCCGTCGCTCAGGTTTCGGACGTGGAGCACGCCGTCCGAGGTCGCGAGCACGACGGCTTGGTCGCGAACGGCCGGAGCGCCCATGACCGGCCGGCCCAGGTTGATCGACCAGACGCGCCTGCCCTCCTTGTCGAACGCCATGACCCCGCCCGCCTGATCGGTGACGAAGGCGCCTCCGGGCCGCCCGATCGGCGGGGCGGTCAAGGGCGCGTCCAGCGGCCACGAGCCGACGGGGCTCAGGTCGCGCGCGGCCAGGGCCCGGACCTTGCCGTCGGCCGTCGCCACGATGACGGCCGAACCCGTCGAGGCCGGGGGGGCGATGATCGGCTTGTCGAGAGTCGTCTCGGCCTCGGCCGTCAGGCGCTCGGTCGGCGTCGTCTTGAGTGCGAGCCTACGGACGCGACCGACCGAATCGGCGACCACCACCGAGTCGCCGTCCAGGATCGCCGGCGCGAGCGGCTCGCCTTGCAGGTCGCGGTTGAACCGGGGGATGAACGGCTCGGACAAGGGCCGGGCCGAGATCGGGTCGACCAGATAGACGCGCTGATCGCGCCCCGGCGCGAGAATGCCTCCGCCCCACACCACGGGCGCGGCGGCGAGGTCGGCCGGAAGCACGAGTTTTTTCCAGCCCGCGGCGACGGTATCGGTCTCGACCCACAGCGTGTTCCCGAGCGCGTGAGGCACCACGACATCGACGGTTTTTTTACCGGATTGATAGACCAGCCTGCGTCCCTCGGGCAGGGCGAACCGGCCGGGAACAGGGGCGGTCGTTTCGAGGAATCCTCCCTGGGCCGCTTGCTGGGCGGTGATGGTGATCCGGCGGCCGTCGCGGCCGATCAGGCTGGCGGTCCCCGCCGGGTCGACCTCGATCGGTGTGGGCCAGGCCATTCCCATTTGCGTTTGCCAGGCGATCTCGCCGGTCTCGGCGTCCAGGCCCCAGATCGCGGCGCCGCCGCTCGAGGCGGCGGTGAAAGTCGCGACGACCAGCCCCGGCGCCTGCTGGAGCGGCGCGCGGGCGGGGCCGGGCGCCGCGAAGGGCGCCTTGGGGTCGATCTTGCCGCGCTCGAGGTCAAGCGCGTAGAGACCCGGATGGCCCCCCGCCAGCCAGAGCTCGCGCTCGGATCGCGCCAGACCAAACGCCGGGCCCGACACGCGATCGTCGGGCGCGACTCGGGCCACCGGCCGAAATGGATTCTTGCCGGCGTAATCGCCGACCGAAAACGCCTCCACTCCCCCGCGATCGCCGGTCGACCACACCACCGCGCCCGCCGAGGCCGGGGTGTCCCAGGTCCAGCCCGACACCTTGAGATCTTGCACCGGGTGCGGATGCAGGCCGTTCTCGTCAACCACCCAGACATGCCAGAGGCCGTCGGTCAGGGACTCGTTCTCCGGAATCACCAGGAACCGGCCGAATCGCCCCGGTGCGCACGGGATCGAGCCGTCGGCGTGCCCCAGATACTCGACGGCCGCGCAGCCCAAGGGATCGCGCGAGATCACGAACAAGCAATCTTGCCGGCCGAAAACGTAAAGATTTCGCCCCGACTCGTCGCCCACGGGCGTTCTCGACAGCGGCCGGCCCAGCTTGAGCGTCGACTGAAGCTCGCCCGATTCGAGCGATATGAACAGAACATCACCTTTGGACAAGACCTGCACGAGCTGGTTCCCCAGCACGAGCGGCGGGTCGTCGACCGGCTCGCCGATCTCGAGCCGCCAGATCAGCTTGCCGGTGTGGGCTTCGATCCGCTCGAGCTCGTTCGTCCGAGCGTCGAACACGACGGCGGTGTCGTCGCCGGGGACGGCCTGGGGGGCGTGGCGGCTCGAGAGCCCGACGGGCCGCTGCCAGAGCGGCTTGCCGGTCGATCCGTCGAGACCGATCGCGTACCCGTCGGCCAAAGCGAAGACGGCCTTGTTCGGCTCGGACGAGCCGGCGGACGAACCCCCCTGCGCCGCGCGCCGGCCCCCGCGGACCGCCAGTGCGAGCGGCGTGCCCAGGGGCTCGCTCCGCGGCGTGTGCTCCGCCGAGCGCCTTTTGGGATCGACCGTGACCGCCTTGCGGACCAGCTCGTTGGCCGCGGTCATCGCGCGGATCAGATCGAGGTCGCGGGCCAGGTCGGAATACCGATCCAGGAGCTCGTCCCGCGCCTGATAGACGCGCGCGGCCGATCCGGCGGCGATGGCGTCGTTCATCTCGCCCAGCAGCCTGGCCCGGAACTCGGCCTTCTCCACGGCCGCTCGAGCACGCACCAGCTTGCTCGGAAGCTGCGAAAGGGCCAGGCGCTCTGGCCCCGGCTCGCCGGCCACCTGCGCGTGCAACGCCCGAGCGTCCTCGGCCAGGTCGAGCAGTTTGCGGTCCGCGCTCGCACGCGAGCGGTCGGCCAATCCCTCCCCGATGCGCAGGATGACGTCGGCCAAGTCCATCTTCACATCGCGGTACGCCTCCTCGCCCCCCGTCTTGTCGACCATTTCATGCGCGGCCTCGAGCGCCGTCGACCATGTCGAACCGTCGGGCGAGACGTACTGCCTGACATTGGCGAAGGCGCGCAATGTTCGGGCCTTGCTCCCGCGACGATCCTTGGGATTGTCGGCCAGGAACGAGCTCAGGTCGCGGATGGCGGTGCGAAAGTCGCCGTCCTCGTAATTCTGGATGCCGGTGTTATAGAGACGATCGGCGGCCGAGGCGACGATGACCGACCTGAGCCAGAGCCCGAGGCCGATCAAGAGTACCAGCGAGGCCGCGAGCCCGATGACCAGGGGCGATGTGGCCAGCCGGCCGTCCCCGGGCCGCCCCTCGCCCAGGAACGCCTTCATGGCGGCGATCCGCTGGCGAATCAGGACCAGCGTCGGGTTGGGCGGCTTGGGTTCCTGAGGCTTCTCTGCCTCGGCCACGGCCGGCTTGGCCGCGGCCTGGCCGCGGTCGCGCGGCCGTTCGCTCGGCTTGGACTTGGTTCGGGGGCGTTCCTTGCCCGCAAGATCCTCCAGCGATTCCGCCCAATCGCCGCGTTCAAACAGACCGCCTCCCTCGTCGTCGTCCGAGACCGCGCCGCGCCCCCGCGCGGCCGCGCCCGCGCCTTGCTTTTTCGCTCTCTCCTCGCCGGTCTTCCGCATGATGATCCGGCATGAGCCGATCGTCACCACGTCGCCCTCGATGAGGCTCGAGGTCGACATCTTGTGCCCGTTGACGACCACGAATTCGGCGTCGGGGGAAGCCTCGATCTTGAATCGCCCCCCCTTCCAGCGAATCCGTCCGTGAACCGGCAAGACCCCCTCGCCCGCCAGTCCGACCTCGCAGCTCGCGCTCGCGCCGAAAAGCACCGGATGATCGTTCTGGAGCTCGACGAATCGAACCCGCCCCTGTCCGTCCCTTACCTCGAGCGTCGCCATGGAGCAGTGTCTCTTGTTTCCGAAATCCGTGAGGTTCGATCGGTCGCCAACGGCGATCGGCTCGCCCCGAACAAAGCCGGATCGCCCTAACGCAGGGTCTCCTGAGCGGCGACCTCGAAATCATAGCCGTTTCCCTTGGGCACCACATGAAATCGCGTGACGCGGATTTCCGCCGGCTGCCGGCCGCGATAGCGGACCTCGAGCTCGGCCAGCCTGCGCTCGACTTCGGCGGGATAAAACTGAAAGACGACCCCCTCGCCCACGGTGATGCCCGCCTTTTGCAAAAGCGCGATGTCCGACGCCTTGCGTCCACGGCCCTGCCAGAGGAAATAGAGGCGATTGTCGGTCCGTCCCGAGCCGAACCGGGTGTCGGGAGTGGGATTCGAGAAATTCCAGACGTAGCGGAGCTGATTGGCGTCGGCGACGACGGCGAGCTGTACGCCCAGGGCGTCGAGCTGGCGGGCGTATTCCTGGCTGGTCTGGCCTGGATTATAGAGAATGCTCCAGCGCTGCTCGCGGGAGACGCCGCCGTCTCCTGGTCCGAATCCGAGCCCTGGCCCGCCGGTGCCCAGTTTGGACGAGCGGCGGCCGCTGGCGACCGGGCCCCCGGTGGGCATGACGGCGCCCAGATCGACCTCGGCCAGGCTCTGGCCGGCCTCGGTCGCCGTCTCGAGCATGGCGCTGGGCGTCTGCTCGACCGACGGTTGCTCGAAATCGCTGGCCTGCTCTTCATTGTTCGACGCCGCCGCCATCGCGTCGGCCCCGGCCACGTCGATCTTCTCGGTCGACCCCACGGTTCCATCCGGGCTGCCCCCGCCCCCGCCGAAAACCTCGATGATTTCCAGCGGAGTCGTCACCCGGGCGGCGTAGGCCTGGGTGTTCAGGTAAAGCAGCCCCAGCCAGCCCACGACCATGAACGCGCCGAGCACGACGGCCATCAACATCGAGGTCACCCGGTCGAATTGGGACTCGCCGTGGACCTTGATCTCGAGCTCGTCGAGGTCGGCGTCCGGCTTCGTGGCGGCCGCCGGATTGGCCGCGATCGACGTCGTCATGGCGCTGACCCTCCAGGAGCCTTGGTTTCTGGGGCGGGCGCGCTCGCCACCGGCTCGACCGCCGTCGGACCGCCGTCGTCCTCGCCTTCTTGATCGAGCGGGCGGATCGTGCGATACCACGAGTGCCAGCGTTCGACGGCCAGCTTGCGCTCTTCCGGCGTCGACGGCGAGGGAGGGCCCAGGCCGTCGCTCTTTCGCGACAAGAGCATCAGCCCCAGCCTGGCCGCCGTCACGACCTCTTCCTCGGGATCGGTCAGGGCGTCGATCAGATTGGGAATCACGTCGAAATCGCCCATCCGCGACAGCGCCCAGACCGCGACCCTGCGCAGGCTGGGGTCGCGTTCCGAGAGCATCCGGCGAAACCGCTGCTTGTGCGGCTTGAGCACCTTCGGCCCCTCGTTGAAATAGCGATCCACCAGGCCGGAAACCGCCGCCTGCGATTGCTCGGCCCGCGGATCCTCGAGCACCGCCAGCATCCCCTCGACGGCGCCGTTCATCGGCCGGCTCACAACCCGGCCGCCCGCCACCGTCATCGACGACAGATCCTTGGGCAGCCCACGACCGCCCAGCAGCGTCCCCGCGCCCAACCGCCGGATCGTCACCCGCTGGATCGTCTTGGCCGTCGACTTGGTCAAGAACAGGATCGCCCAGACGGTGTTCATCTCCGAACCGTGCGCGCCACTCCACGAGCCGTCGGGGTGCTGGGTCGATTCAATGAACGCCCGCCCCTTGGCGTACCAGTCGAGCCGGCCCAGCGTCTGCTTGTCAGAGAGCGCCCCGATCCGCTCGAGACCATAAAGCATATAGTAGGGGGTCTGGCCCACGACCGTGGTGTTGGCGGGGTTGAAATTGGCCGAGATCCAGCTCATCCCGCGATTGACCGCGCTATTGATCGACGCGTTCGAGTTGGACGGCTTGTAATCGCCCTTGATTCCCTCGGTCACGAGCGGCTTGAGGAGCTTGCTCGTGGCCGGGCGCTCGGCCCGGTATCTCTGAAGCTGACGCTGGCAGATGAGCAGGCTCCCCACCCCGGCCGCCGTCATCGAGAGCGTGTCGGGGTGGCCGGGCTCGTCGCGGTGATAACACCAGCCCCCAGCGTCGCTCTGGTCCGAGAGATACCACGAGGCGGCTCGATCCCAGACGTTGGGCGGAACGTCGATGCCCGCGTTCGCCGCCTCCCACAGCCCCAGAATCGCATACTGCGAAATCGATGCATCCCCCGCGGTCCGCGAGGTGTAGTCCCACGAGCCGTTAGCCTTTTGCTGCCCCAGCAGATAGGCCGCGATCAACTGAATGAACGCGCGGTGGCCCTCGGCGTCGAGATTGGCCAGGACCATCGCCACGGCCGCGGCCTCGTAGACCCCGGTTCCGTTCGTGAGCTCGGGCTCGTAGGCGCTCGTGCTGAATCGACCCTTGATCTGGGCCACGCAGGCCTGCAGCGTGGAGTCGGCGGCCGGCGTCTCGGCCTTGATGAGCCCCAGCGCGATCATCGCCGTCTCGCCCTGGTGCTGGCCCGTGGCGTGCGCCCTCAAATACTGAACGCCGGCGGCCACGCCAGCCGGGTGCTGGGCCAGGCAAACGCCCCCCGCGCTCGCGAGCCAGACCATCCCCAGCATCCCCCCCGCCAACCGAAACCTGCCATGCCGGCCCATGGTGCGTTCGCCTCGCCTTTCATCCTCGCTCATTCGCCCCTCCGATTTCATTCTAGCGACCAATCAAGCGGTTGCGAACGCATTTCCGACTGGATTGTCGACGATTGAGGTGATAGAAAGGACGCATTCGAGGCGCTCGCTCGCGTTGGCGTTCGGCGTCCGAATCGAACGGCTGGTTCAACCACGACGAGCCGATTCGCCGACTCCGCACCGATCGACCTTCGTTCACCAGACGGCCGCCCCTCCTCTCTCCGGCCGGCGTGGAACAAAGGGCGATCGTGGCCGCGCATTAACTCGGTTTCGCTTGACTCAACCCGCGAGCCTCGGCATTTCATCCACCATGCCCCCATCGCCCCAGGAAGCCGCCTTGTTCGGTCGCTATCGCCTCGCGGCGTACGACGAGATGTTCGCGTCGGCCGGTGTTCCGCGGCCGCACTACGCGGCCCTCCACGAGCGGCTGATCGAGCTCGGCCCCGACGAGCTCGAGCGCCGCGACAAGGTCGCCGACCTCACCATGCGCCAGCAAGGCATCACCTTCACGGTCTATGGCCGCGATCAAGGCGTCGAGCGGATCATCCCCTTCGACCCGATCCCGCGGCTGGTCTCGGCGGCCGAGTGGGACCGGATCGAGCGCGGGCTCAAGCAACGAGTCCGGGCGCTCAATCTCTTCATCCACGACGTCTATCACAAACGGCACATTCTCAAGGACCGGGTCGTGCCCGCCGACCTGGTCTTTGGCGCGTCGGGCTATCGCCGCGAATGCGTCGGGCTCGCGGTTCCCCGCGACGTCTACGTCCACGTCTCGGGCATCGATCTGATCCGCGACGCCGGCGGCGAATTCCTGGTCCTCGAGGACAACTGCCGCACGCCGTCGGGGGTCAGCTACGTTCTCAAGAACCGCCAGGTCATGAAGCAGGTCTTTCCGCTGCTCTTCGAACAATACAACGTCCGCCCCGTCGACGACTACACCGACACGTTACTGGCCGTCTTGCGGGCGATCGCCCCGCCCGGCTGCGACGACCCGACGATCGTCGTGCTGACCCCGGGGATCTACAACTCGGCCTACTACGAGCACAGCTTCCTGGCGCGGCAAATGGGAGTGGAGCTCGTCGAGGGGCGCGATCTGGTCCTGGACCGGGGCCAGATTTTTCGCCGGACCACCCGCGGCCTCGAGCGGGTCGACGTCATCTATCGCCGCATCGACGACGATTTTCTCGACCCGCTCGCGTTTCGCCCCGACAGCATGCTCGGCGTGGCGGGGTTGATCGGCGCTTACCACGCGGGCAATGTCGGGCTCGCCAACGCGCTCGGGACCGGGGTCGCCGACGACAAGGGCATCTATCCCTTCGTACCCGATATGATTCGCTTCTACCTCCGCGAGGATCCGATCCTGGGGAACGTCGAGACCTTTCGCCCGCTGATTCCCGCGCACCGGAGCCACATCCTGGCCAATCTGGAATCGCTGGTGGTCAAGTCGGTCGACGCCTCGGGGGGCTACGGCATGATGATCGGCCCGGCCTCGACCCACGCCCAGCGCGAGGAGTTTGCCCGCAAGATCACGGCCAATCCGCGGGGCTACATCGCCCAGCCGACGATCAGCCTCTCGCGGCACCCGACCTTCGTTCAGGGCCATCTCGACGGCCGCCACATCGACCTCAGGCCATTCGTGCTCTATGGCGAGGAGATCACGGTGATGCCCGGAGGTCTCACCCGCGTCGCCCTGCCGGAGGGCAGCCTGGTGGTGAATAGCTCGCAAGGGGGCGGCACCAAGGACACGTGGGTCTTGCATGAGACCGCCGGCCGGCCCACCCCGATCGCCGCGCCCGGCCCGTTCGCGAGGAACTGAGATGCTCAGCCGCGTCGCCGAAAACCTCTACTGGATGAGCCGCTATCTCGAACGCGCCGAGAACGTCGCGCGATTGCTCGATATCGGCCTCTATCTCGAGCTCGACGCACCCAGCCTCTCGGTCGAGGACGGTTCGGCCCCCGTCGAGATCGCCCTGGAAATCCTCGGCTGCCGCGAGCCCTTTCAGGCCGCCCGGTCGACCCGCGAACGATCGGCGGTTCTCGATTTCCTCACCTTCGACCGATCCAACCCCCAGTCGATTCTCTCGATGATCGCCCGCGCCCGCGAAAACGCCCGAGGCGCCCAGGAAAGCCTGGGCGTCGACGCCTGGATCGAGGTCAATCGCCTCTACCTCTACCTGTGCGGCCCGCGCGCCCAGAAGCGCTACCGCTCGAGCCCCTCGTCCTTTTACACCCGGATCAAGCAGTCGTGCATCCTGTTTGACGGCCTGCTCCACAACACCCTGCCCCGCGACGAGGTCTATCACTTCGTCCAGCTCGGCCGCTATCTCGAACGCGTCGACGTCATGGGGCGAATCCTCCACGCCAAATGCCTCGCCCTCACCCAGGGGACCGCCGACGCCGACCTGGCCCTGCAAATCGTGCGCTGGACGGGATTGCTCAGGAGCTGCTCGGCCTACGCCGCGTTCCTCCGCGTCGAACGCGACCGCGTCGAGCCCGTGGGCGTGATCCGGTTCCTTGTCCTGAACCCCGACTTCCCCCGCGCGATTCGCTTTTGCGTCGCCAGGTGCCGCGAATCACTCCAGGAAATCGCCGGCGGCGACGACGACGAATACGCCAGCGAGGCCGAACGCTTGCTCGGCCGGCTCGACGGCGAACTCCGCTATATCGACGTCGGAGAAATCTTCGAGCGCGGGCTCGTCCCGTTCCTCGACGGCGTGAAAGCCACCAGTTACAAGGTCGGCGAGGAAATCAAGCACTCCTTTTTCTTGACCTGACCCCGGCGACCCGGGGGGCGATCGCCCCGCTTTCCTCCACCGAGGCCCTTGCTCATGCTCTTGCGAATCCAGCACGAAACCAAGCTCTCCTATTCCGAGCCGGTCGCCGAGACCGTCTTCGAGGTGCGGACGGCCCCTCCTTCGGATGAAGAGCAAACCAATCTCGGCTTCCACCTGCGGATCAATCCGCCCGCGCCGGTGACGCTTTATCGCGACGGCTTTGGCAATCGGGTCGACCTCTTCAACATCCTGGCGCCCTATCGCGAGCTGTTGATCCGCGCGACCTCGATCGTGCGCACCCACCGCGACCCCAACCCCGCCGGACGTCTGCAACGGCCGTTCGACCCCGCTTGCGAGGATTATCAGGGGCTCGAAACAATCGAGTTCTTGCAATCGAGCCCGCTCGCGAGGCCGTCGCGCGAGCTCGAGGGTTTCCTGGCGGGCGTGGGCCGGCCCGGGGGTCGGCTGGTGGACGTGGTCGAGCACTTGAGTGCGCAGGTCCGGATGGCATTGATCTACGAAAAAAAGGTCACGACCGCGCGGACTCCGGTGGCCGAGGCCCTTCGGCTGGGGCGCGGGGTCTGCCAGGACTTTGCCCATCTTTATCTGGCGGCGTGTCGGGGCGTCGGCCTGCCTGCCCGCTACATCAGCGGCTATGTGCACCAGGAGGGCGAGGTCGCCACCCACGCCTGGTGCCAGGTCTGGTCGGGACCGGGCGGCTGGGTCGACGTCGACCCCACCCGCGGCGTCTTCGCCGACGACGACTACATCAAGATCGCCGTCGGCCGCGACTATTCCGACGTTCCGCCCAATCGCGGCGTGTGGAAGGGCCGGGCCGACGAGACGATCGCGGTCAGCGTGAAGGTCGAGCCCATCGACCGCGTCCCGTCGGATTGGAGCGACTGGTCGACCGCCCAGGCGCCGTGGTCGGCCGCCTCGTGGATCCAGTCGCAATCGCGGCAGCCTCGACCCAAGCTCAGCTCCCAGGTCGGATATCGCCAGCAACAGGGCCAGCAGCAGCAGGACGGGACGGCGGTCAGGGTTTCGGGCCCGCCAGCTCGCGCACGCGAATCCTGCGAAACGCCACCGGTCCATGGTCGGCCTGAAGCATGATCGGCGCCCGAGCCCGCTCCTTGAGGCGATAGTAATGCCCCGTCGGGTATTTCACGTCGACGTTCTCGTGGACGACCTTGTCGTTGAGGACGACGCGCTCGAGCCGGGCGTCGCGGGTCTTGTTTCCCTGTGAGTCAAACCGGGGCGCTCGGAAGACGATATCGAGCGTCTGCCACTCGCCGGCTCGTTTGGCGGCGTTGACGCGCGGTGGAACGCCCTGATCGGTGTGATGATAGCGGGGGAGCATCTCGGCCTTGGGATAAATCCCGCCGCAATCGCTGCCGTCGAGGGTCTTTTTCGCATGGCTGTCGAAGATCTGGATTTCGTAGAGCCCCTCGAGCTTGACGCCCGAGTTCGATCCCTGGGGGATCAGGAATTCGAAATGAGCCTCGATGTCGCCGAAGTCGCGAGTGGTGAACAGGTTGGCGGTTTTACCCGTGGGTCCGTTGACGATGACGCCGCGGCCGGGCGTCGCGATCAGCCGTCTGGGGTTCTTGGGATCGACCTGGGCGTCGCCGGCTTTTTGCCACTGGCCGTGAGGTTTTTTCCAGGCGCCGAGCTCGTCCTCACCGATGAGCTCGATCCACGGTGATTCGTGTTCCTGAAGCCGGCCCGCGCTCACGGTCCCGCCGACCCAGACGAACCCGGCCGCGAGCATGACGAGCATCCGATGGTTCATGAGGCCCTCGCGATTTGGGACGTGGATCGGGTGGTTTTGGATTCTGCCTTCTAGACCAACGAACTCCGATCCTATCGGAGCGGTCCAGGGGGTCGCAACGGGCGCGTGGGTTTGCTTGGATCGGGATCAAGGGTTAGATTGAGATTCGAGCGCCTTCCCACCTTGCACCCGCCTCTGGAGCCGATCATGCCGCGAGTCTTGAAGGGACTCATTCCCGCCCCCCACACACCCTTTCACGCCGACGGACGGCTCAATCTCGCGGCGGTCCAGCTCCAGGCGGACCTGTATCGCGAATCGGGCGTCGCCAGCGTCTTCCTGGGCGGGACCACCGGCGAGTGGGCCTCGCTGGCGGTTGATGAGAGGCAAGCCTTGCTCGAGCGCTGGCTCGAGGTCGCCGGCGGCGATATGACCATCGCCGCGCACGTCGGCCATCACTGCCAGAACGACGCGATCGCGCTGGCGACCCACGCTCGGAAAGCGGGCGCGCACGCCATTTCCGTCATGGCGCCCAGCTATTTCAAACCGGCCAGCGTCCGCGACGTGGTCGAGTTCTGTAGACCCATCGCCCAAGCGGCCGAGCCGCTGCCGTTTTACTACTATCACATCCCGAGCATGACCGGCGTGCGACTGTCGGCCGCCGACGTCTTGCACGAGGCGCGGTTTCGGATCCCGACCCTCAAGGGGCTGAAATTCTCGGACAGCGACCCACTCGAGCTCCAGCGCTCGATCGCGATCGACGACGGCGCGTTCGACGTTTTCCTGGGCTGCGACGAGGGCCTGCTCGCCGGCTATCTGTTCGGGATCACGGGCTCGATCGGGGCGACCTACAGCTTCACCGCCCCCCACTTCGAGCGGATGCGCAAGGCGTTCGTCGCCGGCGACGTGGCCCTCGCCCGCTCGCTCCAGCTTCAGGCGGCCCTGATGGTCAAGACGCTCGGCGATTTCGGCTTCCTGGCCGCGTCCAAGGCGGTCATGAAGCTCATCGGCGTCGACTGCGGCCCGTTGCGCTCGCCTATCGCAAGCCTGTCGGATTCGGAAACGCGGGCTCTGGCCCAGAAACTCGCGGCCTACGACGTCTTCGCCAGGCCGCTCGCACGGTAAATCCCCCACTTGCGGCCACGCGAACCCCGTTGTCGGGCTTCTTGTCTTGACATCGGCCATCGCGGATTCTCATGATAGCCCTTGTACCGAAGAGATTCGCCCCCGAGCCGGAGTGGCGGAATTGGCAGACGCGCCAGCTTGAGGGGCTGGTCCGCTAACAAGCGGGTGCAGGTTCAAGTCCTGTCTCCGGCAGTTCCCAAAAGTCGCCCTGATTCGCGCCTCGCTCGTGCGAACCGTCGCGGATGGGGGGCTTCATATCGCCAGAATGGGAAGCGGATCTGGTTTCGCCCGAACAGCGCCGGCTGGCGCTTTCAGTGCGAGAGCACCCGGCGCATCTTCTTCTTGCCGCCGCGGAGTTCCCCTGGCTCGCTCCCGTGTGATACCCATGAGCCCCCCTCTCGGCGAGCGGGTTCCGGCTGATCCCGCCGATCATGCCGAGGATTTCGCCCACCGCTGGCGGGACAAACTTGAGGAGTATTGCGCGGTCCGCATGGAAGCGCTCGGCATCCCGGAAGACAACATCGGCGAGCCGAATTACGAAGGAGACGGCCGGTGGCGGGCGTTCAACCCTTACTGACGAAAAGGCGGGGGCAACGTCACGGGAGTCGTGGTGGATTCGGGCGTCCTGAATCCCGACCTGCTGAAGGGAAGCCGGGGCGGTCGCATCTTTCCGAAGCTCCCTCTTCGTGATCGCATTGATTCGATCATCGCGCACGAATACGAGGAAATCCGCCATGGCTCGCACGCGGCCGCGCTCAAGGCGGCGCCGAGGACGGACTTGCCGATCACCGTCCTTGCGAGGCGGCTGTGCCGGGCCATGGCGAGATAGCCCGTCAGGCCGTTTCCTTCGCGCGAGCGAGAAACTCGTTCTTCCACTCCCAACCTTTCTTGGTCAGGCGGTAGACCGATTCATCACCTCCGACAAAGCTGTGCCCGGCGGCCATCAGCTCGGCGCGGGCCAGTTCGCGGTAGGCTTCGCGGGTCGAATCATCCAGGTCGATCTGGCCATGGCGTTCGACGTGCAGTCGGAGCAGGGCCAACGCAGGTTCGGAGAGCGTAAGAACGGGCATGACGGTTGCCTCCTGGCCGCATTCTACCTGGCAGGGGAATCAAGCGGAATGCGAATCGCCCCACGGCCCGAATGATCGCGGGTCGATGGAGGAGATCAGCCGGATCACGTTGTCCGTGCGGCCCCAGTGCAGGTTCGAAATGGGCGAGGGGGGAGTTCGAACGATGCACGCCACGGAACCCAGCGAGATCACGGAATTCGTGATTCGCATTAAGACATGGCCAATCGGCACGCGGATCACACGGATCCATCGCATCTTGGAGACTCTGGACGTCTCGGCGATCAAGGCCCAAAGTCGCTCTGATTCCGACCCGCGACCCACTCGCGGCGCGCCCGCGGAGGAGGCTCTGGGGCTGCTGAGGACCGATCGCGAGCCCCCCGACGACAACCTCCAGGTCGCCTGCGCGATCGAGGCCCAGCTCGACGCGATCGTCAGCCGCGATCCCAGAGGATTCGCCCTATCGCCCGTCGCTGTCTTGATCCCGGCCGAACCGCTGGCCCGGATCGCGAACTTCGAAAAGACGTGAGACGTCGCCCGATCGCGACGACCCCGGCGGCCGTCCGCGGGTGACATCGTTCGCGCGTCCACTGGTGGCTCGCAAGTCGGGCCGCAACGTGATAACGTATGTCGGCTCGGCAATACGGCGAAAGAACGAAACCAGGGAGTCCCGCGGCGATGGCAACGGTGTTCGAATCAAAATCAGCGGTCAAGTCGGCGAAGGCAGCGATCGACGTCACCTGCATCGATACGATCCGGACGCTCTCCATGGACGCGGTGCAAGCCGCCAATTCCGGGCACCCGGGCACGCCCATGTCGATGGCGCCCGTGGCCTACGACCTCTGGCAAAACGTGTTGCGTTACGACCCGGCCGATCCCGTCTGGTTCAATCGCGACCGGTTCGTGCTCTCGGCCGGG
>DAIDHE010000069.1 GCA_027459775.1 Planctomycetales bacterium | reverse complement strand
AGAGAGCTGTAGGCCCACCAAGAGAGCTGTAGGGTGGGTCGAGCGAAGCGAGGCCCACCAAGAGAGATCCCAATGGTGGGAAGAGAGCCGAAATGGAGAGCCATCACCAGAGCTCGTCCTCGAGCTCGAGCGGGGCGTCCTCGTCGTCTCGGGCTTGTTCGGCCGCGGCGTGGAGCTCGCGTTTGGCGGCGAGCAAGGGTGCGGTCAGGGTCGCGTCCGAAAGCCCCTCGAGCACGCGCAGGCCCTGAAGGGGGCGATGGAGGCGTCTGATCAGCACCTCGGCGAGCTTGATCCGCACCCGCGGATAGGCGAGCCCCGTCTGGGCGAGATAATCGCGCATGAGCTCCACCGCGTCTTGCCACTGCTCGCGCTCGAGCAGCCCCTTGATCAGCTCGCGAGCGTCGCTCTCGGGGGGCGCCCAACCCCGCGCCTTTCCCTCTCGATAAACCTGGAGCGCCGCCTCGAATTCGTCCACCCCGAGGTGTTGACGAAACACTCGCAACCGTCGGGCCGAAACGTCCTCGGCCGCATCGCGGTCGGCGCCGGCCGCCCGGGCCTTCTTGACGCTCGGTGAAGCCGCCGAGCCGCTCGGCCGCTCGATCGCTCTGCGCTTCCTTCGCGAGACCTTTTTTTCGCTCAGATTCGGTCGTACTCGGATCACCGAGAAGAGATCCCAACCCTCGCAGTCGACGAGCTTGAGCCTGACCATGATCACGCCCAGGCCAAAGCCCAGGCCCGCCCCCATCACGTGGGCGAGCTCGCTCGAGGGGCGAAAGCCCTGGAAGGGGATCCAGATCAGTTCCATCGCGATGTACATCACGACGAACCAGAGGATCGAGATTTCCATATCAAAGGGAACAAAGCGCAAGAATACGATGCAGTTGAGGTCGTTCCGGGGCGCCCAGACCAGGCAGAGCGACATGAGGCCGAAGATCGCCCCCGACGCACCCAGCATGTGCGCGGGCTTGGCATGGAGAAACAGGGCCTGCACGACCGCGCTTTCGAGAACGCCCATTCCCAGGTAGACGAGCAGGAAGCCAATCGCCCCGAGCTTGCCCTCGACGATCAGGCCGAAGGCCCACAGGAAGATCAAGTTGCCAAGGAGGTGGCCGAATCCAGCATGCATGAACAGGTTCGTGACCCACTGGAGGGGATGAACGCCGTCGCCCAGGGCCAGCATCGCTTCTTCGTGATCGGCGGCAGGGAAGGCGAAAAACGAGACGACGCACAGGGCCGCGACCGCCAGCGAGGCGTATGGGCGATGATAGATCGGCGCATCGGTTCCCCAGGGAACGAACATCGTGGTGGGATCCTTGGGACGACGATCTCGATTTCGGGGTCCGATGCGTTATTCCAGCGAAATCACCAGTATTTCCAGTCGCCGGTGACGAGCACGTAGGCCCCGAGGGCGGCATTCGCAACGGCGTGGCTCAAGACGCAGGCTGAGATCGAACGCGACCACGCGAGCAGGCCCGCCCAGATCAGGCCCGTCAAGAACGCGGGGAGCCACTCCGGGTGGACGAGCGCGAAGAACAGCGCCGACAAGAGCGCCGACGCGGGGGTGATGCGCCCGATCGGGACGGATTGAAAGTCGGCGCTGATCAACCAGCGGATCAGGAACGAACGCCAGAACAGCTCTTCGATCAACGGGACGAGCACGACCAACCCTGCCAGTCGGACGATGATGAACGCCGTCCGCGGCCCGGTGGCGAGCTGGCCTGGGTCGAAGCCGACGCGCGTTCCCGAGAAGGGGAGCCCGGGATAATGACCGTCGAGACCGACCCAGAGACCGACCACGGCCAGCCCGGAGAACGTCGCGACGGCGATCGCGCCTGGGCCAGGCCAGGGGGATAGATCGCGCCAGGTCGAGCGAAAGTACCAGGCGACCAGGCAGACCAGAGCGACGCGGGCGGCGTACACGATCGGGTAGAGGGTTCCGGCGGCGTGATCGCCGACCCCTGGAATCCACGATTCGATCGAGCCCGAGGCGATATAGGCGAAGATCGGGGCAAGATAGGCGATAACCACCATTTTAGGTGCGGGTTCGGACTGCGCCTGTGATGAGGTCACTTGCTCGAGTGTCGATTCAGGCTGGGTCATGAGGCGTTTCCAGGTTTGTGGCGCTCATCAAGGGCTTGGCGAGCCAGGGCGTATCGAGAGTCGGCGGCCGAGCAGATCGAGCAGCTCTGGGGCGTCGAGCGTGGGCACGACCAGATGGGCGTGCTGGAGTGCGTGGGCTGGGCTCTGGGCGTGAGGCACCGCCGCTACGAACGCGCCGGCCCGCCGCGCGGATTCGACCCCGGCGGGGCTGTCCTCGAGTACCAGGATCGCACCGGCCGGCACGCCCAGCCGGAGCGCGGCCGTCGCGTAGACCTCGGGATCCGGCTTGCCCCGCGTCACGTCCTCGGCCGCGAGGACGAACTCAAACCGCCCGGCAAGTGCGTGCCGCTCCAAGAGTCCCCAGGCGTACGCCCGGTTCGCCGACGTCGCAACCGCCAGGGGCGCTCGCCCCTCGAGCCAGTCCAAGAGCCGGAGCAACCCCGGCGTCGGGCCGACCGCGTGATCGACCAGAAGCGCGAACCGCGAGCGCACCAGATCCAGCCATTCCTCGACCGATTCCTCGATCCCGGAGAGCGTCTTGAGCGCCAGCCCCGCCTCGTGCGGCCGGCGGCCGATCATGGCGTTCATGATCTCGGGCGTGAAGGATCGCCCACGCTCCGCGAGCAGCTCGGTCGCGACCCGATGAAACAGGGCCTCGGTGTCAAACATCAGGCCGTCGAGGTCAAAGACCACCGCGGAGAGCGTCATCGACCTTGGCCATCCTCTCGAGAATTCGCCCGAGTGGGCGTGGGAATGGATTCACGAACCAACATCCTAACCCAATCGCGGGCCACGAAAAAACCCCCCGGAGCCCGCGATGCGGGGTCCGGGGGGCGAATGGATTCCGGAGCGCGGCCTCGCGATCAGGCTGCGCGACGGGCGCGGCGGGCCCGATGGACCACGGCCAGGGCCGCGAGCGCTCCCGACCAGGCCAGGAGAGTCGCCGGCTCAGGCGCGGGAATCTGATGAATCTGACCCCCGGTTGGCGAGTAGGCGAGCGGATAGCCCGTCTGCGGATCGGGGTTTTGCAGGCTCACGTATTGCTGCGTGAACGGCTGGGTCGAGATCACGACGATCGTGCCGCTGTGCGCGCCCGCCGCCAGGGGACCCGTATTGGTCGTCGGGTCCAGATACTGAAACGTGAGCGAGCCGGTCTTCGTGCCCGGATACCAGGCGATCGACGACGGGGTCTGCACGACGTTGCCGGGCGCGGCCTGCGGCAGGTCGAGCCCCCCCACCTGGCCGTTGGTCACGACATAGGCGTACATGTTGCTGGGCCCCGACGGGTTGATCAGGTTGGTTCCCACCGGGGTGTCGTTGAAGACCATCGACGCACTGTTCACATAGGTCGATTGGCCGGTGTTGTCCGCGACGTTGTTCACGCCAAACTGATACGCATAGGCGTACAGCCCCTGATAGGCGCCGGTGCCCGCGAAGACCTGCGACTCGACGACGCCCGACGTCGGCGTGTTCTGAAACGTGTACTGCGACATCATCGGCGCGGTGACGGCCGAGAAGTCCGCGTTGAAGGTCGCCGCCGACAACTGAGTCGGCGACAGCGTTTGCACGATGGCCGCGGCTTGCGCGGCTGGGCCGGCCAGGCAGAGAACGAGACCAGCCCCCAGAGCGAGAGCATGCGTAAACTTGTTCATTCTTGCGATCTTCCAGGGTTGATCGGTTAAGGTCCGCCGATCGAGGCGGACCCAGCAAAGCGAGTCGATCCCTAACTCGCCGACCGGAGAACGTCCCCGGACGGGCCCGTGGGCCAATGTTCGAAGGAACCGCGACGATAGGCGAATGGACGCCGCCCACGGGGTGCCGGTCGAGCCGGCTTCTCCGGGTGGCGTTCATTGGCGAATGCGACCGGACGGCGGTCGTCGTTCGCTCTCGCGGGGATGGGTCCACCCGCTCGCCGCGCCTCAAGGCCGCTCCTGATGGAACCCCTCAAGGCGACGGGACGTTATCAGGAAGCCAGAGGTCGGTCAACGTGACTTTAATCCTTTTTCGAATTATTTCCGAAGCCCGGCAAAAGCCCGCCGGCACGCCGTTCGCTCAGTGCGTACGGACCTCGAGCGCGGCCGAGGGCGCGGCCTCAAAACCTTGACCGGTCGGTTTCGAGGGCGAGCCCTCGGGTCCGACCCGCGGCATCTCCTCGGCGGATTCCACCGGCGTTTCCGCCGGAAGTTCGCGAGCCTGGGGCCGGGGCAGGGGATCGTCGCCGATGTCAAGAACCGGGGGACCGACCGCCCGGCCAGCGCTCCGCCGCGCCTTCACATAGCGATACACCAGCCACGCCGCCACGCCCAGGGCCAGCAGGATCACGAGCCAGTGCTGGATCTTCTGGATGCCGCTCTGGATCTGGTACGCGAACAGGTATCCCAGACCAAAGAAAAAAACCGTGCTCAGCGACGCCGCCACCAGGTCCGTCAGCACCAGCTTGAGCGCGGGCAGCCTGAGAATCCCCGCCGTCAGATAGGCCGCCGTGCGAAATCCCGGCATGAATCGGCCCGAGACCAGGATCTTGAAGCCGTGGCGGTGGAAATAGCCCTTGATCTGGGCCTCGCGCTGGCGGGTCAGGAATCGCCGGGTAAGCCGCAGGCTCAGCACCTTCTCGCCGTAAAAGTAACCCAGGAAGTAGACGACCAGATCGCCCACCAGCACGCCCGCGAGACAGCTCGCGAACGCCAGCGGAAACCACATCCGCCCAGTCCGCGACAGGACGGCGGCGACCACGATCGGCGCTTCCTCCGGGATCGGCAGCCCCAGCCCGCCAAGCACCAGCACCAGCGCGATCCCCAGATAGCCCAGCCGTCCGATTAACTCTTCGGTCAAACCCCTCGCCCCGTGGTCGTGTTATCCGGCAGCCGTACTCGCCCCCCTCGCCCAGGAGCGCCGGTCTTCAGGCTCAGCATAAGTCACCAACTTTTCGATGACCAGACTCGTTCCCAGAACCTGCATCCTTCATTATGCGATCATTTTCTCTCGTTCACGCTCGCTGGAGCCGCCTTCTTCCCTTCTCGACGACTGTCATTCCGATCACTGTATTTCCCGTCCCGAGGTGGATCTCGGCGGAAAAAAAACCTCTGGGCCCTTCCCTCTTGGCCAATCTTAGCCAGGTCATACTCGGCTGAAATCAGCCAGGCCCCGGGGTGAAGGGGTTAGCCTGGTTCGCGGTGTTCGAGAGGCATGAGGCCCGGGTCGAGAGGACTCCGCGGTGAAGTCCATTCACGCGGAGGCAACTGGGCGGGGCGCTCGCCGGTCAAGAGAAATGCGCCGATGCCAGGCCCATGTGGATTCAGGGCTGTCTGGGCATCAAGGCCCACGAAGCCGACCTGCCAGCGATGAGCGAGTGCTCCGTGAACGACGCGGCGGCGCGGATCGCCCCTTTCCATGACCCCTGGGCCAGGCCCGAAAAACCGCGAGCCGCGTAAGAAACCCGGACCCGCGCCGGGAAATCATGCACCAAAGCCGCGCTCCCGAGCTTCGAGCCCGCTCACCGAGGGGGCCAGCCGTGCTCAAGCACCCCGATCGCCCCGGCCCACGACCGCGTATCTCTTGTAGGTCCGCTCGACGCGCGCGACGATGCTCCTTCACACTGGAGGCGCTCCCAATGACCGGAGACTCGATCCCGAAGGCTCCACTCGCCGATACCGATCCCGCCGATCGCACCGCCGATCTCCACCAAGCCCGCGAGGCCGAAACCGAGCCGTCGACCGCCTTGGATCCGACGTCCCTGGCCGGGAGGTCGAGCGATCTGGCGAACGAGACCGTGGCGGCGGGCGCCGACCCCGTCGCCGCGGCATCCACGGTCGAACCTCCCCAGGCCACCCCCGTGGTCCCACACCCCTGGATCGGTCCGTACAAGCTGCTCCAGCAAATCGGCGAGGGGGGCATGGGCGCGGTTTACCTCGCCGAGCAAGAAAAACCGGTACGCAGGCGGGTCGCGCTCAAGATCATCCGCCCCGGCATGAGCTCGGAAAAAGTCATCGCCCGATTCGAGGCCGAGCGCCAGGCGCTCGCGCTCATGGATCATCCTTCGATCGCCCGCGTCCTCGACGCCGGCACGACCGACCTGGGCCAGCCCTTCTTCGTCATGGAGCTCGTGCGGGGCGCGCCCATCACCCAATACTGCGACGCCAACCACCTCGCGCCCCGAGAGCGGCTCGAGCTGTTCATCCCTGTTTGCCAGGCGATTCAGCACGCTCATCAAAAAGGAATCATCCACCGCGATATCAAGCCTTCCAACGTGCTGGTCACGTTCCAGGACGGCCGCGCGATCCCCAAGGTGATCGATTTCGGGGTGGCCAAGGCGATCGACCAGAAACTCACCGAACGAACCCTGTTCACCGAGTTTGGCGCGATCGTCGGCACCCCCGAATACATGAGCCCCGAGCAGGCGCGAATGACTGGTGAAGACATCGACACCCGGAGCGACGTTTACTCGCTGGGCGTGATGCTCTACGAGCTCTTGACCGGAACCACCCCGCTCGAGCGGGCCAGGCTGCGCGAGGCGGGCTTCGCCGAGATTCTGCGGCGCATCCGCGAGGAAGAGCCCCCCAAGCCGAGCACGCGGCTGTCGGCGACCGAGGCGATAACTTCCTTGATGGAGCGCAGGGCTGCGACTCAGGGAACGTCAAT
>DAIDHE010000043.1 GCA_027459775.1 Planctomycetales bacterium | reverse complement strand
GCTCGAGACGCACGATCAGCGACTCCTCGAGGTCGGACTCGGAATACTCGTCCTTGAGGTCGAGGAACTCGAGCACCAGGGGATCCTTGATCTCTTCCTCGGCCGAGACGAGATCCCCCTTGGTCTTGACCGCGCCCTTCTTGAGCATGGCGGCCTTGTTCCTCGAGGCCATCGTCCGTTCGTAAAAAAGGGTCGTGATTTGCCGCTCCAGTTGCATGACCGTCCAGCCGTTGCGGAGCGCCTCGGCCTCATAAAAATCGCGGGCGTCGCCGCTCTTCACCCTCAAGAGCGCGATGTAATGCGACCACGGCAGGGGAAATCGCCGGGCCTGGGCCGCGACGTTGAAAGGCCGCGTTTGATCCCGTCGCGCCGAGGCGAGCTCGTTCGTCGGTTTCCGACCCTTCGCGGACGGCCGCGCCAATTTTGCAGACGCCGTCTGCGGAATCGGCCAGGCGAGATAAAACCTTCGCATCGAGAGCAGGTTTCGCACGGAAAACCCGCGGCCAAACCGCTCTGTCAGATCCACAGATAGTCGTTTGAGAATCTCATTGCCGTATCTGGCCCGTTCCGCCCCTTCTTGGTCCTGCTCGACGATGCGGCGGCCGACCTCCCAGTAGGCGGACGTCATGACGTTGTTGATCGACCACGCGGCGGCCCGACGCGCCGACTCGAGCAGCTCGACCATCCCCGCCAAGACGGCGGGGTAGCCGGGAGGGATGGCGCCGTCCCGGAGTGTCGCTGGATCGGTTCGCTTCGTGCTCATGACCGCTCCGTCAAGGTTGGTTCGACGAATCGCATGGAGGAACACTTCGTGGCCGCGACGCCCGCGCAGAATCGCGGTTTTCGGCCTGGATTTTAGCCTTTCACCGGAGCTCGGCCCAATTTCGCGGACGCCGTCTGCGGAATTCGTCGGGTTCTTGCGAGAACTCCGAACAGGTCGATCGCTCGAACGCCGCGCGGACGGTTATTTTCCGAGAACGACGCGGGCGCGGGCGGGCGAGCCGGGTGCGTCTTCGAGTACACAGCGCACGCCATCATGCCGCGCGGCGGGGTCGAGGGCGAGCCGGATCTCGTGGACGCCGCGGCCGAGGTCGAGCTCGAGGGCGGTCGGGTCGCTGGCGCTGGGGATTGCCCGCGCGCCGTCGATCGCGACCGAGAGCCCCGTGAACGAGCCCAGGACCAGGCGCACCCGGCCGGGGGTCGTGACCTCGAGCCGCGTGAGCGCCAGCCGCGTGTCGTGGGTTTCCGCCCCGCGAGTCGATTGCGGGGAATCGCCCCACGCCGCGAGCGGCAGGAAACCGGCGACCGTGGCGTAGGCGGGGATCCACGCGAGCTTTTCACGCTCGAATCCCTTGGTGCTCTGAAGTACCCGGTCGGCCGCGCTGGGGTCGAGCGGGGCGTCGAGCGCCCGCCAGGTGCGAAAGACGCGCTCGGTGCCGGCGGCGTAGGCGCCGACCTTGCCGAGCTCGGAGAGGAACCGCGCCAGGTCGACGAGCTCGCCGCGAGTGAGGCCGTCGGCGAGGCCGGCCGGCATGAGTGATTCGCCAGGTTTTTGTTCGTCGATGGAATCGATGGGGATGACGTCCTCGGCGTCGTTGGCGTCTCTGAGGACGAGCTCGCGGTCGCCCTGGCGGATCTTGATGCCGGTGTGGATTCTGCCGTCGGAAGTGGCGACGACGAGGGAGTGATAGTTTTCCTTGACGGCCTTGGAGGGCTCGAGGATCGAATCGATGAGATAGTCGACCTGGGCGCTTGCGCCCACGCTTTCGAGCCCCGGCCCGACTTGCCCCCCCGCGCCGGCGATGGCGTGGCATTTGAGGCAGCCCAGGTCGGCGCGGCGAAAGACGAGTTCGCCGCGGGCCGGGTCGCCGTGGGCCGCGACCTCGGTCGCCAGGGCGGCGGTTTCGGCCGTGGTGAGCGGCTTGCGATCCGCGGCCAGCCGTCCCGAGCGCAGAAGCGCGGCCGCCAGCCGCGGCTCTTCGCGCCCGGCCGCGCGGGCCTGGCGCAAAAGGAGCTTCGCCAGGTCGGGGGCCATCGCCGGCTCGAGCGCGTCCAGGGCCCGCGCGAGCGCCTCCGGGGCGCCCTGGCGCTCGAGCACGCGGGCGAGCACGAGGCGGGCGGGCTCGATCTCGGCGGCCGGCAGCGCGACGAGCCAGCGGGCCGCGCGGGGGGCAAGCGCCGCCGGATCGCGCAAGAAAAGCGCTGACAGAACCTGAGCCTGGACGCCCCGGGAACCGCGCGAGAGACCCTGCGACTCGACGGCCCTGAGTCCCTCGACGCCCCCTCCCTCCACGAGGGCCTCGATCGCGGCCCCGCGGGTCTCGGGCGTCGTCCGTTCGCCGGTCGCCAGCTCGATCAAGGGGGCGGTGAGGGCGCCTTCCTTCCAGGCGCCCGCCAGGCGGATCGCCGCGTGAGCGAGCGCACGGTCGCGGTTTCCGATGAGAGCCGCCAGCCGTCCACGATCGCCCTCGGGGCGTACCCCGCGCTGCCGGGCGGCCTTCTCGAGCGCGCCGAGCAAGGCCGTGCGTTCGGGGTCGGTGCGTCCGCGGCCGACGACGGCCTCGTCGAGCATGACCGCCAGATCGCTCGAATCGCCCAGCCCGGCGATCAGTTGCTCGGCGCGGTCGCGCATCGAGCCGGGGATCAACCCGCGCTTGAGGAGCGTCGAGAGCGGCTTCACGACCTCGGGCGAGCTCACGGCCAGAAGCGCGTAGGCCAGCCTGCTGGGCTTGCCGGCAAAGTCGAAACGCCCCGCGGCGGCCTCGGGCAGCCAGGCCGGGGCGAGCTGGCGGGCGGTGAGCCAGAGGGCGTAATCCAGGAACGGATCGGTCGGCGAATCGAGGGCGGCCAGGGCCAGCTCGGCCGAGCGGAGGGTCGGGAATCTGGCCAGGCCGCGGACGGCCTCGAGCCGCGCCCGGGGATGCTCGTCGGCGGTCCGCGGACCGATCAGGGCGACCGGGTCGGCGAGCTGGTCGCTCATGACGACGGCCACGCGGACGGCGGCGGCGCGGATGCGGCCGTCGCTCGAACGCAGAAGCGCGTTCAGCAGGTCGGGGTCGAGCCGGCCGACCGCCTGATAGGCCCAGAGCGCCTCCAGGCGGTCGTGGTCGCGGCCGGGGTCGGCCGCCCGGATCGCCCGCGTCCAGGCGTCGAGCCTGGGCAAGACCTCGCTCAGGGGGCGTTCGGCGAGCACCCG
Organism: Planctomycetales bacterium; assembly: GCA_027459775.1. GTDB lineage: Bacteria > Planctomycetota > Planctomycetia > Isosphaerales > Isosphaeraceae > JAKBAP01. Next base: position 5,090 of record DAIDHE010000043.1, on the reverse strand, counting down.
CTTGGCCTGGCGGCGGGTCCATTCCTCGGGCGCGCGGAGGGCGTCGAGGACGGCGTCCGCGGAAGCGTCCACGAGCCGGGGCCGCGGCGCGAGCGCCCGCCCTCTGGCCGTCACCCGCCAGATCCGGCCCCGCGAGTGGTCCCTGCGGTCGTCGCGAAAATCGACCTCGCCGTGCTGGATGATCGGGTTGTACCAGTCGGCGATGTAGATCGCGCCGTCGGGCCCCATCTTGACGTCGATCGGGCGGAACGCCATGTGCCGCGTCTTGACGAGTTCGGCGCCTTCGCGCGCGGAGTAGCCCGCGAAATCCTCGCTCGCCGTGTAACGGCACACCCGATTGCCGCGAAAGTCGCAGGTGATCAGGTTTCCTTGCCACGCCTCGGGAAGGTGGCGGCCGCTCACGATCTCGAGCCCGCAGTCCTTGGGGCTGCCGGGATTGAGCCCCGGCAGCACGCGGACGGCGTCCGGCGCGGTCGTGTAGTAAGCGCCTGGCAGGCAATAGTTGATCCCCTCGCCCCCCGCGCCGTCGGTCGCGAACGACTGGCCGAACTCGTCCATGTGATGGCCCCAGGGATTGACCAGGCCGCGGATGAAGACGTCGAGCTCCATGGTGCTGGGGCGGAACCGCCAGATCCCCCCGCCGCCCAACCTGCGCACGCCCCAGGGGGTCTCGACGTGGCTGTGGATATAAATCGACTGATTGAAATACAAGAGCCCGTCGTGTCCCCAGCGGAGGGTGTGCAGGATGTGGTGGGTGTCCTCGGTGCCGAAGCCCGAGAGCACGACCCGCCGCTGGTCGGCGCGGCCGTCGCCGTCCGTGTCCTTGAGGTGCAAAAGTTCGGTGCTTGCCGCGACGTAAACGCCGCCGTCGCCCGGCTCGACCCCGGTCGGGATCAAGAGGCCGTCGGCGAAGACGCTGGTCTTTTCGCCGCGGCCGTCGCCGTCCGAGTCCTCGACGATCAGGATCTTGTCGTTCGCCTCTTGCCCCGGCTTGATCTGGGGATACACCTCGGAGCTCGCGATCCAGAGCCGCCCCCGGGCGTCGAAGTTCATCTGAATCGGCTTATGGATCATGGGGTCGGCCGCGTAGAGATTGACCTCGAATCCATCGGCGACGATGAACGACTTGCGCTCGACCTCGGGATCGGGGTCGGGAATGGGAAATGGGGCGCGCTGGCCGAGCGCGCGGCCGGTCGCCGGCCAGACCGCGATCACGAGCCCGATCGCCAGGAACCGCATCATCCGCCCGCGCTCGCGCTTGCGCTTGCTCACCGCGCGTCCTCCTTTTCGATCAGGCTGAGTTCATAAACCCGGGGAGCGAAGCTGGCGAGCGTCTTGATCTCGCGCTCCGCATCCGCGATCAGCGGGTCGAACTTGGGAATCTCGACGGCGTTATTGCCCTGTTCGTGCTTGCGAAACCCGAACAGATACGTGATGTTCTGCGGCCGCCAGCGGTAAAAAAAGAGTTCATTCTTACGATTGATCATCCGTCGCAGCCGCTCGAGCTGGTCGTGGTCGGGCCCCGCGTCGATCGCGACCCCGCTTGCCCAGCGGCCGGCCGATCCCAGGGCGGCCGGTCGGCCGTCGATCGCGAGCCGGTATCGTCCCGGTGAAAGGCCGTGAGCCACGAGCCGCGGCGGGGGTTCGCCGGGGCGTTCGCGAACCAGCGTGAACCGCAGTCGACCGGGCTCGACGCGCGTGTTCTTGACTTCGAGATGCGTGCTTGCGCGGACCTTGCCGTCGTGCGCGATCTCGACAACGGGGGCCGGGCTGGTGGATTTGCCCTCGAGCGCGACCGCGACGAGCGCGGCCAGCGCCTCGTAGCCGGTCTCGGTGAGATGGATCCCGTTGTCGGTGAGCCAGCGCCCGCTTTTGACGCGGGTGAGGGTGAAGAGGTCGATGTAAAAGGCCCCGCGCTGCCGCGCGATCGATTCGATCGCGCGGGTGTAGATCTCGAGCATGCGATTGTGGGCCGCCGGGTCGGGCAGGGGGGGGCCATGGTTTTCGTGGGCGATTGGCGACAAGAAAACGAGCCGAACGCCCTCGGGCGCGACCGCGTCCAAGAGCTTCAGATAGCCCTTGGTGAATCGGTCCAGGCCCGGTTCGCCGTCGAACGAATCGGCCATGCCGTAGCCGATCACGAGCACCGTCGGGGCGGCGGCCTTGACCTGCTCGACGAGCTGCCGGAAGCCCGCCTCGGGTGGGTCGAAGCCCGCGCGCGACAGCCCTGCGACTGTGTCGCCGCTCCAGCCCAGGTTGCGGAAGGTGAGCTCCTTCTCGGGATTATCGAGCGTCAGGCGGGTTTCGAGCCAGCCGTAGCGGGCATCGCGCTCGATCAGGGCGTCGCCGAGCAAGACGACGCGATCACCGCGGCGAAACTCGAACGCGGGCGATGGGTCGGAGTCGACCGTTGCGGTCAGGCTCGCCAGGGTGGCGAGCAACGGGGCGAGACAGTTCACGGGGTGGCTCCGGGCGGCTGTCGAGGCGGGCTGTGTCCATTGCGCGGGCGGGTTCAACCACGATCCCCACTCATCCTATCCGCGCCAGGCGCTCGGGGTCGAGAGCCCCGAGCAGCGCTCGGGCCTGGTGTGGGATCCACACGACGTTCAGGCGTCGACGGGGCGCTGGCCCCAGGGCATGGGCATCGTGGGGGGGCGGCGATGGCGGTCGCGGCGCTGGTCCGGGGGGCGGTCCTTGAACCAGGCAAGATAGCGCGAGAGCTGCTTGACCGCTTCGTCGTACGCCCGCTTACCCTTTTCGGTCGAGGCCAGCGCGGCCGCGCCCAGAACCCCGGTCTCGGAATAGCTCGAGGTCCACGAAATCAGCGTCGCTGGGCCGGCGCCGAACAGGTCGACCCATTGAAAAGGGCTGGACTCGTCGTTGAACGAGATCACGTCGCTCGCGATCTGCCCCTGGCGCACGCCGTCGCCGTCGAGATACAGATAGAGCGAGGTCTCGAGCTCGCAGGCGTGGGCGCAGCCGCCGGGGAACGGGCTCTCGCGCCAGCCCGGCAGGAAACCGGGATCGACCGTGAGCAGGTTCCACCACGAGATCGGCACGCACTCGGCGTCGGTCTCGAGATTGGCTCGCCGCGCCGCCAGATCCAGAATCGGCCAGTTCGAGCCATGGCCGTTGAGCAGAACCACTTTCTTGAACCCGTGATACGCCAGGCTTTTCACGATGTCGAGCACCCCCGCCAAGAAGTGCTCGTAGTGGGTGTTGATCGTGCCGGGAAAATCCAACACATGCCCGGTGTACCCATAACAATGGGTGGGCAAGACCAGCATCTTGTCGGGGATCGACCGGCCGGCCCCGCGCGCGATCTCGGTCGGGCAGACGATGTCGACGTCGAGCGGCAGATGAGCGCCATGCTGCTCGACCGAGCCGCACGGAACCACGCACACCTTGCCTATTTCGACGGCGTCGTCGATCTCCGGCCAGGTCAGCTTCTCATAGCGATACTCGTCGCGCGCACGGTAGGACATGGCTCGCCACTCGTCTCTGTGAAGGTTCGCCTGGGGCGCCCACGGGGACAGCCCTCGACAGAACAAAACTACAGAGATCGAGGGCGCATCGCCAGCCCCTCGAACCAGACCGCCTGAGCCCTAACGCCGACGAGAAAGCGCCAACTTGATGGAAAGGAAGATGCAGAGCAAGTCCCTGATCTCCTTGGGGGAATCCGTGGTGCAATGCCTACGACGAAACTGGCATGCGTACGTCGAAAATCCACCTGCGTGACATGAGCAAAAAAAACCGGCCAGCAGGAAAACCCTGAACGACTACCTCTCCCCTAGTCGTTCAAGACTTCACCAACTGACCGGTTCGATCCAGGGCACGCGAGGAATCTCGCTCTCGCGTGCCGGCAAGTGTAGGAAAGGGCGAGCGGGGGGTCGTGCGAGGCAACCCGCTCGCCCTTCGGCGGGGGAGCCGTTCCAAGGTGACTCGAAACGACTATCGCCAGTTGGGGTGGCTTCTTAAAAGTTTGACTGTCTCACAAGGATTGCTCTCTCTCGTCTGCCAGGCTTCATCTTGCGAACGATGATATGGCAAAGCAATTCGAATGCCAGAACAGCAAAAGTGGGGTTCAGAATGCCCAGAACGCACCGCCCAGATGTTGAAAAACCTCTTGGTAATCCCTAGGTTAGGTTGCGCTTACGCTCAATCGGGCCGAGTTTTGCTAGATCGACCCGATGGATCTCACCCGCGACATTGAGGATGCCGAGCGTCGCTTTTCTGGGCATGCCCGCTCAAGAGATTTGCAGTGAGGTGCGGGCCGGAACGAGTCACTCGTGAATGAGGAGGTGGACTTGAGTCGTCGGGATGTGGTGACAGGGCTTGATTCGGTGCTTTGGGCGTGGGTTGTCGGGGGTTCGGAAGGGGGGGTCGCGGCTTGGCTGGAGCGAGAGCTCGACGAGGGAGGGGGGCCCAAGCGGCTCGCGCTGCACGGATGGCTCGTGTGCGCGCGGCTCGCCGCCGCGGCGAAAAAGCGCAGGGGTGACTGCTCGGCGGACCTTGACGACCGCATCGTCGACCTGATTCATGCCGCCGCAAGGTTCGACCGTCCAGGCGGTGGAATACTGACGCAACATACGACTTTACAAGCCGTTCAGACAGACGGGCTGAAGTTGATCGGGCGCGGGCCGAGCAGCCTCAAGGCCGCGAGTCGGGGCATCCATGGCGGCTGGGCGAGCCCGACGCAGGTTCTAGCCTGTCTGCGCGACCTCGAGGGGACGGCACTCGCCTTTGATCATCGCCGCCCGGGCGAGCCCGGCCGGCTCGAATTGTTCCTGGGCGGCCAATCGTGGCTGGGACCGGGATGGACGGTCGCGGGTGCCCAAGACGCGAAAGCGCGCAGTCGGCTCAGGACATGGGCGACCCAATCGCGCGCGGAGCTCTTCGAGTGGCGAACCACGTCTCCGGGATTCGCCGCCACCCACACGTTGGCGCTCTTTGATGAGATTGGCCTGGGCCTGATCGCGGCCCTGGTCGACACCGCCGGGCCGGGGGCCGAGGCCGGGATGCGGCTCGCGATACCGGATGGGATCAAGCCAAGCGCATGCCCGGGCTCGCGCGCGATTCAGCTCGCAGCG
>DAIDHE010000040.1 GCA_027459775.1 Planctomycetales bacterium | reverse complement strand
AACCGACTCGCCTCCCGAGGAAGTCGCCCGCACGATTATTGCCCGCTGGCCCCGCTGAAGACGAATCCGCCTGCCGGCCGACCGAGGAATCCTGGATGTTCGTTTCTACTCCGCTCTTGGTCGTCCTGGGTCTGGGCGTGTTCACGATCGGCACGGTCGTGGGGAGTTTTTTGAACGTCTGCATCTACCGGATCCCCTGGCAGAAAAGCGTGATCTGGCCGAGCTCGCGCTGTCCGCGCTGTCTGGGCGAGATCGCCGCCCAGGACAATATCCCGATCGTGAGCTGGCTCGCCCTCAGAGGCGAGTGCCGCGGCTGCGGCGAGCCGATCTCAGCGCGGTATCCGCTGGTCGAGGGGCTGGTCGGCTGCCTGTTTCTGGGGGCCTATCTGATCGACGTCTTCCTCGCCCCGCGCGACTCGTGGGGCCAGGCGCCGGTCTTCGGGCTGGCCCAGACGGCGTATCATGCACTTTTCCTGGCCCTTCTGGTCGCGGCCACGTTCATCGATTACGACCTGATGATCATTCCCGACCAGATCACCGTGACCGGCATGATCGTCGGGATCGGGGCGGGGTTGTTCTGGCCTGGACTGCGGCCCGAGCCCTCGCAGGCCGCGAGCGCGCTCGGGGGTTTTGGCGTCGGCCTGGCGGGCATGATCGTGGGGATGCTGATCACCCAGGGCGTGAGGGCCTTCGCGAGTTTCGTGTTTCGCCGCGAGGCGATGGGGTTCGGCGACGTGACCTTGATGGGGATGATCGGGGCGTTCCTGGGCTGGCAGGCCGCCTTGCTCATCTTTTTCATCGCCCCTTTCTTCGGGCTGGGCCACGCCGCCTGGAAACTGGTCAAATCGATCGGCAAACGGATGCGAGGAGGGCAATTATCGAGCTCGGATCGCGAAATCCCCTTTGGGCCTTATCTGAGCATGGCGGCCGCGACGGTACTCTTCTCCTGGAAATGGCTCTGGGAGGGCTGGGCGCGGGGACTCTTCCGAACCCTTTACGTGTTATTCTGGTGGTTGATGGGCGTGAACGTCGACGGGCCGTTCTGATCCTCGCGACCAGGGTTCTGGACGACCGGATCGCCCCCACCCCCCCTGATCCTGCGCGCCGCTCCAGGCGGCTCGACGGAGTGCTCCCATGGCTTACCAATACAAACGACGCAAACCGTCGCTGATCCTCAACTTCTGGATCTATCGCCGCTTGATCGGCACGGCGGTCTTGCTGGGTCTCATGCTCTGGTTCATCTGGGCCAACGACGCCAAGGTGACCGTGGCGTTTCCCTTTGGGCTGGGCCAGCTCTCCTCCACGACCGGCGTGGTGATCTTGCTGTCCGCGCTCGTGGGCTCGCTGGCGACGATCCTGATCACGACTCTGATCTTCGCCCTCAAACGGTTGCGCGGGGGGCACGCTTCGGCCGAGCCCCAGGCGCCGACGGAAACACCCTCAGACCTGCCCCCGCCCGACTATGCCGCCAAGACAACCGAGGGATTTACCAACGCTCGCTGGTCGAATTGACGAATAGAGAAGAGAGCGTCCAGGGACGGCGACCGATTTCCTCGATCAACCAGGGCAGGGATGTGAGAGCTCGACCCGCGGCTCGTGGTGCGGTTTTTTCCCGGCGCGTGGGCTCCGCGGGGGGCTTGGCTGCGCGTGTGGGCGTGGCGGCGTCCTGGCTGATTCTTGCCGGCTGCTCGGGGGGCGGAGGGTCGTTTCTGACCGGCGGTACGACGGTGGGACAGCTCAAGACTTCGCTCTCACGGGTGGAGTACGAAAACAGCGAGCTTGAGAAGCAAGTCGCCCAGCTCCAGCGTGAGAATCGCGCGATGGAAGACCGCTTGGTCCAGGAGCAGCTCGAGAGCGGCGAGCTCACCGCTCGGCTCGACGATGCGCGGAATCTGCTGCGGGATCGGGGGGTCGATCTCGACACCCGGGTGAGCTCACGCAAGGGCGAACAGGCGGCCGAAGGCGACGGGGGCGACGCAGACTTTCGGACCGTGCCGGCGGGCCAATCGAGCCGACGCCGCAAGAAGGCTCCGTTCGCGCGGATCCCCGGGCCCAGGGATTCGGGTCCGTCCGGGAATGGGTCGGGGGCGGCTGGCGACCTGGGGGCGACCGAACGGACTTCGGCCCGGTTGAACGATCTCGGGCGGCATTCGTACCACGGAAATCCCAATCGTTGGACGCGTACGGCGGACGCAACTGACGACTTGACCACCATCATTCGCTGATCACGGCGACGGCGTTCGCCGGGGTTGGCGGGCATGGCTCAGCCGCGCCTGCTTTTACTGGGCAGGGAGTCGGGGGGGGGCGGAGACGAAGTGGATTCGGCGAATCCGGGGGCGGTTCCCGTTCGGGGGAACGAGACCACGATCGAAGTCCCTTGCCCTGGGGTGGAATGGATGGTGATCCGTCCCCGGAGCTGGCTGGCGAGCTCACGGCAGATGGCGAGGCCCAGGCCGGATCCCTCGACGCCGGAATGCTCGTCGCGCGGCAGGCGGTAGAATGGCTCGAAGATCTTGTCAAGGAACTCGGCGGGGATGCCTGGCCCATCGTCCTCGACCACGAGCGACCACGACTCGGCGTCGGCATCGGCGTGGACGCGAACCTCGCCTCCGGCGGGGGTGTACTTGAGCGCATTCGAGACCAGGTTGCCCAGGATTTGCTCAATGCGCATGACGTCGGTGACGACGGGAAGGCCGGGGTGGTCGATGCGCGTCCTCCAGACGATTCCGCGTTCCTGGGCGACCGGGGCGAACTGGCGATCGATCTCGGCCACGATCGCGCCCAGAGTGAACGAGCCTTCGAGCACGGGGCGCGCACCCTGGACGATGGCGGCGTAGTCGAGGTATCCGCGCGTGAGCCGTAGCAGATCATCGCAAAGCGAGACCATCGTGGTGAGGTGACCGCGTTCGTCCTTGGAGATCGAGGAGCTCGGCCCGCGTAACAGCAGATCGAAACCCGCCTTGAGCGAGATCAAGGGGCGCCTGAGCTCGTGGCTCAGGTTTGAGAGGATGGCTCTGAGATCGCCTTGATCGATGGGTTCCGCGGCCTCACGCCGGGTCTTGGCGGTCGCGATTCGTAGTTTTGTGGCGTCCATGGGCTTCCAATCCCTGGTTTTCACGCCCGGTCTCCGGGCGGGGATGAAACCCGCCGTCTGGCGGGTGATCGCGGCCGGCGGTCGTTCGCGGGCCAGTCCGTTCCTGGATTCGCGTCGGCCCTCAGGAGACGACGATCTGGTTGGCCAAGAGCGGATGCCCGTCGGTCAAGTCGAGGACCGCCTGATGGGCGAGCTGCTTGGCGTGATAGGTTCGCGAGCGCCCTTGCAGGACGATTCGCTCGTCGGAGTAATCGACGCGCAGGTCGCGAATTCGACCGTTGGCGATGCGATTGATGTGTCCCTCGAGGAACTGCGCGAGCTCTTGGTGATTCTTGCCAAACCCGAATTGGTGTTGTTCGACTCTCGGATTGTACATGGACATGCCAGTCTCCCGCGTGATCGGCTTGGGGCCATGGATGGCGTCGTGTTTTGCCAAACGAGAGAGTTGGGGAGGGCGTCTCGATGGAGCAGTCACGAGACCTGGGAACGGCGCGACTCGAAGGGAACTGAACGAGCCTTCCGTACCATCCTTGATCCCAACCGGCGGTCGTAGTTCAGGCGTCTCATGAACCAGGGGTGGGATCGATCGCACACGAAGCCTATTCACACCCCCTGGATCATGCTCGTCAGCCTAGCGACCGTGGAACCCAGCGTCAAACATTATTCTCCTCGGGGCGAGTCGGGATTCCGCCGGGGTGGGCGTGCGAGGGGCGCGGACGCTGGACCCGGGGCCGCGAACAGCTCTTCGGTCTGGATGATCGACTCGGCAAGCTTGGCCATGGGCACGCGTCGGTCCTGGCTCTGCCGCTGGAGCAAGCGAAAGGCCTCGCTTTCGCTCATGTTGCTGCGGCTCATGAGAATGCCCTTGGCGCGCTCGATCAGCTTACGATCGCGAAGGGTCGACTGGAGCTGCTCGACGTCTTCCTGGAGGGTCTTGAGCTCCCGCGATCGGGCGACGGCGACCTGGATCGAGGCGTGCAGGGTCGAGTTCGTCGCCGGCTTGAGCAGGTACGAGATCACGCCGTCCTCGACCGCCTGATCGATCAGGTTGGGATGCCCGTGGGCGGTGAGGATGATCACCGGCGTGCCGGGATCCTCGACGATGCGCCTGGCCGCCGTGAGCCCGTCCAGGCCAGGCGTCTCGATATCGAGAAATGCCACGTCGGGCTCCAGACGGCGGCACATCTCGATCGCCCGTTCGCCATCGCCGACCACGGCGATCACCTCGTAGCCGAGGTACTCGAGCTGGCTTTGCAGCCCGGTCGCCACCGGCTTTTCATCATCCGCGACAAGAACACGGTAAGGCTGGGTCATCGCCATGGTCCCCCGAGCACACGAACAAAGTGATGAGGGTTTCTCGGAAGCAAGTTCGGTGCCGATCGTTCGTCGGAGACGAGAATCGAATCCCCGGCCGATCATGGTGCGCACACTCTCAAGAGGAAACGCACAAGCAAGCACCAATCGTTGTGAGGGCCGTTCCTCGCTCGATCGGGATTGACGCCGGGCGGCCGCTCGTCACAATGCCCCGGCGTCGCGTGGGGCCGCTCAAGAAGATGAAGGCGCCGCGGTCCGTTTCGGTCCTTGAACCACTTTTTACGGACAACGAGTGCGCGCGTGACGCGACATCCTCTCTTAATCTTGTCATTTGACGACCTGACGGTAGGCGACGAGTGGGAGAGCCCTCGTCGTACGGTGACCGAGGCGGACGTCGCCTTGTTTGCTGGTGTTTCGGGTGATTTCAACCCCTTGCATGTCGATCATCAGGCGGCGGCCGAGAGCCCGTTTGGGCGGCCGGTCGCTCATGGTTTGCTGGTCATGGCCATCGCCACCGGGCTCACGAGCCAGGCGCCTCGGGTCGACACCCTGGCATTCCTGGCGATCCTCGAATGGACGTTTCTTGCCCCCATCGGTTTTGGCGATACGATCCAGGCCGTCTCGACCGTCGAATCGCTCTCGCCCCAGGCCAACGGCCGCCGCGGCGTCGTCACCTGGCGACGCAAAATCTTCAATCAAGACGGCCGCCTCGTTCAAGAGGGACGCACCCAAACATTGGTGCGATCCAAACCTCGCGATCTCAAGCGGGCGACCACTTCGGATCACCCGGACGACGGCTCGCCACAACCGGCTTGATTCACGCCAAACCACGCGGCACCCGTCATCCTAACAAGGATCGCGCCCAATCCGCGACGTCTTTGTTTCGAAAATCCCGTCGTGAGCCGGCGGCGCCCGACTCCGCCGCTGGATCCAGCACGACCGGGCGCGGTCCGGCTCGCCCGGCATTCATGGACGAGCCCCCAGTCAGGGACCGTGATCGGCCCCGCGAGGGGCCTCTCCGTGACGAGGCCGGAGGGCCGAAATGACTGAGTGAGACTCAGATGCCAGCACTTTTCAACCGATCAAGGATGGTGTCGAAGAGCACTCAACCATCGACGGAAACTTCACTCGCTCAAACGGTTTCCGGGGGCCCGGCCCAGTCGATGCCACGCTTCGCGGACTATCACCGAACCGTCGTCGGGTATCACGGGGTCAGAAGGTCCGTGGCCCTCGAGATCGTCCAGGGTGCTCAAGACTCCAATCGGAGCGAAAACCCTGACGACTGGCTGGGGCATGGCGTCTATTTCTGGGAATACGCTCCCAAACAAGCCTGGGCCTGGGCCGACCAGCGCAGGCTGAGCCACGGGTGGGATGAGGAAGTCGCCGTCCTGGCCTCCATGATCCGGCTGGCCAACTGCTTCGACCTCTTGGACCCCGATCACCTGCGGGAGTTGTCGGCCATTCGACAACAGTACGAACGTACAGAGAACGCGATGGGGCGCGCCCCAAAACAGAATTACAACAAGTCAAAGCATCTCGACTGCGCCGTCTTTCAGTTCGCGTACGCTGTTTTTGAGGCTGAGGGTTCTCCGATCGACACCTGCCGCGCCGTCTTCGGTCCGTCTCACGAGCGGATGTGGAATCGAAGCGGCGTGTACAAAAACGCCCATATCCAGTTGTGTGTCCGGAACCCCGCGTGTATCCTGGGAACATGGCTGGTCAGGCCGCAATAGGAGTTCAGTACATGGCAATCGCCGAGGACGGTCTCCAAGATCTCCCGATGTCCGTCCGGCTCCATGAGGCCGTGATTGCCCTCAAGAAAATGGGCTCGAAGAAAGGGCTCGACTTCTGGTGAAGGCCGGGCTGATGACAGAGACCGAAGCCCAAGAGATCTTGAGTCGAAAGGCCCAGGAACAGGAAGCCAAGCCCAAATCCAGCCGTGGACCCCGGGCCAAGAAGAGCGGCAAACGCACCGAGGCCTGAGCCGGGGTCACATCCAGCGCATCTCATGCTTCGCCTCGACGACGCGGCATTCTTGGCCCGCGCATTGACTCGACTGCATCCTGGCGACATCATCGATCCGGTGGCGGGAATGATTCTCTTACGAGCCTGATCGAGGCCCATGGACCGTGGCGGCACCGGAAAAACCAATTGCGATCGTGACGGGAGCGGCCCAGGGAATCGGGCTGGGAATCGCGCGGGCGCTGGCCTTGGCCTCGCACCGGGTGATGATGGGCGACGTCGATCGTGAACGACTCGAGCAGTCGGCCCGCGAATTACAGACCGATGGGGGCGACGTCGTCGCCCAGCCGCTTGACGTGACGAACCCCGACGAGTGGGCAAGCGCCCTGGCCGCGCTCGACGCCCGCTGGGGCCGGCTTGACACCCTGGTCAACAACGCTGGCATCAGCCCCCGCGGCACGGCGGAAACGACCGACCTCGCGCTCTGGGATCTGACCCTGGCGATCAATCTCAAGGGGGCCTGGCTGGGCGCCAAGGCGTGTCTTCCCTGGCTCAAGACGAGCCAGGGCGTGATCCTCAACATCGGCTCGACCCGCTCGACCCGGCCCATGCCGGGGCTCTTTTCCTACGTGGTGAGCAAGGCCGGCCTCTGGGGCATGACCCGCCAACTCGCCGTGGAATATCTGCATGCGGGAGTGCGCTGTAATATGATCGCGCCGGGATGGGTGGATACGCCCAACGAACGCCTGCTCCAGGCCCGGCATGGCCGGCCCGATTTTCCGGCGGGGGTCGCGAATCTCACTACCCCGGAGCAGGTCGGGGCGGCGGCCGTTTATCTGGCGTCGCCGGCCGCTCGCACGATCAGCGGCGTCACCTTGTATCTCGATTCGGGCCTGCACGTCGCCGACGATGCGGGGATGGTGTTCTTTCCCGACACTCGGTCGCTGCCATTCCCACAACGCATCGACGAAGAATGACGGTTTAGCCCTCCTGGACCGACCTCTCACCCGCCACGCGAGGACCGATTCTCATGAACCCTTTCGTGTATTGCCTGAACACCAGCACGATTCGCCCGACCCCGCTCCTCGACAAGATCCGGATCGCCGGCCAGGCCGGCTATACCGCGATCGAGCCCTGGAACGACGAGATCACGGAATACATCGAGCATGGCGGCTCGATGGCCGAGCTCAAGAAAGCCGTCGCGGGGGCTGGCCTGCGGGTGGTGAGTGTGATCGCGCTCCACGGCTGGGTCACGGCGGAAGGGCCCGCGTACGCCCAGGCTCTCGAGGAGTGCCGTCGGCGGATGGCACAGGCGGCCGAGCTCGAGAGCCCCTACATTGTCGCCAGCCCGCCTCGCCAGGTGGTCGACGTCGCCCGCGCGGGCAACCGATTCGGCGAGCTGCTCGGGCTCGCGGATGAGCTCGGCGTGGTTCCCTCGATGGAGTTCCTCGGTTTTGTCGACGGCGTCAACACTCTCGCGACCGCCCTCGCGATCGCGCGTTCCACGGGAGATCGGCGGGCCACGGTGGTCGCCGACGTCTTTCACATGATCCGCGGCGGCGGCTCGGTCGACGACCTGCTCATGCTCAAGGGGCCCGAACTGGCTTGCTTCCACATCAATGACGTCCCGGCCGCGCCCGACCCGCGAACCCAGACCGACGCCGACCGGGTGATGGTGGGCGAGGGCATCGCGGACCTTCCCCGCGTGATCGCCAATCTGCGCTCGATCGACTATCACGGCCCGATCTCGCTCGAGCTCTTCAATCGCGAGCTCTGGACCCAGGATCCGCTCGAGGTGGTCAGCCGCGGGCTCGAGCGGATTCGGGCGCTTGTGGAAGGTTGACGATTCGCGACCGGTGCTCACTTAGTATTTCGCGAGTTCAGCGCCGGCGGTTTCGGGGTTCAGGGCTCGGGTGATCGCGCCCGAGGCGTCGAGCATCATCTTGAGCTCGCTGCCGACGGCGATGAATTGCCAGCCTTCCTTGGCGCGCCTGACGGCGTCGGCCGCGGTGAGGACGTGGATGCCGCAAGGCAAATGATTGCGGGCGGCGGCTTCGCGGATGCGGGTAAGGGTCGCCTCGAAGGTCTCCTTGCTGGCGAACGAGCCGTCGGGCGCGCGCATCGAGTAGGCGAGGTCGTTGGGCCCGACGAAGACAGCGTCGAGGCCGGGGGTGGAATAGATTTCGTCGGCGATCTCGACGGCGGCGATGTGCTCGGTCTGGATGACCACCAGGATTTCGTCGTTGGCTTTCTTGTAGTATTCCTCGGCGGTCGCGGCGTAATTCAGGGCGTGCATGCCGCCGCCGACCGAGCGGTTGCCGTGGGGGGGGTATTTGCAAGCGGCCACGATCGATCGGGCCTCGGCCGCGTCCATGACCATGGGCGCGACGATCCCCATCGCGCCTGAGTCGAGAACCATCTTGATGAATTCATGTTTTCCGGTTGGCACCCGAGCCAGGGGCACGCAGCCGGCGTCGGCGATGGCCGCGAACATGAACGCGGCCGTCTGGATGTCGGCGTGGGTGTGTTCCATGTCGACGGTCAGCCACGGATAGCCGGCGCGCGCCATGAAGCGCGCGGCCGCAATGCTCCCCAGCGAGAGCCACGTCCCCACCTGCGGCTTCCCCGCCTTGAGCGCCCGCTTGACTGGATTCTCCTTCATGGCCACGCCTCCTCGTTTCTCGACTGAATGCTTCTCCGCCGTGCTCGTCAGGCTGAATTTTCGCACGTTGCACGGCCGCGAGCAAGAGAAGCGACGCTCACGCACCACGGTTGGCGCGACGTGTCCGGTCACTCGGCCCCTGGGAGCGGGTCGGCCGGTTTGGTATGGTGCCATGGGCGGGCGCGCCGGGTTCGCTTGCTCGTGCGGGCGAGGTTTTCGTCCAGGGCCTTGAGGCGTCTTGCCGCATGCGCGTCACCATCGTCACCGAGACGTACTTTCCCCAGGTCAACGGCGTCTCGCGCACCTTGGGCGAGCTCGTCCGCGTCTTGACCGACCGCGGCGACGAGGTTCAGCTCATCCATCCCGACTACGGCGCGAAGGCCGATCCGCGCGCTGTCGCCGTACGCGCGTTCCGGGTTCCGTTCTATCGCGAGCTCCATCTCCCCCTGCCCCCGTTCAACCGGGTGCGCGAGGCCATCGATCAGTTCCGGCCCGATCTCGTCCACATCGCCACCGAGGCCACGCTCGGGCTCGCCGTGCTGCGGCACGCGATCCGCCGCCAATACCCTGTCGTCTCGAGCTTTCACACGAATTTCGACCAGTATTCACGGCATTATTATGTGGGCTGGGCGCGATCGATCATCGTGGGATACCTGCGCTGGTTTCATTGCCGGACGAGAGAGACCTACGTCCCGTCACGGTCCACGATCGCCGAGCTCGACGCGCTTGGTTTTGAGCGGCTGGCGTTATGGCGGCGCGGGGTCGATGCGACGCTCTTTCGTCCCGACCGGCCGGGCCGGCGGGCGGTGCGAAGCGCCCTCGGGTTTCACGACGATGACCTGGTGATCGGCCATGTCGGGCGGTTGGCGGTCGAGAAAAACGTGGTCCATCTGGGCGATGCGCTGGCGATCGTGGCCGAGCATCGACCGCGTGCGCGAATGCTGATCGTGGGCGACGGCCCCGCGCGGGGGGATCTGGAAGAGCGCACCCGCGGCTTCGCGGTCTTCGCCGGTTATCGGCAGGGCGAGGATCTGGCCGACCATTACGCGGCGGCCGATGTCTTTGCCATGACGAGCCTCACCGAGACCTTTGGCAACGTGGTGCTGGAGGCGATGGCGTCGGGTCTGCCGGTGGCCGCGATTCGGGCTGGCGGGGTGGGCGAGACCGTCCAGGCGGGGCGGACGGGCCTTCTCGTCGACCCCGCCAGCCCTCCCGATGCGTTTGCGACCGCCCTCATTCGCATGGTCGACGACGCTGCCCTTCGCACCGATCTGGCCCACGCCGCCCGGCAGTACGCCCTCGAACAGAGCTGGGACGCCATCATGGAAGACCTTCGATCGCGATACGAGGCGATCGTCGACGAACGACTCACCGCGGGGCTCGCGGCCCGGTGACGCCGTGCTCGGCTTCGCCCTCGATCTCGAATCGGCCGTAGTCCTCGCGCAGGATCCACAGACCACGCCAGGTCGACGACGGCAGATAGCGCTCATCCAGGATTGCCCTGAGCTCGCGAAACGGCGGATAGCCGGTGAAGATGAGCGGGGGCGGGTGCGCGCGCAGCGCCCTGGCGATCTCCTCGGTCCGGGGCTTGATCAGGGAGTGATCGCGGTCGGCCTGATCGCGCAAGAGATTGTCGACGAAGAAATGCCGCGTTGGGCTGTCGAGCCGGCTATAGAAATGGAGCGGGCTCTGCCATCCCCAGATGTAGAGCCGAGGGTCGCGCCAGAGCCTCGCGCGGGCGGCGAGCTGGCGACCCATGGTACGCAAGACGACCCACTGCCGGCCCCCCTTGTAGCGGATCGTCAACTCCTCGGGCGCGACCCAGAGATAATCGCGCGCCTGGAGATACGTCTCGCCCGCGCAGGCCGTCGCCAGCCCGATGACCGCGATCGCAGGCGCGAGCCGGCGGCGAGTTGCGTGGGCGAACAAGAGCCCGGCCGCGTCGGCGAGAGCGACGGCGAGGGCGATCGCGACGCCTGGCGTGGGGAGTAGGTAATAGTGCGGCCAGTACAGCCCTGGCAGCACGACCTCGGCCCCGGCGGCCAGGGTCCAGCCCGCCGCCAGCCGCCGCGCGCTCGAGCTTCCGCGGCGGAAAAGCAGATATAAGACTGCGGGGACGGACGCCAGGAACGCGGGCCAACTTCCGGAACCCCACCAGACGAGGTAATCGGTCGATCCGAACGGCCAGGGGAGTCGTCCCCGGGGATCGGCGTTGCCGGTCAGCCAGTGGATCAGGGGCGAGGGAGCGCCCGGCTCGGGCAGCGTATCGGTCGCGAGCGCCCTCCCATAGCGAAAGATATCGTCAAACGCCGCGGCCCCCGCGCCTTGAAGAGTCAGCACCAGCGCGGCCGCGCCGGCCGTTGCCGCGACCCCCAGCGCCAGCGCCAGCACGTCCGCGGCCCGCCGCGCGAGCGAGGCCCTGGCGGCTTGATCAACGTCGCGCCTCGCCACAAGAAAAAGGACCGCCGGCAGGGCCTGGACGATCGCGACTTGCTTCACCAGGACCGCCAGGCCCAGGCAGACCCCAGCCGCGAACACA
>DAIDHE010000035.1 GCA_027459775.1 Planctomycetales bacterium | reverse complement strand
GAATACGGCGACCAATGGCGGTGGCTGACCCTCGATCTCGAGATGTGGAAAGGCCAGACGGCCTACCTCGAGATCGCCGACGGCACGGTCGCCGATTTCAACGGAGCGAACACAAGGCTCGAGGGCGGCCAGGGCTATGTCGCGGTCGACGAGATCCGATTTTCCGACGTCCCCGTCCCCTCCGCGGAGACCGAACGAACCCCCAGCCGGCCCGCGGTCGATTTACAAGCCGTCGTGACGGCGCTCGAGTCGTCCGATCCCGCGCGCGCCCTGGCCCTCTCCGGGGCGATCGCCCAGGCGCGGACGGCCCACGCCCAGCTTGCCCGCCCCACGCTCGCGCTCGCGGCCGCCGACGGCACCAAAATCGATGAGCACGTCCACATCCGCGGCAGCTACAGGACGCTGGGCGAGCTCGTCCCGCGGCGGTTTTTGCAGATCCTGGGCGGGCTCGAGCCGGCGACGCGGGATTCGGCCCTGGGCCGGCTCGACCTGGCTCGGCGGATGGTCGACCCCGCGGCCAACCCGCTCCTGGCCCGCGTCCTGGTCAATCGAATCTGGCGGCAGCACTTCGGCGAGGGACTGGTCGCCTCGCCCGACGATTTCGGCGCGATGGGCCGGAAGCCCTCTCACCCCGAGCTGCTCGACTGGCTGGCCTCCCAGCTGGTCGCCAGCGGGTGGTCGATGAAACATCTGCACCGCTTGATGGTTAGCTCGAGCGCCTATCGCATGGCAAGCACCCCTGTCGAGCGCTTCGAGCGGCTCGATCCTGGCAACGTGTACCTGCACCGGATGAACCTGCGGCGCCTGGAGGCCGAGGCGATCCGCGACACGATCCTGAGCGTGTCGGGTCGGCTCGACCCGGCGATGGAAGGGCCGAGCGTCCCCGTGCATTTGACCCCGTTCATGGAGGGGCGCGGCCGGCCGGCCGCTTCCGGCCCGCTCGATGGAGGGGGCAGGCGAACCCTTTATCTGGCCGTCAGGCGCAACTTTCTCGATCCGTTCTTGCTGGCCTTCGACATGCCGGTTCCGTTCGCGACCATGGGGCGGCGAAATCGCTCGAACGTGCCGGCGCAGGCGCTCGCGCTCATGAACGATCCCTTCGTGGCGAGCGCCTCCCGGAAGTGGGCCGACCGCGCGTTGGAATCTCCACCACGCTCCGATCGCACGCGGCTCGACCGCCTCTACCAGACGGCCTTCGCCCGCCCGGCGACCAACGACGAGGCCCAGGCCGCGCTCGCGTTTCTGGCGGGCCGCGCGCAGACCGGCGCGTCCGTGCGCGAGGGCTGGGCCGATCTATGTCATGTATTAATGAACACTAAAGAATTCCTTTTTATCGAGTGATCCGCCCTGGTCTGGAGGCCGGCATGCATTGTGGTCGCTTCATCGATCGGGGGCTCACCCGGCGCGACATGCTGCTGCGGTCGGCGAGCGGTTTTGGGGCATTGGCCTTCGCCGCCCTCGAGAGCGAGCCGGCCGAAGGCGCGGATGAGACGGGGTCGCGCAAGCCGCATTTTCCGGCCAAGGCTCGGAGCGTGATCTTCTTGTATATGGATGGCGGTCCGTCGCAGGTCGACACCTTCGACCCCAAGCCCCGGCTCACCCGCGAGCATGGCAAGCCGATCGCGGTCAAGACCCATCCGACCCAGTTCAACAACGTCGGGGCCGTGCTCGGCAGTCCCTGGAAATTCCACCCCCGCGGCGCGAGCGGAACGCCGGTCTCGGACCTGTTTCCCCACGTCGGGGCGATGGTCGACGACCTGGCGGTCGTGCGCTCGATGGTCTCGAATTTCTCGGAGCACACGGCCGCCAATTATTTTCTGCACACTGGCAGTGGGCTTCAGGGCCGGCCCAGCCAGGGGGCGTGGGCGACCTATGGGCTCGGCAGCGAATCCCGCGACCTGCCAGGGTTCGTGGTCTTGAACGGCGGGCTCATTCCGCCCGGGGGCATGGACTGTTTCAACAGCGGATTCTTGCCTGCGGCCTATCAGGGGTCGCTGTTCAAGGCCGCGGGTGAGCCGGTCGCGAACATCGCCCCCGCCGAACGCACCCGCGAGCTCCAGATCCGCAAGCTCGAGCTCGCGCGGGCGCTCGATCGCGGCGTGCTCGGGCGGATGGGCGATCACGATGCGCTCGAGGCCGCCATCGCCAACGGCGAGCTCGCCTTCCGCATGCAGTCGGCGGTCCCCGAGCTGCTCGACATTCACGGCGAGTCCCGGGCGACGCTCAAGCTCTATGGCTTTGACGACCCCTATCCGCCGACCCAGATCTACGCCCGCGAATGCCTGATCGCGCGGCGGCTGGTCGAGCGCGGAGTTCGGTTCGTCGAGCTGCTCTGCCCCAGCGTCGGCGGCGACCGCTGGGATCAGCACTCGGGGCTGAAAACGGGCCACCAGAATAACGCCCACGCCGTCGACCAGCCGATCGCCGGGCTGCTCGCCGACCTGAAGGCCCGTGGTCTGCTCGAGAGCACCCTGGTCGTCTGGGCCGGCGAGTTCGGCCGCACGCCGATGGCCCAGGGAACCGATGGACGCGACCACAACCCCTTCGGATTCACGATCTGGCTCGCCGGCGGCGGCGTCAAGGGGGGCGTCGTCCATGGCGCGACCGACGATTACGGCTATCACGCCGTCCATGACAAGGTCGAAATCCACGACCTCCACGCCACGATGCTGCACCTGCTGGGCATCGACCACAAACGACTGGTGTATCGTTTCGGCGGGCGCGACATGCGCCTGACCGACGTCCATGGCGAGATCGTCACGCCCATCCTCGCCTGAGCCGGCTTACTCGACCGCCCGGATGTGCTCGATCTGATGCCGCTTGAGCCACTCGAAGAGCGATTCTTGCTCCTCGCTGAGCTCGACCTCGGTCTCGTTGGCCGAATCGAGCGGCGAGACCAGCGAAAACACACCTTCGTCAAGCCACCGCTTGACGTCGGCCTTGGGGAGAAAATACTCGTCCTCGGCCAATGTGGGCACGCCGTGGGCGCCCGGGTTGGCCATGAAATAGACGAGCTGGCTCCTGAGCCGCTGGGTGATGGGAAAAGCGGCAAGCTCGGGTCGACCGACCGCGACCAGACGAAGATGCGACATCAGGTTGACTCGAGACGAGGGCCGCGGTTGAGAACGTTTCGCTTGCCAGGGCGCGCACTCCAAAGCCGGATTGTGACCCCGGTCGAGCGAATCGTCAAGAATCGGAGGAGAGCTTAAGGACGGCGCGGGGGGAATCGCGCAGGTTGATGTACGAGACATGGGCGATGGTCCGCGCGACCTCGGGAAAACAAGGGTCGACGAAACCCCGCCAGGCCGCGTCGTGGATGGTGGCGCCCAGGGGCAGGCTGGCGCTCTTGAGCAAGATCAGCCGGTCCGCGCCCAGGATCACGCCGGCCCGCGCGGCGATCGAGTCCGACGTGATTCGCCAGCTCGCCGGAAGTGCGTCGGCCCGAGGTTGATCGAAGCCGTCGAGAAACAGCGCGGGCTTGAGAACCGGGATCCGCCCGCCCGCCCAGTTGAGCTCAAGCTCCATCGGCCGCGAAATCAGGGCGCATTCGGGCAAGAAGGCGGTGAGCAGCATGGCCGTGAAGTCGAGCCCGAACAGGGCCAGGTCGTGAGCCGTCTGGTCGCCGAGCTGATGGCGAAGATCGAGCTCACGAACGACGTCGACGACCTTTCCACCGCCGGCGACCATGAGCACCCGGGGGCCGAATTCGGCGATCACGGCGTTCAACCGGAAAGAGAGGTCGGGAAGATCGAACAGGCTGCCGCCGACCTTGATCACCGTGAAGCCTGGCGTTGTCATGAGTTTGAGGTCTCGGCCGCGGAGGAATGTTCTTGCTCGCCGGCCGATTCCATCGCGAGCACGAGCAAGGCATGGGCGCATCCGGCCGAAGAGGCGGCCGATCCCCAGGCTTCGCGCAGGCTCACGACGGCCGCGCCTGGCTCGATGGCCCGCGCGGCCAGGCGTCGGGCCAGGAACTCGCCGGACCCCGACACGACCGCCGCGGCGGGCCGGCCGATGGTGGAGGAGCAAGCGCGGTCGAGCGCGATCGCAAGGCGGTCGAGCAAGACCCGATCGGCGGCTCGGGCGAATTCGAGAGCGTCTTGCTCGGTGAAGCCGTCGCGATCCATGCAGATCATCCGGGCCAGGCGGTCGCGCGCGGCGGCCGGTGTCGCGGGCCGGCCGTCGGCCGTCGACAGGTCGGCCGGGGCGGACGGGATGTTACCGAGGATCAGATACACGTCGAGCGTCGATGCGAAGATTTCCGCCGCCAGCCCGGTGGGCCGTCCTCGAAAGGGGATCTCGACGGCCAGCGCGCAGAGCGGCGTTCGACGCACTCCAGCGTAGACCAGCTCGCCGTTTTGCAAGCGCTCGACGTCGCTGCGACCCCGAGCGGCCGAAGCGCCCTGGTCGAGCGGGATCACGTCGGTCGTGGTGCTGCCGATGTCGATCAAGACGCCCGATGCGGGCGCGACCAGCCGGGCGGCCACGGTCGCAAGCGCCAGCCAGTTGGCGGCCGCGACCAGGGCGGGGCGCTCGCGCGCGGCGTCGACGGTGTGAAACACGCCGTCGACCCCCCAGACCACGACCGGAGCGCCCCGCGCGGCCTCGCCGACGGCGTCCAGCACCGCCCCCACTCCGGCGGCCTTGGTCGCGTAACAGTCGCACAGCTCGGCCGTCATCGTGAGCGCGACCCGGCCAAACGCCGGAACGGTCGCCGCCGCGGCGGCGATCGCCCGGCCCAGCTCGGCGGGCCGCTTCCAGACCTCGAACGGCACGCTCCGCGCGGGGCCGGCCTGGTGGGCGAGCTTGAGATTCGCCCCCCCAACGTCAAGCGCGAGCCACGGGCCCGGTTCCAGGGACGACATCCCGATCATGACCATCCTCTCTGCTCCCGAATCGAACCGTCCGCGGCAAACGCGATCGCGGGCGCATCCCCGATGAGTCCCGCGAATCGATCGATCTTGAGCGACCCATCCCCCGATTCTTCCATCGCCTCGAGCCACGTTTCCGCCAGATAACCCGGCGGCAACACCCGCGCGAGCCCGACGTAAGACGTCGTCGGCCGGGGATTGATCTCGAGAATCGTCGCCTGTTCCCGATCCTGATTCCAGAGAAAATCCACGCCCACGAATCCGCGCAATCCGCGAACGGCATCGAGTGCTTGTATGAGCAACATTTTTGCTTCCGGAAGCGGCGTGGGCAATTCGCCCCCCTGGTACAGGAACCGGCCGTCGACGATCGCCATGCGCTGGCGGCCCATGGCGATCAGGGACGATCGACCGCTCTGATCGACGAGAAAGCTCGCGCTCATGGCTTGCCCCGCGATCCGCGGCTGAAGAATCGCCTGGCTTATCGCGGCGGGGATGATCGGCCGGTCGTCCGGACCGCGAACCAGGAACGTATCGAGCGAGCCTGCTCCGTCGATCGGTTTGAGCACGGCGGGATAGGTCGCGTCTGGTGGCAGTGATTCGCGCGGGTCGACGATTCGGGTGTGTGGAGTCGTGACGCCCTTCGCTTGCAGGATCGCGGCCAGGCGCGCCTTGTCGGCGGTGGCTTCCACGGCATCCGCCGTTGAACCCATGAGCCGCGCGGGCGACGTTTCGAGCCCGCGCGTGAGATCCGCGAGAACTCCATTCGTCTCGGGAGCGATGAGCACGATACAATCGACCGTCGCGGCGAGCTGGGCGAGCCTGCGCTCGACCGCGCCGGGCCCGATCCGCACGACCTCCCAGGGTTCCGATGGTTCGTCCAACCGCGCGTCGAGGGTCGTGAGCACGCGAATTGGCTCGCCCGCCGAGCGGGCGCTGGCGAAATCGGCCGCGATCGCCGAGCGCATGGCGCGGCCCTCGGCGGCCCATGACGGAGGAAGCTCGCTTCCGGCCAGGCCGCCGCCCGTCACCCATTCGAAGACCAAGACCGAGAGCGACCGGCCCAATCCCATGCCGACGAATTCCTTTCAAGTGATCCCGGTTCTGGACGTCAAGGATAGACGAGCGGTCCACGCCGTCGCGGGCCGCCGCGCCCATTATCGGCCGGTCGCCAGCGTTTTGCACCCCGACCCCGACCCGCTCGCGCTCGCACGGGCGTTCCACGAGGTTCTCGGCCTGCGATCGCTCTATCTCGCCGATCTCGACGCCATCGCCGGAGACGCAGATCATAGCTATTTATACTCACATCTTATATCACAAACGAATTGTTGTTTGTGGATCGATTCGGGTTCGCGCGACGCGGCGTCGATCGAGGGTCTCTTGGCCTTGAACGCGACGATCGTGGTGGGTCTTGAGACGGTCGATGGACCGCGCGCGCTGGCGGAGATCGTGGACCTGGCGGGTGCTGAGCGCGTGGTTTTCAGCCTCGACCTCGATCATGGCCGTGCGCGCATGGCCGCGTCGGCCGCGTGGCCGAGCTCCGATCCGCTCGCCATCGCGGATCACGCCGTCGATCGCGGGGTCGGGCGCATGCTGCTGCTCGACCTGGCCCGCGTGGGAACCGGGGAAGGGCTGGCCTCGATCGACCTTTTGCAAGCGATTCGCCGTCGCCGGCCCGACCTCGAGCTGGCGTTGGGAGGTGGGATCGCCTCGATCGAGCAAGTCGCGACCGCGAAACGCCTCGGAGCCGCCGCCGTCCTGGTCGCGTCGGCATTTCACGACGGCCGGATCGGCCGCGCCGAGCTCGGGCAAATCGAGGGCGGCTTGTAAGAGATAGGCAAGTGGGCGATCTGGCCCGCGACGGTAGTCCAGGCAACCAGGGCGTCGCAAGGCCGCGCTACTGGACCAACCGTTCGTCTCCGGGGATGTCCAGTGCGCCCTGAGTCATCCCCGATCCCCGGGGTCGACAACGCACTATCTCGGACGACGATCGTTGTTCCCAACACGGTTTCGATGCCGGCGAATACGAATCAGATGCGCCAGTTTGTCAAGCTTATGAGATAGCCGAGTTGTTGGACGCGCTGGTAATGGGAGGTGTTGCCTGTCACAAGCTCCAAGCCGTTCCTGAGGGCTATCGCCGCGATCATGGGGTCGCAGCGGCCTATGGGACGGCCGACGCGATCGAGGTCGCCGGCAATCTGCCCGGCCAAGTCCGCGGCATCTTGATCGAAGGGCAGGATTTCCTCGGGGAGGATGGCGTCGCGGAATGCTTGGATGCGTTTCGGCGAAGCGCCAACCTTTCGTAAGCCCTGAATGATCTCCATCACCGTGACGACCGAGAACGACAGCCGGCCTTGAGCCTGCCGATACGCGGCGGCGTTGCGGCTCACGGTCTGGTCGATGGCCTTGAGGACTTCGGAATAAATGTCGGTGTCGAGAAGGGCCTTATTCAATGCTGCTCAGCCGCCAAGGCCGCTCCTCCCTGACCTTCATGGCGTGCGCGACGGCCTGGTCGAGCAAATCGGCATCCTCGCGCATCGCGCCGATCGATCCCGGGCCGGGATTGGCCGACTTGTCCGCCGTCTGGCGCCCCACGGCGAGCTCACTCAGCAACAAGCGGACGGCCTCGGCCATCGCATGATCGATGGACGCGAAACGGCCACTCTGGACGGCGGCGCGCACCGAGTTTTCCAAATCATTGGGTAATTGAATCGTCATAAGCTGTATTCTCCTTCTCGAAACGATTCTATCACGACCGCCGGATCGTGCCAACGGATCAGGCGCGACCAGATGCATGGGTCCGCCGAGCCCAGCATCCCGGGGCGGCCGTCCTACGGCGTCGCTTGCCCCGGCTTGTCCTCGGACCGCCATTCGACCTGGGCCGATTGGCCAAAGCTCTCCTCGACCTCGACGCGCAGGACGCGGGGCGGCCGAGCCATGCGGGCGCCGAGCTTGGCGCTCAGGCGCGAGGCGATGTAGTCGGCCAGGAGCTCGGCCGTCGTGTTGGCGATCGGCAAGAGCACGCATTCGTCGCGCGGGAAGCTCCAGTAGCGATCGCGGTACGCCACGCGAATGTTGGAGCCCTCGGTCGTGAGCGTCATGCGCGGGTTCACGGTGGGGAGCAGCATCCGGTGGTCGAGCTCGTCGACGATCGCGCGGGTCATGTCCTTGAGCGCGATGAAATCGACGACGTAAGAGTTGCCGTCGAGCTCGTCCTCGACCTCGACCGAGGCGCGGTAGTTGTGCCCGTGCAATCGCTCGCAGTGGTCGCCGTCATAGGTGATGAAATGTCCCGAACAAAAGACCAGGTAATCCTTGGTAACGCGAACCATGAAGCGAGAGGCGGGCATGACCGGGGTATCCTTGGGGCGAGCCGCCCTACGTTGGCAGGCGCCAGCCGTGCGGGTCGAGCGGCGTCTTGATCTTGCCATCTCGCAAGGCCGCGAACAAGGCGGCCGCGACGAGGTCGGCTGTCGCGCCCGGGTTGTAACGCCGGCCGGGATCGCGCAGCCAGCGGTCGAATTCCTGGCAAAGCCGGCTCGCATGGGCGCTCGGCCAGCCCGCGTC
>DAIDHE010000018.1 GCA_027459775.1 Planctomycetales bacterium | reverse complement strand
CGAGCCGGAGATTCCCCGCGCTCTGGGGGCGAGTGATCGTGTCTCGGGCCGTCTTCGCCCGGAAATCGGGGCATTCGGAGCCGTGATGCCTCGTCGAGACGCCTTTGACTCATCGCTCTGAGCGATCGGGCCGATGCCATTAGAGCCGGAGGTGCCATGGGAACTCGGGGGCTCGGACACATGCCCATGCCTGTCCATCCCCTCTAGCATCCCCTCTAGCATCTCCTCCGGCAACGGCTCGGACACATGCCTGTCCATCCCCTCTACGCGAAACGGTGTTCTTGCAGCACCCAGGGCACGAACCACGGTCTCCTTTGCCCTCGCATCGTTCAATTCCACAAGCGCCGAAAGCAAAACTTCAATAGCTTCATTGCGGAGGGGGGCAAATCTCCGCACGATCTCGTGCAGCGACGCACCTTGCAATCCAAGCTCCTGAAGCTTGGCTACAAATGGCTCCAGCAACCGGGAGTATGTCTGCTCACGTAACTGGCGTTTTTGATCCGCTTCGATCTCCCGTCGCCGAACCTCAGGATCGTCCTGGAGTTCAGCCATTAATTCGGCCGCCGTTTTTCGTTTTGCGCTCATTGACGCGCGGTCATGCAGGCACGCTTTTTATCGGCGAGAGCGCTCGAGTCGTTCAGGGATGAGTCGGTCAGGCCGGCCGGAATCTTGCCCGTGACAGCGAGCCCGCGCCCGGGTCCAGAATACGCCCCACGAGCGCGCCACAATGGAAGGCCAGAAACTTTTTCTCGAAATTTTAACTCGTTTTTCTCATGTCAGTTGCGCCGAGGGATCCGACAATTCGAGGGCGGTTCCAGTAACGGGAACCGAAACCGGCGTTAGTGTAATCAGGGAAGCCTCAGGTCGGTGCGGTACGAGATACCGAAAAGAGCGCGCGAGGCCAGTGGGCGCTGAGCGTGAACCAGGGTCGCTCGACGCACGCGACGGTTTCTCGGGCCGGCGCGGTTTACCGGCACCTACGTCGCGCCGCGGGTCTTGCGAAAACGCTCGCTCATCTCAGCCTCGTCTCCGGCAAACGTGTACCGGGCGTCGGTCGGCTCCACCCCGAAAAGCCGCGCCCGACGCGGCGGGTTTCGACCAGCTTGCTCAGGGAATCCGCGCCATGACGTCTTTCGCACGCCAGGATCTGGCCGGTCGAGTGGCGATGGCATGGCACTCAAGCCGCCAAAACCCGGTTTTCGGGGTGTTCGAGGGTTGCATTAAGGCCGATTTGGCCCGTCGGGGGGTGTCGGAAGCACAGAAAACTTGCCATAAAACTGCCATGAGCGCCACGCAGTGCCAGGCCAGGAAACGACATTCGGAATTGGAACGCTCAGCGTCGTGCGCGGTGGCGGAAGGGGTCCGCCTGGGACGGCAAACCCTCTCGGTCGCGTCTCCTCGCCAGGATTTGGCCGGGTCGGTCTCGTAACCGGGGCGAGGGATCGTTAAACTTAGGTTAAGGTCGTGTTTGGGGTCGGCCGCGGCGAGGCAGCCGGATCGTCCAGGGCGGGGTCGTACGAACACCGGCGGGCATCGAGGCTTCAAACTGTCATGGGTGCCGTCGCGGTCGTGGGGGTGGGTCTTATTGGCGGGTCGATCGGGCTCGCGCTTCGTGCGCGTGGTCTGGCGTCGGAGGTCGTGGGCGTGGGACGAGACAAGGACGCACTCGAGCGGGCCAGGGCGCGGGGCGCGATCGATCGCGGCACGACCGATCTGGCGCGCGCGGTCGCCGCGGCCGACGTGGTGGTCGTCTGCACGCCGGTGGACCGCATCGCCGAGACCGTCCGGATGGTCGCCGAGGCGTGTCCGCCCGACGCGCTTGTGACCGACGCGGGGAGCGTCAAGCGCAGGCTGGTCGAGGAGATCGAGCGGCACCCGCTGGCCGCGGACAAATTCATCGGAGCGCACCCGCTGTGCGGCTCCGAGCAAAGCGGGGCCGATCACGCGCGGGCCGACCTCTTCCAGGACCGGGTTTGCGTGGTGACCCCAGGCGCTCGCAGTCGACCCGACCGGCTGGCGCGGGCGCAGGCGTTCTGGTCGGGCCTGGGCTGCCGGGTCATGCACCTGGCGCCGGGCGAACATGACGAGATCCTGGCCTACACCAGCCACCTGCCGCACGCGGTGGCGTCGGCCCTCGCGGCGTCGGTCCCCGGCGACTGGCTCGCTCTGGCCGCCGGCGCTTACAAGGATGGCACACGCGTTGCCGCCGCCGACGCCGCCCTCTGGACGGCGATTTTTCGCGACAACCGCGGTCCCCTGCTCAAGGCGATCGGCCAGATGCAGGAACGGCTCGACGCCTTCAAGTTCGCCCTCATGACCGACGACGAACAGGCCATCCTCCAATGCTGGGAACGCGCCAAGGAACGCAGGGACCGCTACGACTCCGACCGCGCGAAATAGACGCTGACATCGCGTACTTCCCTCGCTAGCCGCCTTGCCTCCGCCTTGTGTTCCGACCTGACTTCTTGATCTCGCGATTGAATCTCGATTTGGCGCCCTCTCCAGCAACGGCCCACCGGCTCGCGGGGCGGGATCTTGGTACTTGTCTTCCTACAAACCCTGGGCTTGTTCAAACATCATGCTCTGGCATCTTTTCATCGAAGACGCTCCCGGCCGCGGCGACAAGGCCGGCCTTCGCCTGGCCCATGAGGCCGCCCTGGCCGGCCTGGGCGATTCGTGGTCGATCGCGAGCGGGCGGGGCTTCCTGGTCGAAGGGCCGGCCTCGGTCGAAAAGCTCGATCAGGCCGCGCGCAGGGGTTTGGTCGACCCCGTCGTCGAGACCCTGGCTCTTCGACCGGCCGCGTCGCCGTGGCCCGGAGACGGCGCTGTCGTCCACGTGCTCCCCAAGCCGGGCGTCACCGACCCCGAAGCCGAGAGCGCTCAGGCGCTCCTGGCGGAGCTCGGCTGCCCGGTCAAGCAGGCGCGCTCGATCCGCACCCACCGCATTCACGGGCCGGTCGAGCTGATCAAGAGCCTGGTCGATCGCGTGCTCAAGAACGACGCCGTCGAACAAGCCGCGTATGGCGCGATCGAGCTCGCCAGCCTGGGCGAAGGGCACACTTATGCGTTCACGCGTGTCGTGGTCGCGCTCCGTGGGTTGGACGTCGAGGCGCTCATGAGGATTTCGCGCGAGGGGGGGCTTTCGCTGTCGCTCGCCGAGATGCAAACAATCCAGCGGCATTTCACCGAGCTTGGCCGCGAGCCCACCGACGTCGAGCTCGAGACCCTGGCCCAGACCTGGAGTGAACATTGCTCGCACAAGACGCTCAAGGGGCGGATCTCGTTTGAGGGCGAGATCATCGAGAACTTACTCAAATCGACGATCTTCAAGGCGACTCAGGATCTGGCTCTCGACTGGCTGGTGAGCGTGTTCAAGGACAACGCCGGCGTCATCCGGTTCGACGACGAGCACGACGTTTGCTTCAAGGTCGAGACGCACAATCATCCCTCGGCTCTCGACCCCTACGGCGGCGCGAATACGGGGCTGGGGGGGGTGATCCGCGACATCCTGGGGACGGGGCTGGGGGCGAAGCCGATCCTGAGCACCGACGTTTTTTGCACGGCCCCGTTCGAGCAGGATTTCGCGACGCTGCCTCGGGGGGTGCTCCATCCTCAGCGGATCTTGAAGGGGGTGGTCGCCGGGGTTCGCGACTATGGCAATCGGATGGGCATCCCGACGGTCAACGGCGCGGTCGCCGTGGACCCTGGCTATCTGGCCAATCCGCTGGTGTTTTGCGGGTCGGTGGGGGTTCTGCCGCGGGGTATGGCCGAGAAACGGGTCGAGCCCGACGACCTGATCGTGGCGGTGGGGGGCCGAACGGGTCGCGACGGGATTCATGGCGCGACGTTCAGCTCGGCCGAGCTCACGGCCGAGAGCGACGTCGTGTCGGGCGGGGCCGTTCAGATCGGCGACGCGATCGCCGAGAAGAAACTGCTCGACGTCGTGCTGCAGGCGCGCGACCGCCGTTTGTTCCACGCGATCACCGACTGCGGCGCGGGGGGGTTCAGCTCGGCCGTGGGCGAGATGGCCGCCGAGCTCGGGGCGCGCGTCGATCTCGAGCGAGCGCCCCTCAAGTATCAGGGGCTCTCATATACCGAGATCTGGATCTCGGAGGCCCAGGAACGGATGGTGCTGGCGGTGCCGCCCGAACATTGGCCGGAGTTTCACGCGCTTTGCCAGGCCGAGGACGTCGAGGCCACGGTCCTGGGACGGTTCACGCCGACCGGGCGGCTCGAGCTCGCATACGAGGGTCGTCAGGTCGCCGATCTCGCGATGGATTTCCTCCACGACGGCCGGCCGGAGGTCGTTCGCGAGGCGCGTTATACGCCCCCCGCCCCCGTGCCGCTCGAAGCGCCCGCCGCGGTCGATTTCCGGGCCAATCTGCTGGCGATCCTGGCCCATGGCGACGTGTGCTCCAAGGAATGGATCATCCGTCAATATGATCACGAGGTCCAGGGGCGGACGGTCTTGAAGCCGCTGGTGGGTGTGAACGACGACGGCCCTGGCGACGCGGCCGTGGTGCTGCCGGTGCGGGGGTCGACTCGGGGGCTGGCGGTGGCCTGCGGCTTGAACCCGCGCTATGGCCGGCTCGACCCGTATGCCATGGCGGCCTGCGCGATCGACGAGGCGATTCGCAACTGCGTCGCCGTCGGCGCTGACCCCGATCGGATCGCGCTGCTCGATAACTTCTGCTGGGGAAGCGCTGACAACCCCGAAAACCTGGGCGCGCTCGTGCTCGCCGCCCGCGCTTGCCACGACCTGGCGCTCGCCTATCGAGCGCCCTTTATCTCGGGCAAGGACAGCCTGAACAACGAATACACCCACGACGGCCGGCGGCTCTCGATCCCCCCGACCCTGCTCGTGAGCGCCATGGGCGTGGTTCCTGACGCGCGGCGGTGTGTCACGATGGACCTGAAGGCCGCGGGGAATGTGATTCTGATCGTGGGCTGGACCGCGCTTGAGCTCGGCGGCTCTCTGTACCAGGCCGTCCACGGCCGCCCCGGGGGCCGTGCGCCGGTGGTCGTTCCCGAGCGCGCTCGGGACATCTTTCAGACTCTGCACGCGGCGATGCGGGGCGGGCTTATCAAAAGCTGCCACGACCTTTCCGAAGGGGGTCTGGCGGTGGCGCTCGCCGAAATGGCCATGGCCGGCGGACTGGGGGCGTCGGTCGAGCTCAAGGACGTCCCCCGCGATCTCGAAGTCGACGCCGACTTCGCCATCTTGTTCTCGGAATCGCCGTCCCGATTCCTGGTCGAATGCGCGCCCGAGGCGCTTCCCGAATTGTCGCGGGTCTTCGCCGGGATGCCGGCAGCGCCCATCGGCGTCGTCGCCCAACCTCGCTCGAGCGACGAGTGCCCCCTTCTCACCGTGACCGGCCTGGACGGCCGCGCTGCTCTCGAGGCGACGCTCGAGGATCTGAGGACCGCATGGAAGAGGACGCTCGATTGGTCCTGATTCATTGCCTGGACTGCTTGTTCCAACTGTTGGTAAGGCCACGCCCGAGCCGACACTTTGTTAATGATTACAAAATATGAAGGACGATTACATGCTACGATTCGTGACATTCGTCGACGGCTCGAACCTGGACGGGGTGCTGAAGCATCTGAATCTTCGGGTTGACGACTACGGCGCGTTTTACCGGCACGCCTTCGAGCAGAGCGTGCATTATTGGGGCCGGACGTTCGCGGAGGGCGCGCGGTGGCCGACCGCGCAGCATTCGCGGATTTACTGGTACGTCGTGGGCAAGATGGACGAATGGGATTTGAACGATCCCAAGGCCGAGGCCCGGCTGCGCGGCCGGTTTGAGATGAACCCGCGGCTGCGTGATTCGTATCTTGAGGGGGCGAGCCGGCGGATGCCCGATTTGCCGATGGACCGCCGGGTCGAGGAGGCGTGGAACCTTTGTTTTAGCGAGACCCGCGACTGGTACGAGGGCAAGCGCCGGGCGCTTGATCGCAAGAAGCGGTTTTATCATGGGGTGCAGGCGGCCACCGATTTCGTGGAGATCCGCCAGGAGGGGCACTGGAAGGTCGACCTGCTGCACCACACGGTGAATGAAAAGGGGCTCGACACCAGCCTGGCGGTCGACATGGTCGCGCTCCAAGACACGTATGACATCGCGCTATTGATTTCCGGCGACGCCGACGGCATCCCGGGGATCAACTACGTCAAGAGCCGCTCCAAGCACGTGGGCGTCGCCGAATTCCGCCGCGGCTCGCCGGCCGATTTTCCGACCAAGGGCACCTCGTCGCGACTGAAGATCGCCGCCGACTTCGTGGTGCAGGTGTACGAGTCGGAGCTGCTCCGGCGGAATCTGGCGTATCGCTCGGAATCCGACTACGCTTCGCAGTTTGGCTCGAACGACCCGTCGTATTGATTGTCACGCATGGGTAGCGCCCTTCCGCGTCGAGCGGGCTCGCGAGCGAGAAGATCGTTCGTTTCGAGCCGTGTTCATGGCTGGAGGGGTGGGAATCACGATCTTGAGAGAGGGCTTGTCCATGCCTTATCCCCGCGTACTCGTCTTGCGAGCGCCCGGAACCAACTGCGACGAAGAGACGGCATTCGCCTGGGAAAAGGTTGGCGCCGTCGTCGAGAGCGTTCATGTGAACCGCCTGCTCGAGAGCCCGGGCCGGCTCGGAGAGTTCCAGATTCTGACGATTCCCGGCGGGTTTTCGTACGGCGACGACCTGGGCGCCGGCCGGATGCTGGCGACGCGGCTCGAGCTCGCGCTGGCGTCCGAGCTCGAGCGGTTCCACGATCGCGGCGGATTCATCCTGGGGGTTTGCAATGGCTTTCAGGTGCTCGTCCGGGCGGGGCTGTTGCCGGGCGGCTCGCCCGCACCTCGGGCCACACTGGCGCATAACGAGAGCGGCCGATTTGAGGCCCGATGGGTCAACCTCGCGCCCACGCCAGGCCTGTGCCCGTTGGTGCCGTTCGCCGAGCCGATCGAGCTCCCCGTCGCACACGGCGAGGGCCGGTTTCTCACAACCGATGCCGCCGACATCGAGCGTCTGGCGGCGCGCGGCCAGATCGTGTTGCGCTATGCCGACCGAGCCGGCTTGGCGACCGAATCGTATCCCGCCAATCCCAACGGCTCGCCCGGCGGCGTCGCCGGGCTCTGCGATCCCTCGGGCCGGATCCTGGGCCTCATGCCCCACCCCGAACGCTTCGTCGAGCCCTGGCAGCACCCGCGATGGTCGCGCCGCGAGACCACGAGCGAGCACGGCGACGGGCTGCGCATCTTCGCCGCCGCGGCGGCCGCGTGGCGGTGATCGTGGAAAGGCTCACCGTCGCAAAACCTGCTCGCGGAGCCGCTTGAGCGCATCGTCGAATGAGCGCCCGGCCGTCTCGAAAAAGTCATTGTGCCCCGCCCCTTCGACCCAGAGCGTCTCGACGGGTCCGCCCGCCGCCCCGGCGAGCTTCAAACCCATCGCGAAGGGAACGATCGGGTCGGCCTTGCCGTGGCCGATCAGGGTCGGAACGGTGATCGAGGGGATCTTCTTGAGATTCTCGAAGCGGTGCCTGAGCAAGAGCGAGACCGGGAGGATGGGCATCCGCTTCTGGGCCATCTCGACCACGCTGGTGAAGGCTGAGAAAACGGCCAGGCCGCCAACCCGTCGGCGGGCGGCGAGATCGACGGCGACGCCCCCTCCCAGGGACCATCCCATGACGACGATCCGACCGGGTTCGACGCCCTGGTCGTCGACCAGATAGTCATACACGGCCATCGCGGCCGCCTGGCATCCTTTTTCCGAGGGCTTGCCGGAGCTCGCGCCATAGCCCTGATAATCGGGGCACACGACGTTGAAACCCAGGCGGCGGAAGCGGTCGATCAGGGGCTCGGAGCCGGCCAGGCACATGGCGTTGCCATAGAAGAAGATCAAGGTGGGCTGGTCCTTGGCGCCCGGGTCGACGCGGCCGTGCTCGTCGAGCGCCATCGCGTGAAGGGCGACGACCCGCTCGTGGTCCGGCGTGGTGAGCGAAACCACGGTCGCGCCCGCCCCCGCGTGGGGGATCGCGTCTAAATGCCCTTGGGTGCTCGCGCCGGGGAAGATGATCCACGTCTGGAGCAAGAAGAAGATCATGATCAAACCAACATAGGATATGACGAGAATTTTGAGGATGCGGACGATCGCGCGGGGGCAGGACCTGGGTTTTCGAGCCGGGACTGGGTCGTACGGATGGTCGATGGGCGGGTGTGAGTCGTTCATGGCGGCGATGGAGGGAAGGTCGGGGCGAGGAAGGCCTCGCCCCGACGTGGGTCATCCGTCATCGAGTTCGAGAGACAAGGTGGACTGGGCGTCTGGGCTAAACTGGGCCTGAATGACTCCGGTTGCGAGGCTGTAATAAAATGGATTGTGTGGCCGTTTGAGCGAGGCGCTCGGTCGCACCCGTCGGGGTCAGAGGCCGTTGCCGAATCCCTGGGCGTCGCCCCGGTGGTGATGGTGGTGATGATGGTCTGCGCCGACGCCCTCGATCGCGCCTTCCTTGCGGGCGGCGACGTGGGGTCCGCGGAGGACCGATTGATTTCCCCGCGAGTGCTGGGTGTGGCCGCGGAGAGGGGCGCGACGGAGCGGCGGATCGCCGACGCCCGCGCTGGGGGCCATGCCGTGGTTTTCAAACGGGACGTCGAAGTCGTCGGTCTCGTAGTCGTCGTAACGTGACACGTAGCCCGGCATCTTCGAGCGCTCGAGCTCCTCGGCTTAGGACGAGAGGACGGCGGCCTGGATCTTTTCGCGACACATCTGGTTGATGGGGTGCGCGATGTCGGCGTGGAGCTTGGCCCGGCCGTCGGCGTCGCGGAGCGCGCGGTTTTCATCCAGACGGCAGCCGCACTGGTTGCAGAAGCGACTGCGGAGATGGTTCTTGGTACGACAGTTGTGGCAGCGATCCGTCAACTTGCGCGACGGCATCGCCACGAAGAATCCCTTGGCGCCCTCGATGATCTTGAGGTCGCGGATGACGAACATGTCGTCGAAAGTGATGCTGCAAAAGGCCTGCAACCGTTCGTTGCTGCCCGAGTCGTCTTCCATGAGCTTGATGCGAACTTCAGTGATCTCCACCGGTCGGTACTCCTTTACGAGGCGTTCTCTGCTTGGGAGCAAGAGGTCACGACCCGGACCCATCCTAGTCCGAGCGATTCGAGGATGCTGGCGGCGTGGCATGCCGCCTCGAGATCGCGACCCACCCCAAAATAGGTTGAGCCGCTGCCACTCATGAGCGCGCCGCAAAGCGGAGGGCTCAGTTCGGCCAAGGCGCCCTTGACCCGAACGAGCTCGGGGCGGAGCGACTCGGCGGGGGCTTGCAAGCGATTGAACAGACGAGAACCGAGCTCGACCGGGTCGCCTCCCTCGAGCGCCCGCAGGGTCGCGTCCAGGGGACGCGGCCGATCGGGAACGGCGACCTGGCGATAGACCAAGGCCGTGCTCATGCCAAAGGGGGGGCGGACCAGGACGAAATGCACGGGGTTGGGCATCGACACGGGTTCGACCGCCTCGCCCCGACCACGACAGACGGCTGCCGGGGAATGGCGAAAGAAGGCAACGTCGCCGCCGATCTCGCCCGCCAGCTCGTCTAGCCGCCCCGGGGGCAAGCCCAGGTTCCAGAGCCTGTCGAGCGCGACCAGGGTCGCCGCCGCGTCGCTCGATCCACCCCCAAGCCCAGCCTCCGTCGGGATCCGTTTTTCCAGCACGATTCGAGCCCCATGGAGGCCGCCGGCCTCCGCTTTCAAACGCTTCGCCGCTCGCACAACCAGATTCTGGTCGTTGACCGGCAAGGTCGGATCGTCGCACCCCAGGGCGATCGCGCCCGAGGGGTCGTTCTCGAAGGTTAAGCGGTCGTGTAAATCCACGGCGACCATGAGCGTCTCGATCTCGTGGTAGCCGTCGGATCGCCGACCCAAAACCTCGAGGAACAGGTTTATCTTCGCCGGGGCGAGGACCTCCACGCCCCGAGCGAGCATCTGGATTCTCATAAGCCCAAAACCCGCGGAGACCTCGATCTTCCCACCCCGCCAGGCAAGCCTTTCGTCACCCGGTCGATGCGGAAAACCATGCTGTTTCCACGGCCTTCGAGTCCCATGACCGGGGTGGTTCTATCCCGATCGCCGGAACGTCGCAAGACCGAAAAATCCCTCAAGTCGAAAAAATGTGAAGTCGGGCGACGCGCTGACCGACGATCCTAGGCTCGAGGCTAGGCCGAGCCGTCTCGAGGGGCCGCGCCCGCGCGGTCGCCCGCCAGCCGGTCTGCCTGCTCTCGGAGCCGCCCAGCCTCGCGCTCGCGGCCCTGGGCCGCGAGGCTCTTCGCCAACCCTTCGAGAGCTTCGTAAAACGGAATGTTCGCCGATCGACCGCGGGGCAATCGGCCGCGAAACCCCGGCGGAATCGCCCGCGAGCCAAGCTCGAACGCATAGCCGAAATGCCCCTCGGCGAGCGCGGGGTCGCGGAATTCCTCGAGCGCGATCCGCCCCAGGGCCGTGTGCACCCAGAGATTGTCCTGGCACGCCGAAAGCGCATACCGCAAGGCATCGCGAGCGGACTCGGGGTCGCCCGCCTTCCAGAGCTCCATCCCCTCGTGGTAATCGAGCTCGACCTCCCACACGCCTCGCGGATGGACGAGCTCGAAGAGCCCCCGCCCAAACTCCACGAGCCCGATCGGACCCCTTGGCGCGCCCCCCGGCCGCGCACTGCCTGCCTGCCGGCCGCCGGCGCGCTTCGGTCCTCGATCGCCGTGCTTTCTCGATTCCGCCACTCCACGACCCTCCCGGCCACGCCTCGCGAACGTCTTGTTGCACGCCCTTGATTATCCCAGATTCACCCCCACGCCGTCTTCCCCCGGCTCAAGAGGGAGAATCCCAAGGGATCGCGCTCGGCCAGGTGGGACAAGTCATGGCGTTCGCGCGAGCCCGCCCCGGCCACACGCGGGCACGCGCGCCGGTGAAAGTGCCATTGACTCGTAAGATCACCGCCAGATCAGGCAACGCCAGGCCCAAGTCCCATCGGACCTCGCCGAACGGAGGCCGCGATCGTCGTTCGCGAGCGCCTTTCCGTCCATGGCGAAAAACCAAAATAGGCAATCATATTATACATTTTTATTAACAATAATATGCGTTTATTCTGTTGTCGCTCTTCTCGATCCAGGATCCGGAATGGACGCGACAACCTGAATTCCCCGTTTCCCCGTCCCGTCGACGGCGATCGGAGTCGCTCAGACGTTGCTCGCCCATGGGGGAGTACGGAGGGCTTCCGCGAGGGCCTTGGATCTCTCCAGGTGAGCGGCGAGCTTCCAGGCCCAGACGAACAACACCAAGATGAGCCAGAGGCATGATCCCATGAACCAGAGCTCACTTGGCCAGAGGTAGTCTCTTTCCAGCGTTTGGAAGAATACCTTCGTCTGCTGGGAGAAGTCCACCCCGTGGATTCTCGTGATGTACAGCGCGTGCCAGAACTCGGAAATGGCGGCCGTCACGACCCAGCCGGACGAAAACAACCCGAGGAGAACGCGTCGGGCCGTCCAAGAGGCGCACGGCCGCTCCCCAAACCTCACGCCCGTTTCAGAGCCGCCCCGGATCTCCCCACCGCATTTGCCGCACCGCATTGCCGCCCCCTCCTCGCGTCACGCCCGCATCTCGTTCCCGACCTCGGATCAGACACTCGGTTACATCAATCAGTCACAGCGGAAGTAGAAGGAGCATCGGCCAGGTTGCCTTCGCGAAGCGGCCCACGACATCGATCGCCCATGCCGACGCCAAGAGCGCCGCCGAGTTCAAAGGAGCGGCGACCGTCTCCTCGGGGAGTCTCTCCCAGCGCGTCGGATCCGAGCACGCCGCGACATGGACGGAATTCGCCGAGGGAATCCGTCGCGACTAGCGATCCGGATCTTCGCCCAGGTTCTTCGGCCCTTCCAGCAGATTCCTGAACAACGGCTCTCTCGTCGGCGGCGGGTTGACGTATAAACCCGGATACTTTTCATAGGAGTCGGCCAAGGTGATTCCTCCAGGCGTCATCTCGTTCATGAAGTAGAGGTCGTTGGCGATCAGATGGCCCTTCTCTTTCTCGTACCATCGCATGGCGTTATTGACGAATTCCTCGTCGTCTTTCCCGCGGATCCCGAGGTCTGCGAATCCGCGGCGGGCGGAGGCGGCGAGGGCGTGGCGAGTCTCGGGAACCCGACACTTCGCGTACGCCTCGCCGAGGACGAGTATGGGATCGTTGAGCCTCCAGCCTCGCACGGCCAGGAAACACTCGATGGTCTTGGGCCCATCGATCAGGTACGGGCAGCGCATCGCGAGGAGCTCCACGAGGCTCTGACGGTCTCCCGACTCCACGAACGACTTGGCCATATAGGCGAGGATACTGTCCACGAAAGAGTCATGGTCGTCGGGGATGAGCGCGAGCTTCGACGAGGCCGCCAGCTCGCGCAGCCTCCGCGCGGAGACGCGCGTCCGAAAAAGCCGATCGACCAACATGTCGAAACGGCTGCCCTTGTCGAGGTCGTGACTCGTCAGAAGTCTGAGCGAATTCCATTCTCCCTCGAGCTCGCGCATCCGAGGAGAGTCCCAGTCAATCGCCGGCCCGTCCTCTTCCTTCTCCTTCTTGGCGCAGCCGGTCAGCGCCGTCAGCGCGAGGATGACGAGGCTGGACCCAAGGAGGAGGCGCCGCCGGAGGTACACATTCATGACCAGGCTCGTGATCCTCCCGAAGTGCGTTGGTTGCTGTCCCCAGTCCGCGGGTTGAAAAGGCCCTGGCCCTGCTTCGCGATGTCCAGGAACCAAGCTTCTCCCTGAGATCCGGGAACGCTCCCCAGGCTGGGATAGAACTACCAAGGTTGCCCCCTTGGCATTGTCGCATGGTCGGCCTGATGGTCGATACCGAGCATCGTTTGCCTGGAGCCGAGCTGGGATTGTTGGCCGAAGGTCAAACTCAGGGACGCCAGAATGCACTCGCTCGCGCGTCGTGCTTGTACTCTGGAGACCGCGCTGGCTTCAAATCCGAGCACGAACCGCCCGCGAGTGGTTTCCAACCGATCGCCGCGCGTTCGAAACGTCGATTTCGCCTGGGGTTCGTACAATTCGCCGCCGCCCTATCTCGTCCTCTCGTGATCCGAGCCGTTTGCGCTCGAATGCCCCGTCGAAGGGCCGGAGAGCGGGTCGAGCTCGGTCAGTTCGGCCAGGATCCGGTCGAACTCGTTGTGCGGTCGAAGGATCGCATACAGCGGCGATCGCACGAGCTCGTCCCGGTCGCGGAAGCCGCGTTCGACGGCCGTCTTCAGAGCCGCCAGGGCCGAGCGCGTATACCCCTCGGCCACGGCAAGGTCGGCCGCGGCAAGGCGGACGCAGCGGCACAGAAAACGGCAGCTCTCGAGGGCCTCGTCGTAGCCGGCGGGCTCGATCTCGAGATACCGGCCGACGGCGCGGGCGGCCGCCCGGTGGTCGCCCGCGGCGAGCTCAAGATCGCAGAGCGTCCACGCGGCCAAACTAGCCGCCATGCGCACGTACATGTCGACGCGATTCTGCGAGTGGAGCTCGAGCAACATCGCCGCCCCGCGCCTCGCGTGTGGAAGAGCCCCCGCCAGATCGCCCTTGTCCCGCAAGGTCTGGGCCAGATCGATCAGCGCCCTGCCCCGCGCGTGCTGATCGGCGACCGATCCGGCGCGCGGCGGCCGCTCTGACTCGTGATCGAGCGCCCGCCGCGCAAGCGCCACCGCGCGGTCGATGAGCCCGTCTCGGACCAGCAGGCGCGCGAGTGCGGTCTCGCCGTCGGCCAGCCGGGCCAGGGCCTGGTCGATCGCCGCGACGGACGCATTGGAATCGGACCTGAGCAGGCCGACCACTCGCTCACGCAGGCCGACCGCTCTCTCGAGCAGATCCCTGGCTTCCGCCCTTTCGGTGTTGTCCTTGAGGCTGAGCCCAGCGCGCCGTTCGAAAACCAGGGCCGCGAGCTCGAGATCCTGGGTTTCGGGCGTCCGATTGTCGCCCAGGCTCGCGCTGGCGCGCCGCGCTTCGTCAAGCGTGGCGGCCGCTTCGGCCGCGCGATTCGAGGCTTCGAGGGTCTCGGCCGAGTGCAGCAGGACGACGATCAGCACCCGGACGTCGTCGGGCGTGCGAGCGGGGCTCTCGACGATGCCCCGAGCCGCCGCGGCCGCCCGGGCTCGGGTTTCGAGCGACTCCGTAAGTCGGCCCATCGCTTCGAGAACACCTCCCTGGCGGTCGAGCACGAGCGCGAGCTTGCGCGTGATCCGCGGCTCGCCCTGGGACACGATGGGCAAGACGAGGCACGCGAGCGATCCCCGGTCGAGATGCCGCTCGGCTTCTTCCCAACGCCCCCGCTCCTCGAGCCAGCTGGCCAGGCGCACGATCGCGTCGATCAGCCGGAGCCGATCATCGATGCTGGCGGGGTCGGCGGCGATCCGCCGCGACCAGCCGTTGACCGCGTCCTTGAGGGCCGATTCAGCCCCTCCGCGGCCGTCCCGGGTCGCTTGCTCGACCGCGAGCGCGTCGAGTGCGAGAACCCGCGCGCGCCGCAGGGGCGCGGAAGCCGAGCCGGCGTCGGCCTCCGCGCCGGGTCGGCGCGCCCGATCGACGAAAACAAGGCCGTAGACCGCCCCGCCGGCAAGGGCGACGGCCCCAAGCATGGCCAATCGTGTCCGCCGCGCCCGCGCGATCATACCGGTCGTCGTCGAATCAAGAAGTGATCCGTTTTACATAACCCCATGCGTTTTGAACCATTCGCGCAGCCGCTTCCAGCCGTCCTCGGCCTGGTCCTTGCGATAGCTGGGGCGATAGTCGGCGAAAAAGGCGTGGGGCGTATCGGGATAGACCACGATCTCGCAGGCCTTGCCGGCCTTCTGGAGAGCCTCTTTCATCTGGTCGACGGTCGGGACGGGGATGCCCTGATCGTCCCCGCCGTAGAGCCCGAGCACCGGCGCCTTGAGCGCCTCCACGACGTCGATGGGATGCTTGGGATGGAGCTCGTCGGCGTCGCCCACCAGCCGCCCATACCAGGCCACGCCGGCCTTGAGATTGGGATTGTGGGCCGAGTACAACCAGACGATCCGACCACCCCAGCAAAAGCCCGTGATCGCGAGCTTGCCAAGGTCGGCCTTGCCGCTCGCTTTGGCCCACGCGACGGTCGCGTCCAGGTCGCCCATCACCTGTGCATCGGGAACCTTGGAGACGATCTTGAAGATCTGGGCGAAATTCTCGAGCTTGGAAACGTCTCCCTGTCGAGCATAGAGCTCGGGGGCGATCGCCAGGCAGCCGAGCTTGGCGAACCGCCTGCAAACGTCCTTGATGTGCTCGTGGACGCCGAAGATTTCCTGGACGACCAGGATCACCGGGAACGGCCCCCCCTGCTCCGGCATCGCCCGATACGCGGGGATTTCCTCCCCCTTGACCGGGATCTTGACCTCGCCGGCCGTGAGCCCGGCGGAGTCGGTCTTGATGGTCTGGGCCGAGACCGGCTGGGCGGCCAGCGCGAACCCCGCGGCCAGCGAGGTCGCCACGAACCCGCGCCTCGAGACGTCGATCCCCGAATCTTGCTCACGTTCCAATGCGCCCATGAGGTCTGGTTCTCCCTGGTGAAACCACGTCGCGGCGAAGACCGGATCGCAATCACCGCATAAGTCTCGGTCACGGTTCCCGCGGGTTGTCGTGATCAACTTGGACATCGTAACCCGGGCGCGGTCGGCGTGCGAGAGCCTCACAGCCTATAATGGGACGGCGGATGCTTCCGGCCAGTCCTTGAAAGCCCGCGAGAACTCTCGACGACGAGTGGGAAATCAGAAACTGCGCTCCCGGAGGTTCGAGCATGCGGCACCTGACATGGATTCCCATCATCCATTCCCCTGAAGATCTTGGGGGGCTGCGCGACACGGTCCAAGAGGCCTACACCCGCCGTCGAGGCAAAGCCCAATGGGAGGCCTACCTCGCGAACGTCCACAAGCTGTGGGAGGAGATCCGTCTCATGATCGACGAACTCGGGCTGGACTGGGCCCGTGTCCGACTTTATCAGGATGGTCTGCCCGTTTGCGATCACGAGGAGGCCATCGTTGGCGACCTTGCCAAGCGAGGGAGCCCCAACCACCGGCTGCTGGCCGACTTGATCAATCGAGGAGCGAAGCTCACTGGTACCGAGTCGCCGGCGCTGCTCATCGAAGAATACGAGCTCAATCGCCGAATCCTCGCCGAGCGTGGAGCAACCCCCGCCGCGGCGACGACCTCGACCCGGATTCATCAGCAGGCGCGACGCTTGCTCGATCAGCGCGACACGTTCATCGCCACGCGAATCGCCGAGACCCTCCAGCCGGAGGAACACGGTTTGATCTTCCTGGGAATGCTCCACTCACTCGAGCGCCGACTGCCGCGCGACATTCAACTCGACCTCCAGGATCCCGCGGGTCGGCGGGATCGCCGCTTCGCGAAATGACTTTTCAACCCCGTATTTCGCGACCGGGAATTCACGCCGCGACGACGGCGTCCTATGCTTTGTATTGGACA
Source organism: Planctomycetales bacterium (assembly GCA_027459775.1). Taxonomy (GTDB): domain Bacteria; phylum Planctomycetota; class Planctomycetia; order Isosphaerales; family Isosphaeraceae; genus JAKBAP01. The sequence goes on along the minus strand of DAIDHE010000018.1, from coordinate 12,228 downwards.
CGATGTCGAGTCCAGCAATTCGAATGCTCGAATTCCCAGGGGGTCGGGTCGCCATGGCAAAAACCAAGCCGAAACACACAACAGAAGACGCCGACATCGGCGGATTCCTGGGTGGTCTCACCAACCTTATCGAGAAACTGGGGGACTTGGCCGAGAAAGGCAAGAGCCTACAAGAGACCAAGGAGTTTGGGAGTCAGGACGGAATCAAGGGAGTGTACGGGTTCACGATCAAGACGGGAATCGGAGGAGATCGGAGCGGTGGGGTCAAGATCGAGCCTTTCGGCAATGTGCGCAAGGACGAGCGAACGGGGAAGGCCACGGTTCAGGAAGTCCTGGAGCCACTCGTCGATGTCTTTGACGAGTCGGATCACGTGCTCGTCGTGGCTGAGCTGCCCGGGGTGAGCGCCGCCGACGTCCAGGTGGAGCTGAAGGACGACATCCTGGTCATCGCGGCCCAGCGCGGCGCGAAGAGATATCACAAGGAGGTGTTGCTGGCGCAGAGCTTCAACCCCACGAAGATGAGTCAGGAGTGTCGCAACGGCATCCTGGAGATCAAGCTGATGCGATAGAGACGCCGCGAGGCCGATCCATCTTACGATTGGAAGCCGCTGGCGAGCGTGAATGTGAGCGGCTCAGCCGGAGCTTCGCCTGTTCTTTGGTGAAGATCACGCCTTCGATAGGAGTTCGAGATGGCCACGGCGGAAGAAACGACTCTGAAACTCAAGGTTACCGAGGCACTGCCCAAGGATCTGGGCCGAGGTCTGGCGCGGTTGGACCCCGCCGACCTGACCCGCCTAGGCGTCGCCGTCGGCGACGTGGCGACCGTCGTCGGCAAGCGCGCGACGGTCGTGAAAGTGATGCCGCTCTACAAGGACCAACGCGGGCAATCGCGGGTTCAGGTCGACGGAGTGACCCGGGAAAACGCGGGCGCGGCCCTGGATCAGATGGTCTCGCTGGTGAAAACCAGCTCCCGGTCGGCCCAGCGGGTCGTCCTCGAGCCGTTGGGTTTCACGCCCGGCGAACGCGACCTCAAGTACATCGGCAGCCTATTCGACGGCTTGCCGGTCGTCGTCGGCGATCGGGTCCGCGCTCAACTCTTCGGCAATCGATCGGCCGATTTCAAGGTGGTCTCGACGACGCCTGGCGGCGCGGTGGTCATGAATCCGACCACCGAGCTCGAGATCGCCCGCTCCAAGAAGGCAAAGGGGGGCGCCGATGCGGAGAGCGAGTCGACGCGTCCGCTGTCTTACGAGGAGATCGGCGGGCTCAAGCGTGAGCTGCACCGCATTCGCGAGATCGTCGAACTGCCGCTGCGCTACCCCGAGGTCTTCGAACGCCTGGGCATTGCCCCCCCCAAGGGAGTGCTGCTGCATGGGCCTCCGGGTTGCGGCAAGACCTTGATCGCTCGCGCGGTCGCGCACGAGACCGAAGCCAAATTCTTCGCGATCAACGGCCCCGAGATCATCCACAAGTTCTACGGCGAGAGCGAGGCCCATCTCCGCAAGATTTTCGAAGAGGCCGCCCGGCAGGCCCCCAGCATCATTTTCCTGGACGAGATCGACGCCATCGCGCCGCAACGAGAACGCGTCGTCGGCGACGTCGAAAAGAGAGTGGTCGCCCAGTTGCTGGGCCTGCTCGACGGGCTCGATCGCCGCCACAATGTGATCGTGCTGGCCGCGACCAACTTGCCCAACGCGCTCGACCCCGCGCTCCGGCGCCCGGGCCGGTTCGACCGCGAGATCGCAATCTCGATCCCCGACCGCGACGGCCGCCGGGAAATTCTTGAGATCCACAGCCGGGGCATGCCTCTGGCGGCCGACGTCGACATTCCTCATGTCGCGGCGATCACCCACGGCTTTGTCGGCGCCGATCTCGAAGCCCTCTGCCGCGAAGCGGCCATGCTCTGCCTGCGCCGACTGATGCCGGCGATCGATTTCTCCTCCGGCCAGATCCCCTATGAGACCCTCCGCTCGCTGGAGGTGCGCATGGCCGACTTCGAGGCGGCACTATGCGAGGTCGAGCCGTCGGCGATCCGCGAGGTCTTCGTCGAGGTTCCCGATGTCGGCTGGAACGATGTCGGCGGGCTGGAAGAAGTCAAGAACCTCCTGATCGAGTCGGTGGAATGGCCGCTCAAATACGCGGACGTGTTCACCCGAGCGGGCGTCCGCCCTCCCAAGGGGATCTTGCTCACCGGCCCTCCCGGCTGCGGCAAGACCCTGCTCGCCAAGGCCGTCGCCAGCCAGACCCAGGTCAATTTCATCTCCGTCAAGGGGCCTTCGCTGCTCTCAAAATGGGTCGGCGAGTCCGAGCGGGGCGTACGCGACGTCTTTCGCAAGGCCAAGCAGGCCGCCCCTTGCATCATCTTCTTCGACGAGATCGACACTCTGCTCCCAACCCGCGGAAGCGGCGGCGACTCGCAGGTCGCCGAACGAGTCATCGGCCAGTTTCTCGCCGAGGTCGACGGAGTCGAGGAGCTCAACGGCGTGCTGATCCTGGGCGCCACCAACCGCCCCGACATGCTCGACCCCGCCATCCTGCGCCCCGGTCGATTCGATCTGCAAGTGGAAGTCCCCTTGCCCAACCGGGCCGGCCGCGCGGAGATTTTCCAGATCGGTCTGCGAGGCAAGCCCCTGACCGACGACGTCGAGCTCGACGCGCTGGCCCGGAAGACCGAGGGATTCAACGGCGCCGAGATCCAGGCGATCTGCATCCGGGCGGCCTGGGCGGCGATTCGGCAAGCACTGGCAAATCCCGAACACGACCCGAGACGGCTCGACGTCCGCCTCACCCCCAAGCATCTGGACGCGGCCTTCGAGGAAATGAACCGGACGACGCGACGTTGATTCGATTCGCGCGATCGGCCAGGCGGTGCGAACGTCATGAGCTTACCCTGCCTCTATCTTTACGGCGTCGTCCGCGCTGGAACCGAGATTCCAGCGGACCTTCCAGGAATCGACGGCGAGGGTTCGGTTTCCACGATCAACGGCGGGCGTCTCGGGGCCCTGGTCGGCCACACGTCCCGGGACGGCTTCGAGTCCGACGAACCGCCGGACCCGGCCTGGGTCGTACCCCGAGCTCTCAACCATGAGTTCGTCGTCGAGCAGATGCTCCAGCGCGGCCCGATCTTGCCCGTGCGCTTCGGCGCCCTCTTCTCGACGCGGGACGCGGTCGCGGCCTGGACGGCGCTCAATCACGACGCGATCGCGCGGTTCCTCGACCACGTCGCCGACAAGCAAGAGTGGACGCTCAAGATCCAGGTCGAAACCGATGCGGCCCTCGACACCCTGGTCGACCGAGACCCGGCGTGGTCGGAGAAGGCCCGCCGCCTGCCGGCCTCGGCCGGCGCTCGCTATTTCCAGGAGAAACGGCTTCGAGAAGAAGCTCGTCAACACGTACGCCTTCAGGCGCGCGCCGCGACCGAGACGGTGCGAAGAGCCGCATGCGCGCTGGCCGAGGAGCGGATCCTGGTCGCTCGCAAGTCCGATCAGCCAGGCGTCGAACCGGTCGCGAGCCTCGCCTATCTCGTGCCCCGCGACCAGGTCGCCGACCTCTTGAATCAGGCACGCCGCGTCGCCGCCGAGTCGGCCTGCCTGCGGCTGATTCCCTCGGGCCCATGGCCCCCTGCTCACTTCTGCCCGCCCCTCAGGGAATCCTAGTGCCTTGTCACGGCGAAAAGTCAGGTTTTGGCCTCGGGCCAGGATCGCCCTGGTGAAGCAGAGTCGCACACTCGTGCATGCGATGAGCGCGGGCGAGCGTGTCGGTTTCCCCCCGGAACGCACTCGCTTCCGCTTCAGGCCCATCTTCTGACGATCGCGACGGCTCGAAATACGAGACCGACGCGACAGCGTGTGAATCCCGGCCGTTACCATCAACCCACGCGCGGGCGCGTCGCGCTTGTCCGTGACCCTCGTTCGCGGCGGTGTGACGTCCTGACAAGAAGAATGCACTCACCCGAGGATCAAGCCGTGACAAGGCGGTCGGCCCCGGCCACGCGCGGGGATCATTACAGACGTAACGTATCAACTTACATATAATATTACAGTCCAATACATATTATGATATTTGTATTCCTGGGATTTGCCTGTATTTTTGGGGCGCGAGTTCACCGAGGTCGAATCGTGTTCTAGGATTGAAATGTGGTGACGAAGTGAGTCGCCGCCCGCTTATGTCGAGGAAAAGCGAGTGAAGAGGATGAACTCCCTGACAAGTCCCTGACTCTTAGGAGACTGAAAATGGCGAAAGTGATGAAGTCCACCGACAGCTCGAGCCTGGCCGAGGTTGTCGACCGGATCCTGGACAAGGGCATCGTGATCGACGTCTGGGCCAAGGTGTCGCTGGTCGGCATCGAGCTCTTGTCGGTGGAGGCCCGCGTGGTCATCGCGTCGGTCGAGACCTATCTCAAGTACGCCGAGGCGATTGGCCTGACCGCGTCTGCGGCCGCCCCCGCCTGAACCCGACCCGCGCTCCGGGTCGCTCGAGCGGCGCGTCTGATCGGGAGATCCGGAGCGTCGGCCCCAAATCCTGTTCGCAAGGCGGTGGATCTGTCCTAGGTCCACTTGCGACACCGTTCCACTCTTTCCGAGGAGCCCCGCCGATCCAGTGCGAGGGCGCTTCGAGGGGAGGGCGGGACATTTCCCAGAGGAGACAGGACACCATGGCGGAATTCGCCGACCGAATGTCGTCCTTGACCGGCAATCTCCACGCATCGATCGCGATGCGGCGGGAGGCTTTGCAACAGGTCCATGACGCGACTGTCGAGTTGTCAAACCGCACTCAGGCTTTCATGTCGGACGTCGCGGATGAACATCGAACGAGGGCCGAGGAGCTGCGCGAGATGCTGTTCGCTCATCGCGAGGAGCGCTGCCAGAAAGCCGAGGATCTCAGAAACCACAACCAAGAGTCGCTCGAGAAGATGCGCGACGACTTGAACCACACGCTGACCGAGACCCGCAAGACGCGGCAGGAGGCGGTCGGCCAATTGTTCCACTCGTTCCAGCACGCTCGAGACGAGCTGGCCCACGATCTGCGCGAGGCGTCCTTCGCCTGGCGAGCCTTCGCCGCTGGGCGGGACGAACCCGCCGCGTCGCCGACGAAGCCGCGTGAGGAGCGGGCCCACAAGGCCCGCGCGGCGGCTGTTTCGGTTCACGAGAAGACGCCGCGGACGGAACCCGCGGCGGTCGCGAAGCCCCGCTCGAAACCTCGCCGGGGCAAGCGATGAAAAGGTGGTTCCGCCGGCCGCCGGCCCCTCACAAGGACCGGCGGTCTGCACTTCGATCGAAGTTGGACGGGCCCGCGCAGGGAAGCCGGCCGACGTCGAGTCGACAGGCATGCGGGGGAGAGTCCCTCGCGGCCCTTCCCCGATTCTCGAGACGACGGAGGCCCGAAGAACGTGAATTCCTTGCCTGACGACCTCAATGTGCTGTCCCTGAAACAGAAGCCCGACTTCGTTCAAACGCCCTGCGTGCAGAGCCTGACGGAGCGCGCTTTGTGCTACCTTCAGGCGGGCTACCCCGTCCACTTTTCCGGACCCGCGGGGACCGGAAAGACGACTCTGGCCATGCATGTGGCGGCCCAGCTCGGCCGGCCCGTCCTCTTGATCCATGGCGACGACGAGTTCGGCAGTTCCGACCTGATCGGCGGCCAGCTCGGATATCGCTCAACGCGCGTGGTCGACAACTTCATTCACTCGGTCATGAAGACCGAGGAAAACGTGTCCAAGACCTGGGTCGATCATCGCTTGACCAACGCTTGCAAGTACGGCTTTTCCGTGATCTACGACGAGTTCAATCGGTCGCGGCCCGAGGCCAACAACGTCCTCCTGGGAGTGCTCGAAGAGCGCTTGCTCGAGCTGCCGACCGGGCGCAAGAGCGAATCGTACCTCCAAGTCCATCCCGCCTTTCGCGCCATCTTCACCAGCAATCCCGAGGAATACGCCGGAGTTCACAAGACCCAGGACGCGCTGATGGATCGCATGATCACGATCACGATCGGCCAGTACGACCGCGAAACCGAGGTCCAGATCACGGCCGCCAAATCGGGGCTGGAGCTCGACGAATCAGCGCGCATCGTCGACGTCGTGCGCGCGTTTCGCGAGCTGGCGGTCTTGCCCCTGGCGCCGACCGTTCGGGCCTGCATCATGATCGGCAAGGTGATCGCCCTGCGGGGCGGGTCTGCGAGTTGCGAGGATCCCATTTTTCTCGAAACCTGCCGCGACGTCCTCAGGATCGACGGGATCAAGATCAGCCGCGACGGGATCCCCGCCGGCGACACCTGGCTGAACGAGGTCGTCGCCGAACACTGCCCGCCTTGGTCTGGTCGATTTCCGCGGCAGTCGACCAATGGTCGTCTACTCCCGACCAACGGTCAGGTCGCCATCGCCCGCTAAATCTTGATTCGTTGATTCGATCGAGCAATGAACAGCAACGAGGCCGAACCGAAGGGAGGACGCCGTGGCGAACGAGCGAAAGGGTGTTCAGAGCGTGCGAACCATGGGCGCGGTCGTCGATTCGCGGCGCACGCGATCGACGGCCGGGGCTCTTCTGGAGCTGTCGGCCATGGCGAACGAAAAAATGCTCCTCCAGAAGGAGCTCGATCGCTGGACGCGCAGGCGCAAGGAAATCCAGGGGCGCCTGGGCGAGCTCGCGAAGAAAGAGCAGCGTCTACTGGCACTTGTGCAAGGGCCGGGGGCAGTCACGATCCTGGCGGGCTCGGAGCCGGACCTCGATTGCTCGTCGTCGCGCCGTGTCAAGGTCAAGGAATTCACCTATTGAAAGGGGTTCACTCATGCTGCTCGCGACCGCCGAGCCAACCACCGATCCCGCCGTCGCGCCGGTCCTGGGACGCTATCTGTACGCGATCATCGATCGCGCGACAGACCGCGATTCGCTCAACTTCACGGGGTTGGAAGACGCCCCCGTCTACGCGATCGGCGACGGTCCGATCGTCGCCGTGGTCAGCGACATTCCCGATAGGAAGCTCCGTCCCGAACGGCGCCGGCTGGCTGCGCATCACGAGGTGCTACGACGGTTGATGGTCCAGCACACGGTCTTGCCGATGAGCTTCGGCCTGATCGCCGACGGCGCGGAGTCGGTTCAGCGCATCCTGCGGCTCAATCGAGAGGTCTTCGACGATCAGCTCGAGCGGTTTCGGGGCAAGGTCGAGATGGGAGTGCGGGTCGTCTGGGACGTGCCCAACATCTTCGAATACGTCGTGGGTTTTCATCCGGAACTGGCTCTCTATCGCGACCTCATCTTCAAGGGGGGGCGGGCACCGTCGCACGACGAGAAAATCGAACTCGGCCGGTCCTTCGACCGCTTCCTCCAGTCCGATCGTCAGGCGTACACGGACCGCGTCACGCGGTTCTTGGAACCACGCTGCGCCGAGATCGTCGCCAATAAGCCCCGCGACGAGCGCGAGGTCATGAACCTGGCATGCCTGGTCGATCGCGATCGGTTGAAGGATTTCGAAACCGGCGTCGTCGGGGCCGCGCGCGGATTCAATAGCGATTTCGCCTTCGATTTCAACGGGCCGTGGCCGCCTCACAACTTCGTCGAGGTCGACCTGGAGCTCTCGTGAGCCGGAAGGCGGGAGGCCGATCGTGTTCATCGCCGACGACGTCCTGATGTTCCCGTTCAAATCGATCCTCTCGATTTGTCGGGAAATTCACAACGCGGCCCTCCAGGAGATCGCGTCCGAGTCCGACGCCATCCGGGCCGAACTGAGCCGACTCTACCTCGCGCTCGAAGCCGGAACGCTGACCGATCAAGAGTTCGATGCGCGCGAGCGCGCGCTCCTCGACCGCATGGACGAGATCGATCAGCGGGGTCTGCTCGACGACGACGACGAGGAAAGCGAAGAAGAGTTCGAGGAAGAGCACGAATATGCGTCCACGGACGCCGAGTCGGCGCCGTGAGCACCAATCCTTTGAAAGGACGCCATTCCGATGGACACGATGCTGCTTGAATCCGAGGTTCGGGAGTCGACACTCGTCGAGGAACTCGACCGCGACGACAAGCTTCACCAGAACGACGCTCGGCCGATCTCCCTGCCTCCTTCTTATCGGTCGGCGGCGCCGGAGCCCACGTCGCAAGTGCAATCGGCGGCCAGCGCGCGGATTCTCGCGCGGCTGTTGTCCATGGCCGACCTCTACCGCGAATCGGGCTCGCTCCGACAAGCCGTCGAGATCTATTTCGAGTTGCTCCAGGAGCATGCCGAGACGCCGCAGGGACACCGTGCCGAGGAGCGTCTGCTCGACGTCGCACGGTCGTATGAACGATCCGGAGAGTTGCGACAAGCCAGAGGGATCTATGAACAGCTCCTTTGACGTGGAGTCCAAGGCGACCCTCGCTCCCCTGCCGCCGGTCGCCGACGACCGGCGCGTGTCGCTCTGCGAGGCCCTCGACCGCATGCTGTCCAAGGGGGTCGTCGTGGCGGGCGAGGTCGTGATCTCCGTCGCCGACGTCGACCTGATTTATCTCAACCTCCAGCTCCTGCTGACGTCCTACGAGACCGCGACCCGACAGCCATGGACGTCTCCAGGCGCCAAACCGAGTTCCTAGGAGTGGAACCCATGATCGACACTTTGACGCCGAGCCTCGCCGAATCAGGGGAGCAAGCCGATTACGCCTGGCTTCAGGCGACCGATTACGCTCGGGTTCAGGCGACCTCGCACCGGGACTCGCGGTCGCCTACGGACCCGCCCAGCCGACGCATCGCGATTGAGCCCGACGACGTCAAGAAGGGGCTGGGGAGGCTGATCCTGACCGTCGTCGACCTGCTCCGGGAGTTGCTCGAGCGCCAGGCGATGCGCCGCATCGAGGCCGGCTCGCTCGCCGAGTCCGACATCGAACGTCTGGGCACGACCTTCCGCCAGCTCTCGGAACAAATGGAAGTCGTCAAGTCCGCCCTGGGGCTCGAGGGGGAAGACTTGAACCTCGACCTCGGCCCGCTGGGCAATTTGCTGGGCAACTGACAGGGAGAATCACCACAATGAGCCAGGTCAAGAACGATCCGTCTCGGGTCGCGGATCTCGAGCAAATCACGTGCGCCTTCTGCCACGGCCACGGAACCGACCCCTTCGGTGTGATGTCGGATCGCTCGACCTGCGGGGCCTGCGGCGGCCGCGGAGTCGTCAGCGTGCCCACGCCTCACGTGCGGTGCGCTTATTGCGATGGGACAGGCAGCCACAAGACCTTTCGTTGCCTCGTATGCGATGGGACGGGGGTGGTCGCGGCCCCTACCGGCCCGACCCAGACCTGCCCTTCGTGCGACGGCCTCGCCTTCGAGCGATCAAGCGGGTTGGCATGCCTCACCTGCTCCGGACGGGGCGTCGTACCGGTCTAAACTCCAGAGGAAGGAAATCGTCCATGTCGATCCAGGCGCCGCATGGCGCGAATCACTCCATTCACAGCGCAACCCTCGCCGACGTCCTCGAGCGCGTGCTCGACAAGGGGCTGGTCATCGCCGGCGACATCAAGATCAAACTCGTCGACATCGAGCTCTTGACCATCCAAATCCGCCTGGTGGTGGCATCGGTCGAAAAAGCCCGCGAGATGGGCATGGACTGGTGGACCACCAACCCCGACTTCAGATCCCAGCTCGGACAGTCGACCGCCGAAAAAGAATTGGCCGAACTCAAAGAACGACTCGCGCGTCTGGAGTCGCGGAGCCTGGGCGAGCCATCGCCAGCCGTTTGCTCTTCCCCCCCGCTGAACGAGCGATGACGAGCCCCAGCGGTGTCCGCTCTCGACGGCGCGCGATGTCGACGACCATCTCGGCCGGGAACGGCGTTGTCCTGGCGGGATTGACCAGGAACTTGCCCCCGACGGCCACGTTCAGGACGAGGTAAAACGGTTGGTCGAGGGGGCAGGCTTTGATCAGGTTTCAGGAGCGCGACGCGAGCGGAGGATCAAGCCGCACGCCCAGGCCGAGAGCGCCGCCGAGACGAGGGTGAAGGCGATGAAAATCGGCTCCCGCGCCAGGCTCATCCCTTCCGCGAGGGCGCGCCAGACGTGCATCACGACGAGCAGGCCAAAGATCACGCCGGTGGTGACGACATAGGCCTTCATGGAAATCGGCTCTCGGTGCGAGGATTCACAACGCGGACGCGGCCGGTCCAGCATTGGACAAGATGTTACCGCGCGGGACGAGTGCTGTCGATCAAGCCGAATCCTCCCGCGCGCGGCTCGTTGATCGAGTTAATGGTTCGGCGCGGGTCCGTGACCCCGCCGATTACGAAATGCTCGCGTAAGGAATTCCGCCTCGCGCTTTCGCCTCCTTCTTGCTCGGCGGAGTCGCTGCCCCATGGCGGACCAGGGCCTCGTCCGGACTTCGCTCCACGTGCAAATCGTACTCGGCGGGGTCGGAGACCCGCGCCGAACAATCCGCCGCGGCGGAGGAGGACGCGGACGCGCGGCTGCCACTCATACGAACCCCGCGCAAGAAAGGAAACCCGCGCCGAACTCTTTCGACTCCGCGGCGGCGCAGTCGAGCGGAAGCCCGAGCAGAGTGCACACGAGCCCTATCGCATAACGGGAGCCCCGTTCTCATTCACCGGCCGTCTTGACCCCGGTGTGTGTGATGTGATAACGATGGAGTCGTCAATCTTGCTCTCGAGGGGCGGGGTCTGGGATGGGTCCTGGCGGCCTGCTTCGCGATCGCGGAGGCGGTTTTTTTTTACGCGCCCGCCTGGTGGAAAACCGCGATCGCCGGCTCGAAATCAAGGAGCTCGACGATGGCGAGCCTTCCTCGCGTCGTGGTGGTGGGCGGGTCGTTCGCGGGGTATACGGCCGCCCTCAAGCTGGCGAGCACGCTCAAGACGGGAAGCCGAGACGCCAAGGGCGAGGTCACCGTCATTTCGAACACGGACGTGTTCACGTTCATTCCGTCGCTGATCTGGCTTCCGTTCGGGCTTCGGACCCGCGATCAGATCACCTTTCCCCTGCGCCCGCCGCTCGAATCGGCCGGGGTGAAACTGGTCGAGACCCAGGCCGAGCGGATCGACCTCGAGGCCCGCGAGGTGATCACGCCCGCGGGCAAGTTCGGCTACGACCATCTGGTGATCGGGACCGGGCCCAAGGTCTATTTCGACGCCATCGCGGGCCTTGGCCCCGAGCGCGACGGCGTGCCTGGCTACACTCACAGCATCTGCAACCTGGACCACGCCGAGGACGCGCGCGACGCCTGGACCGAGTTCCTCAAGGATCCCGGCCCGGCCGTCGTCGGGGCCGTTCAGGGGGCGTCGTGTTTCGGAGCGGCCTACGAATTCGTGCTCAACCTGGCGCACCAGGTCAAGAAGCATGGACTCCAGAACAAGGTTCCGATCACTTATCTGACGTCCGAGCCCTATCTGGGTCACTTCGGCATCGGCAATTTCGGCGCGGCCAAGAAGCTCACCGAGATGTTCTTTGCCAAGCTCGGGATCGAATGGCGCGTGAGCCAGGTGGTCGATCATATCGAGAAAAACCAGGTGGTGATGGCCGGCGGCGAACGGATTCCGTTCCGGTTCGGGATGCTGATTCCTCCGTTCCGTGGCGTGGACGCGGTGACCAGGAGCCCGGGTCTGGGGAATGCGACGGGGTTCATCGAGGTGGACGACGGCTACCGCCATCGTGATCATCGGCAGGTGTTCGCCGCCGGGGTCGCTGTCGCCGTCGCGCCTCCCGCGAAGACCGAGGTTCCCTGCGGCGTTCCCAAGACTGGCTACCTCACCGAGGAAATGGCCAAGGTGGCGGCCCATAACATCGCCGCCGACATCCTGGGGGGCGACGAAGTCCACCTGCCGTTCGCCAGCATCGACGCCAAGTGCATCCTCGACGCCGGCAACACCGGCGTCATCATGACGGCCGACCATATTCTCGAGCCCCGCGGACACGCCTGGCTCATCCCTGGCCCCGAAGCCCACTGGGCCAAGCTGGCCTTCGAGACCTATTTCCTGGCCACACACAAACGCGGATATGTCTGAGGGATCCTCCGGGATCCATACCGTTCAACGGCGGATCGAAAAGATCGCCGTTAGTCCTCGTTCAATCTCTGTACCGACCTGGCCTGACGGGGCCGCCTCTTGCTCGTCCGCGCCTCGGGCCGACCTCGGTGAAGCGGCGGGTCGGAGAAAAGCCGGTCAAGCGGTGATGGCCGGATCGCCCCGCTTCCGTTCAACGATCCTGGGCCTGGTCCCCGCTTTCCTACTCTGCGGCTCTGGCGAGGACTCGTTGGAGCGCCTCGTTGTCC
>DAIDHE010000015.1 GCA_027459775.1 Planctomycetales bacterium | reverse complement strand
CGAGCCGGAGATTCCCCGCGCTCTGGGGGCGAGTGATCGTGTCTCGGGCCGTCTTCGCCCGGAAATCGGGGCATTCGGAGCCGTGATGCCTCGTCGAGACGCCTTTGACTCATCGCTCTGAGCGATCGGGCCGATGCCATTTGAGCCGGAGGTGCCGTGGGAACTCGGGGGGATCGGCCACACGCCTGTCCCTGGCCACATGCCTGTCCCCTGTCGGTCCTGAGCGAACGGGCCGATGCCGTTGGTCCCGGCCACACGCCTGTCCCCTGTCGGTCCCCTCGGGGGGATTGGACACACGCCGATGGGGATCGACCACACGCCGGGGATCGGCCACACGCCCGTCCTCTGTTCCCTCTTGAGGAGGGATGAAACACCTGCCTGTCTTCTGTCTGAGTTCCCTCTTGAGGAGGGATGGAACACCTGCCTGTCTTCTGTCTGAGGGGGGGAGGGGGAGGGGAGAGGAGGAGGGAGGGAGAGGGGGGTGAAACGCATGCCTGTTCCCTGGTGAAACACATGCCTGTCCCCTGGCAAGGGGGTGTGCCCTGGCAAGGGGGTGTGTCCCCTGGCAAGGGGGTGTCCCTGGCAAGAGGGTGTGTCCCCTGGCAAGGGGGTGTCTGGAACACATGTCTGTCTTCTGTCTGAAACGCTGTCTGAAACGCATGCCTGTTCCCTGTCAAGGGGGGCATTTCCCCTGTCCAAGGGGGAGCAGCCGCTGTCCAAGGGGGAGCAGCCGATGTCGACGAACTGGTCGACTGCGATCGGTGGTCAGCCCGTCCCGCCGCGCGCCTGCCGCGCCCGTCGTGGTCGGGGCGAGCTCACGGTATGATCGAGCTTGATCAGAGGACCGCTCGATCCGCGTTGGGGCGCGCCGGCCGGCACGGACGGATCGAGCACTCCGGGAGGATCCGCCACATTCGTTTCCAGGTCGATCGCGAACGTGAAAACCAGCCCATTTGCTGGGTTCTGCCCTATGAGCGCGACTCAGGCCCGGCGAACATGGCCCTCGACCATGCGCTTCTGGATCGGGCTCGAGAAGGAGGCTCGGAGGCCATTTTTCGGCTCTACGGCTGGACAGTCCCGACGCTATCGCTGGGTTATTTCCAGGAGTATGGGGCGATCCGACCAGAATGGATCGAAGGAGGCGTCGCGGTGGTGCGCCGGCTGACCGGGGGCGGGGCGATCTGGCACGATCGGGAACTGACCTATTGCCTGGTGTTGCCGAAAAACCACCCTCGGGCACGGCCGAGCTCCGCGCTTTACCAGACCGTGCACGGGGCGATCGCCGAGGCGCTCGGGTCGCTGGGGGTGGGCGTGGATCAGATTCCGGAGGGGCGGCCCAGGTCGGGGACGCTGGATCGGCGGTTCCTTTGCTTCAGCGACCCGTGCGAATACGATCTCACCGCGGGCGGCGCGAAGGTGACGGGGAGCGCCCAGCGGCGGCGGGACGGGGCGGTCCTGCAGCATGGCTCGATCTTGCTGGCGGCCTCGCCCGGGCTGCCGGAACTCGTCGGGTTGAACGAGGCTCGGCCCGGGACTACCCTCGAGATCGAGGCCTTGGCCCCACGTGTGACGGAATCAATCGCGGCGGCGCTGGGAGTGACAACGCGAGCGGCCGCCCCCTCGGACGCGCTTCGCACCCACGCCCGAGAGCTTGAGCGCTCGCTTTATGCCAATCCCGAATGGACGCGCTCGCGCTCGAATCCGACCCCCAGGGCGGGTTAGAGAGGCGTTCTCAAAGAATCATCGACAAACTCGACGATTAGGATCTTGGATCTCAGAATGATTGAGATACAATACACTCGCTTGGCTGGCGACGTCGGCCGGGCAAATCGCTTCGGGCGGTCTCACTTCAGCGCGGTCCGGTTTGGCTTTGATCGAGATCCGCGATGTCGTTCGGGGAGTGCGAGTGCGACTCGTCGCGGTCGGGACGCGATTTTCGTTGGGAGGGGAAGGCGAGGATGCCGGATTCCAGGTCGCGAGGACGAGCGTCTAGCGTGACGCGCCTGCGTCTGGAACAATCGATGGATGACGAGGGTCGGGGGGGTCGTGCGTGATACGTCTCGTCTTGTGACCACCTTTAGGTCGGGATGGTTGCCATGAAGGTCCAGTTGGTCGTCGTCCGCGGAAAGCCGGAGGGGCGGGTGATCCCCTTGGTCGGCCCGAGTTTCAAGATTGGTCGGGGCGAGACGTGCCATCTCCGCCCCATCAGCGAACAAATCAGTCGAGAGCATGCCGAATTCACCCTGGCCGACGAAGCGCTCTTCGTGCGGGATCTGGGGAGTCGCAACGGCACGCTCGTGAATGGCAAGGCGCTCACCACCGAGCCCTGTCGGCTCAAGGACCGCGATCTGGTGCAGGTCGGTCCGCTGACATTCGCGGTTTCGCTTTCGGAAGTGAAGGAAGCGGTCCCTCAGGCGGCTGTGCCGGCCGCGAGTAAGTCGGCGCCCGAGGACGTGTCGAACGACGAGATCGATTCCTGGCTGATTGGCGAGAAATCGAGCGCGGCCGCCGATCAGCCGACCGCCGTTTACGGGGGCGACACGATCACGATCTCGGCCTTCAAGGACGCGACCGCTGCGCCCAAGCCGCCGCCGTCGGCCACCGACGACGAATACGAGCGCCAGCCGGACGACGAGGAGGAAGCGCAAGAAACCGTCGATGAGATCGAGAACGAAGAGGATTTCGGCGAAAACGACGAGGAAGAAAACGAAGAGGAAGAGGAAGAAGAAGAGGGTGAGGAGGAATTCATCGACGAATCGAACCCGTTCTACGCCGCCAAGAAGGCCCAGGAACAGGCGTCGAAGCTGGGGCCCGTGAAGCCGTCGTTCAAGGACACCAGCGACGCGGCGGGCGACATTTTGCGGCGGCTCATGGAACGGCGCAAGGCGGCGAGGAACGAATAAGGGGACGTTGGCCGGGGCCGGTGCTCGAGCGGCGGCGTGATGCGCTGTCGCGGCTCGAATTTGCACGACCGCGAGACGACGAGGCCAACGGGGAGACGGCGTTTGGCGACCAGCGACCCGACCCGTCGACCCGAGGGCGCGACTCGGTCCATGAGCGATCCGCTCGCGGCGGCCCAGCGCACGCTGCTCGGGCTGATCGATCGGCTCGAGGGGTCGATCGTCGGCCAGCGCGTCATGCTCGAGCGCCTGGTGGTCGCGCTTCTGGCGGGCGGGCACGTCCTGATCGAAGGTGTGCCCGGTCTGGCCAAGACGCGGGCGATCCGGCTTTTGTCAGAGGCGCTTGACCTTCCCTTCAGGCGGATCCAGTTTACGCCGGACTTGCTGCCGGCGGACCTGACGGGGACGCAGATTTTCCGGCCGGCGACGGGGACGTTTGACGTCCGGCCGGGCCCGATCGTGACCAGCGTTTTGCTGGCCGACGAGATCAATCGAGCCCCGGCCAAGGTTCAGAGCGCCCTTCTGGAAGCGATGCAGGAGGGGCGGATCACGGTGGGCGACGAGACGATCGTACTTCCCGACCCGTTCTGGGTGCTGGCGACCCAGAATCCGATCGAGCACGAGGGGACGTATCCGCTCCCCGAGGCCCAGCTCGACCGGTTCTTGATGAAGCTGGTGGTCCGTTATCCCGACCGGGCGGCGGAGCTGGCGATGCTCGAGCTGCCGAGCGTTTCGGAATCGGACCGCGTCGCCGACGTCGCTGGCCTCGAGCCGATGCTCGGCCCCGCCGACGTCCGTGGTTACCGGGCGCTGGCGGCGTCGATTCGGGTCGCGCCGCTGGTCAAGGAATACATGGTCGACCTGGTCCGCGCGACGCGCGAACCGGGCCAGCACGGGCTCGACGTGGGTCCGCTGATCGAGCTCGGGGCGAGCCCGCGCGGGACGATCGCGCTCTTGCGTTCAGCGCGGGCGCATGCCCTTCTGGCCGGGCGCGATTTTGTCACGCCGCACGACGTGAAATCGCTTGCCCGCGACGTGTTGCGGCACCGGATGGTGCTGAGCTTCGAGGCCGACGCCGAGGATCTTTCGGTCGACGACGTGCTGGTCAAGATCCTCGACCACGTCCCGATCCCGTGACCGTTTCGTTCGCTCAGGGCTGGGCCGAGGCCACGAGAGGCGCGTGGGGCTCGGGGGCGGGGGCCTGATCGCGATGGAGCGTTTTGGGCAGGAGCAAGAGCCAGGCCCAGTACAAGAGCCCGGTCGCGAACAGTGAGACGCTGATGGTCTGCGAGATGGTCAGGCCCAGGATGAAGACGCCTTCGTCGTTGCGCAGAATCTCGATCAGGAAGCGGGTGATGGGGTAACAGATCACGAGCAGCCCCATGACCTCGCCGTCGCGTTTGCGGAGGGGGAAATACGCGGACAGGAGCAGGAACAAGATGAAGGCGTCGATCGCCGAGTAGAGCTGGGTGGGATGGACGGGCAGCGAATAGGGGGCGTTTGGTCCGATGAGCCCGAGTGCGTAGTGATGCGACCAGGGGGGTGAGAGCCGGGGGAAGGAGACGGCCCAGGGGAGCTGGCAGGAATCGCCATAGCAGCAGCCGTTCAGGAAGCAGCCGAGGCGGCCGAAGAGGGTTCCGACGGCGATCGAGGGGGCGACGACGTCGAGAAACGGGCGAAACGGGAACCGGTGGAGGCGGTGATAGACCAGGAAGGCGACCGCGCCGCCGATGATTCCGCCATAATAGACAATTCCACCTCGCCAGAACTGGAAGGCTTGCCAGACGGATTTGACGTCATCGCCCCAGTATTCGATGCAGTAAAAGAGGCGTGCGCCGACCATTCCGAAGAGGAAGATCCAGAAGGCCATGTCGCTGATGACCTCGGGGTCGAGTTTCTCGGCGCGGGCTCTGCGCCAGGCGAGCCATGTGGAGGAGAGGAAGGCCAGGACGAGCATGGCGCCGTAGCCGCGGATTTCGAGTCCGCCGGGGAGAGTGAACAGGACTTGCCTCATCGTCGGGCACGGCTCCAGAAGGGGGCTGGGGCGGGGGATCAGTCGTCGGCGAGCGAGCCCGACGCGACGGTGGAGTTGGCCGGAATGGGTGGGTAGTCGAGCCGTTCGACGATGCGATTGTGGGCGTCGAGTGCGACGACCTGGGGCCGGTGGTTGGCGAGCTCGGCGGGCTCGAGGTCGGCGAACGCCATCACGATCACGCGGTCGCCGGGCGCGCCCAGTCGAGCCATCGCGCCGTTGAGTTCGATCTGGCCTGCGCCGCGGATGCCGGGGAGTACGTAGGTCGTGCCGCGGTGGCCGGTGTTCACGTTGGAGACCAGGATGGCCTCGTAGGCGACCAGACCGACCGCGTCCATCAAGATGGGGTCGATGGTCAGACTGCCGTGATACTCGAGCTCGCTCCGGGTCACCGTGGCGAGATGGAGCTTGCTCTTGAGCACGGAAAACCGCATGCGATCTTGTCTCACTCCCTGAGATACAGGTTATCGATGAGCCGGGTCGAGCCCAGGCGGGCGGCCACGAGGGCGATCGCGCTGCGCCCTTCGAGATTGTCGAGGGGCTCGAGTGTGCGGTCGTCCACGACCTCGGCGTACTCCGTCACGACCCCGGCGGTTGATTCTAGTGTTTCGCGCAGAATCTGTCGAACCCGGTCCCCGTTCTTGAGGCCGGCTTGGACGGCCGCGCGGGCGCGGACGAGCGACTGGTAGAGCGCGGGGGCGCTCGAGCGTTCGTGGGCGTTCAGATACCGATTGCGGCTCGAGAGTGCCAGCCCGTCGGCCTCGCGTGCCGTCGGGTGGGCCCGGATCTCGACCGGGAGCCGCAGATCGTCGACCATGCGCTGGATGACGACGAGCTGCTGGAAGTCCTTTTGTCCAAAATAAGCGACGTCGGGCTGGATGATGGCGAAGAGCTTGAGGACGACGGTTGCGACGCCGCGAAAGTGGCCTGGGCGAACAGCGCCCTCGAGGATCGAGGAAAACGCTGGGGTCTCGACGAAGGTCGAGGCGAGTCCGTTGGGATACATTTCGCGGGGAGTGGGATGGAAGACGAGGTCGACGCCGGCCTGGCGGCAGATTTCGAGGTCGCTTTCGAGGGTTCTGGGATAGCGTTCGAGGTCTTCGGTGGGGGCGAACTGGGTGGGGTTGACGAAGATCGAGGCGACGGCGAGTTCGCATTCGCGGCGGCAGGATTGCATGAGTGCCGCGTGGCCGGAATGGAGCGCGCCCATGGTGGGTACGAAACCGACGGTGGCGCCGCCCGCGCGAGCTTTCGCGATCAGGGGGCGGGCCTGGGCGATCGTCTGGAGGAGTGTTGGCACCGCGACGGCTCCGGAAAGGCGCGAATATCGAGCGCTCTGCGCGGGCGCGCTCTGGATCATGAAACAAAGCTATCATGAGAGTGGGGTCGGAGTCTCGCCGCGCGGGTGGGAACGAGATCGGGACGCCAGGGCGTCGAATCGCAAGCCGCGCGGGGATATATTGAGCGTTGGTGTGAAGGCAGCTTCCCGGTTCAAGCGACGCCCGCGGTCGCGGAGGATGGTTCGCCATGCCCTCGACGCGTTTTTGCCTGCTGGTCGTGGACGACGAGCGTGACGTGTGCGATTCGGTGCACGACCTGCTTCGCCGTGAATTCC
>DAIDHE010000008.1 GCA_027459775.1 Planctomycetales bacterium | reverse complement strand
GCCCGCGACCGTCGCCCTGCCGATCCTGACCGCGAAATCCCTGGGGCCGCCGCGAGCGAGCAGCCACCAGAATCATAAGGCGAGACCCGCCGTCTCCTCGACTTTCGCGAGGCTTTCGATCAAACCCTGACAGTCGCCCAGCTCGAGCGTGGTCTGGGCGAAGAGCTCCAGACGAGCCGTCGTCGCCAGCGCAGGGTTCCAGCTCGCCTTCCGCTTCTCGATCGCGCGGCGGGCGAGGTGACCGTAAACCATGCAACGAATGTCGCCGGCCGTCGGGGTCATCCCGGCGGCACGCAGCAGGTCGAGCTCGCCGTCCATGAGCGTCGCGAGCTCATCCAGCGAATCGAATGCCTGGCCGGGGCGCGCCGCGCCCCGCTTGCGGCAGACGAAGATCGTGTCGACGATCGATGAGCCCGTGCCATGGATGTGGATCGAGCCACCCATCTCGGCCGGACAAGGCAGGGTCGCCAGACACGCCAGACCCGCATCCAGGATCGCCACGCCCACCGCGTGGTAAGGCTCGATTCGATTGTGGTGGAACGTGAAGGCCAAGGGAGCGCCCGGCTTGAGCGCCCGGGCCATGGCTCGGTAGACGCTCGACAGACCCTCGGTGAAATGCTCGATGCCGCGCGACTCCGTGGCGTTGCCCGTGAGTTCGTCGAGTGAACGCGAAGAAGGCCGC
This sequence comes from Planctomycetales bacterium, assembly GCA_027459775.1. Lineage (GTDB taxonomy): Bacteria > Planctomycetota > Planctomycetia > Isosphaerales > Isosphaeraceae > JAKBAP01. The sequence goes on along the minus strand of DAIDHE010000008.1, from coordinate 14,764 downwards.
CGGAAGTCCTCGACCCCGGCCCCCACCAGTTGACGCAGCCAGACGTAACAGAAATCCATCAGCTCACCGTACTGGACGTTGCCGAAATAGGGCGGGTCGGTGAAGACCGCGTCGACGCTTCCGGGAGCGAGCTCGACCATGGTCGAGCTCAGGCAGCGCAGGGCCACGGAGCGAGGCCGTGCGCCGGGCCTTCGCTCGCCAATCCATTCGCCCTTGATTGGCGTGGTCGTTTTCCGGCGGCCCTGGGTCCGCACCTCGAAAGGAGCGTCGCAATAACTCTTGGCCCGGGCGTATTTCTCCACGATGTTCGTCCACCCGCCAGAGCCGATGTTCACGCCCTTGCCATTCACGATCCCGAGCAGGTTCGACTCGCACTGTACCAGACCGACCGGAAACCCATGCACCGAGAAAATGTCGAGCGACTTGAGCGAAGTCGTGTCGTAACGGCAGAGCATGTTTTGATAACGCAAAAGGTCCGAGAGATTGGTCGCCAGCGCGTTTCGTAAGCGTTTGTCGGGTGTCGCGGCGATCAACCGGCAACTGAGCTCGAGCCCCAACAACTGCCGGCCGCTCATGAGCTCGCGATAAAACCGATACCCCCAGCGGTGAAGGCGGTCGGTCTCGTCGCCCGGTAGGATCTCTTGGTCGGGAACGAATTCCGCGGATGTCTCACCCCAGCCTTTGGAGGCCTGCTCGACCCGTTCGAGATCCTTGGCGTCTGGCTTCTTGAAGAAGCGGCCCTTGTGCCGCTCGCGCTGGCGGGGGTTGAAATACTCGATCGCGAACAGCCGGTGCCGCGGCGGTCCAAGCTCCGGCCGGGGGTAACGATTGATCTCGCCACAATGCGGGCAGGGACAGCGCCCGCGTTTCGCGAGACCCTCCGTCGCCAGTTTCCCGCGGCATCCCGCGCAGGAACCGGGCGTCTTCAGGTCGGCGACCTCGTTCAAGTCGCCGCACATCGGGCACACAAGCACATTTGACGTGTGGCGGGCGTCGGTCGCCACGAGATAGCCCGGGAAAAGATCGAGCGACTTTCCACAGCCCGCGCAATCGATCACCTTGACCCAGAGAAAGTACTTGACCGGCACGTCCTCGTCGCCGTAGCGCGGGCAGTCGGTGCGGTAAAGCCGGCCGATGTCGTTCTCAAGCGCGGCCAGCAATTGGCCGGCGACCGCGCGGTAGGCGACGACGTCGAGGTGCTCGATCTCCTCGCGCACGATCCAGGCGGCCATGGGATTGACGTCGAAGCCGAGCACGTCGCAGCCGACGCGATTGGCCTCGACCAGGGGCGTGCCCCCGCCCATGAAGGGATCCGCGACGACCCGCCCGGCGAAGTCGTTGGCCTCGTAATACGATTTCGCGAGGGAACCTTCGCCAAACTCAGACAGCAGCAACCCCCAGAACAACGTTCCCGGCCGCCTGGCAAACCACTTGTGCACGGCGATGATCGGACGATAGTTCTGCTGGATCTGCTTCTCCTGGAGCGCGAGAGAAGCGATCAGGGCGACGTCGAAATCGCGTTCTATGCTCATGATATCGATATCGATTCAGACGCCTGGCACACGCCGACCCTTCATCGGACGTCGAGGGTTTTTTGACCAGAACGGATTCTCTCGCTTTGTACACCGCGAGTCGAGATGGCGATGCCCTGGCGGCGAGATCCGTCGGCTGTATCGATGGCGGCTCATCCGAGGCCGGCCGCCGGGCCGTGCCAGAGTCGGGGCGAAGGGATTCGAGCCGGCCGCGGCGGCGAGTCGGTCACGTGGCCTACGTAGATGGGGACGTATCCCACTCGGGAATAGGCCTCCTGGGCCACGGCGATTTCGTCCAAGCCGCTGGCGATGACTTTTCCGTCGTGAATCGCGACATATTCATCAAGATGAGTCAAGCGCAGAGTCGGAAACAGGGCCTGGAAGTGGGCGCGTTCGCGCTCCCAAGGATCCTTGGAAGTCTCCACGAGAGACAAGTCGGGTGCGGGATGCACGATGGCTTCGCTCATGACTTTCACCTCGGTTCGTTCCCGTGCACCCGTTCCGTGCCAGTTAGGGGGGTGTCGCTTTCAAGAGGAATCGGCGATGGGTCGGCCGTCCCTCGTCAATCGCCTTTCGCTTTCCCGGGCGGCCCGTCCGGGTCCAGAGCCTGGAACTGCGTGATCCTGACGGCATGGTTCGGAAACCGGGCGATGATTTCGAGCTCGCCCCCCATCGCCTCAATGTAGCCGCGCAGGGTGCTCAGGTACATGTCGGTGCGCCGCTCGAGCTTCGACACCGCCGATTGCTTGATGTGCAACTTCTTCGCGACCTCGACCTGCGAACGCTCGCGTGCCTCGCGCAACTGGCGGAGCGACGCCTCCTCGGTGATCAGATCCTCGGCTCGCTTGCCGATCGCCTTCCGCCTGTTTTCCGGGAGCTTCGCCATGTAGTCGTCAAGACTGATCGCCATTTCGACCTCGCTCTCTCAACGATTCAAGGTGTCGCCGAAACCGCTGCTCGGCGATCGGCAAGAACTTCTTGTACCAACGCTTATCGCCGCGCTTGTTTCCACCGACCAGCAGGATCGCGGAGCGTCCAGGATCGAAGGCGAAGAGGATTCGCCAGGGATCGCCCCGGAACTGCACGCGAAGTTCGTTCATATTCGCGAAGCTCGAAGCCTTTGACCGTGTCCACGAAAGGTCTGCCGAGAGGCGGTCCATGCTCCCCCAAGAGGGCCGCGTGAGCGAGAATCTCGTCCTGCAACGGTTCGTCCAAGCCCGAGAGCCAACTCGAGAACTCGTCGTCGAAGGTTACGTTCCAACTCATGGAGACTCCCCGAGCTTGTGAACTCGATGGTATTCCATCCAAGGAATATCGTCAAGGGGTCGTTCACAGCCGATCGTCGATGCGGAGCCAGGCGGCCTTGAGGTAAGAGCCCTCGGGGGCGTCGAGGGCGACCGGGTGGTCGCCGGCCGCGCCTGCCAGCGCCAGCAATTGCGCCCGGCGGCCGGCCTTGTCGGCGGCCGCCCGCAATAAACCCAGAAACTCGGTCGGCGGCAACAACCCCGAACACGAACAGGACAGTAAGAGCCCGCCCGGCTCGACCAGCTTCATCGCCAGCACGTTCAGGTCGAAATACTTACGCTTCCCAGGCGCGACTTCCTCGCGGTCGGCGATCAGCTTGGACGGATCGAGCACCACCACCCCGAACACGCGCTCGTTGATCCCCATCTGACGCATGTATCCAAACGCATCGGCGTGGACCGCCGTGAGCCGGACGTTGTTGGCGTTGGCGTTTTCCTTCAAGATCACGACGGCCTTTTCGTCGAGGTCGACGCAGGTCACATCCGAGGCCTTGCCGCGCACCAGGGCATTGAGCCCGAACCCCCCCGTGTACGCGCAAACGTCCAGAACCGACCGGCCCTCGCAATACCGCGCGATCTCGCGGCGATTGTCGCGCTGATCGCAGAAAAAACCGGTCTTGTGGCTGCCGTCGAACGGAATTCGATAACGCACGCCATGTTCGTGAATCGTCACCCGCGGCGGCAGGCCGGGGCTCACGAGCGGGCGGCCGGCGAAATCTTCCTGGAGCGCGACCCGCTCGTCGACGCCGACCCGGAAATGCCGCGTGCCCAGCTGACCGGCGCAGAGCTCCAGGATCGGCCCGATCCGCTGATAGATTCCCAGGCTGAAGATCTCGACCGAAAGCACGTCGTCGTAGCGGTCGACCACCAGACCGGGCAGGCCGTCCCCCTCGGCGTGAATCACACGATAGGCGTTTGTGATCTCATCGAGGCGCAAAAGCTTGGAGCGCAGGGCCGTCGCGCGCTCGATCCGGGCGGACCAGAACGCGAGGTCCGGCGGCTGAGCCGCCCGTGAGACAAACCGCAGCGCGATCCGCGAGCGCCCGTTCCAGAGCGCGAAGCCGACGTGCTGGCCCTCGCGATCGATCACGCGGACGAGATCCCCCAGATTCGGCGACGCCGCCCCCTGCGGACCATCGACCATCTTACGATAGACGTACGCGCGGTATCCCGAGGCCCCCACGATCATCGTGGGCAAGGTTCCCTCGGGGGTTAACGAGCGATCGGGTACGGGCGGAAGAGGCTCGGGCGCCGGGGCCGTCGGTCGAATGCGCGCCATGCCTATTCCTCGCCCTCCAAAAAGCCCGCGTCGTCGTCCTCGAACGGACCCGATTCCTTGCGCTGGAGCCGTCGCAGCCGTACCAGAAGCGCCGTCGCATAACGACTCACGGCCAGGTGCTTGGTCAAGACGGCCTCCTGGGCGGCCTCGACGGGGATCGACGCCAGGATCTTATGCGCCAGCCGCAGGCCCTCCCAGCCAAGCTTGAACGCCCGCGGGCTCGCGTCCGGGTCGCTCCGCGCGACACGCAACAATTCTCGAGCCTTGCGCAGCGCCGATTGGGCGTGCTGGAGCTCGCGCAGGGCCGTACCCGGACTCATCTCAGCCATCAATCAGGGCCTCTCGTCGTTCGATGGAGCGCCTGGCCATTCGTAATTCGCTTTGAAAGCCGGCGCGGAAGCTACTAAAATACAATCGAAGGGCCTCGCTTCACAATCTCAGGAGTCCGCGCGATGACTGGCGAGTCCGAAACTCAATCCGCCGTTGTCGAGCCCGCCGCCGCCCGACCCGCCGTCGAGCCCGACCGCCGCGTCGAGCGCATGCCGCCCTACAACGTCGTGATTCACAACGACGAAGAGCACACCTTCGAGTACGTGATCGGGCTGCTGCTCAAGCTCTTCAAGCACGCGCTCCCCAAGGCCGAGGAGCTCACCTGGCGGATTCATACCACCGGCCGGGCGATCGTCTTCACCACCCATAAGGAGCTCGCCGAGCTCAAGCGCGACCAGGTTCTCGGCTATGGCCCCGACCCGCGGCTCAAGGCTTCGAAGGCGTCGCTGCGCTGTCACGTCGAGCCCGCCCCCGCCGATTGATCCCCGCCGGGGCAAATCCCGAGCGCGTGCGGCAGGCCGGTGGTGATGTCCGGGAAGCACAGGCGAACGCCGAGCTGGGTGGTGAGCAACCCATTGCGAATGCGCTTGCTGGCGGTGTCGCGGCCGGCATCGATGGATCCCGGCTCGGGGCTGACGAACCGGGGCAAGGGTGCGCCCAGGAGCGCGGCCGCGAGTGAATAATACTCCCCGCGCATGACCGGCCGATCGTCGGCGACGAGATAGAGGGCCTCGGGGTCGCGGGCGTCGAGCGCGGCCAGAGCCGCCAAGGCGGCGTCGTCGATGGCGATCAGGTTCAGGTATTTCTCGGGATCGCCGGGGATCGGCTGGCCGCGCTCGATGAGCGCCCGTCGCACGACCCTGCCGGGTCCGTAGAGACCCGCGTAGCGCAAGACGACGACGCGGGGATTTCGCGCACCGCCGGCCCAATCGCGCGCGACCTGCTCGGCGGCGAGATACACCCGCCCCGATTCCGTGGCCGGCTCGGCCGGCGAGCTCTCATCGATCCATTCGCCGCCGGTTTGCCCATAAACCCCGGTCGTGCTGGCCAGGACGAGGCGATGGACCGTTTCGGGGAGTGCAATGAGGACGTTGCGAAGACCCTCGACCGCGAGCTGGGCGAGGGTCGACCCGGCCGCGCGGTCGAACCCGACCGCATAAAAGACGCGTTCAGCGCGTGGCAGACCGCGGAGGGTCTCGGGCTTGAGGACGTCTCCGATCACGGGCTCGATGCTCAGCCGGGCGATCGCCTCGGCCCGGGGGGCGGATCGCACCAGGCCCCAGACGGGCTCGCCCCGCGCCTGGATCCGCGCACCCAGACGTTCACCCAGATATCCGCAGCCGATGATGAGCGTGCTCATGGGGCGTGATCGCCGGCGTCGTCGAGGGGTTGGGAATCGACCGCGGAATCGGGCTGGCCCGCGTCGAGGTATCCTTGAAGCATGATCTGGGCCGCCAGTTGATCGCGCAGCGACTTGCGTTTTTTTCGCTTGAGGCCGGCGTCGATCATGAGGTGCTCGGCCTCGACGGTGGTGTAGCGCTCGTCGAAGTAAACGACCGGCCGGCCGGTCGCCTGGGCGAGCCACTCGCCAAACTTCCGGGCGGCGCGGGCCCGATCGCCCTCGCGACCGGTGGTGTGAACGGGCAGCCCGACGACGATCCGTGCGACGTCGTTTTCCGCCACGACCTCGCGGTAATGCCGGGCGTCGGCGAGCTCGCCCCTGGGCGAGTAGACCTCGAGTGGAAACGCCATGGCCTGGCCCGGGTCGCTGAGCGCGGCACCGATCCGGCGGTCGCCGTGGTCGATCCCCAGAATCCGCGCGATTGTCTCCATTTGCCCTGACCGCCCCTCGATCACCGGCCTGTTGTCACCATCACGTCCCCGACCCTGGACGGCCCATTGTAGCGAAATCAGGCGAATCTCAGGCGTGCCGCTCACCGGTTGGGCGCCTGGCGGGGGTGGATCGGACTTCTGGACACGGGGCTGTGATCGAGCTCGCGTCAGCTACGATCTGGATTTCGCGGCCTCAATCTTTTTCCAGCGGCCGATTTCGGCGAGGTATTCCGTCGGCTTTTCCACGACGACTTCGAGCTTGCCAGGGTAGACCCGGCCGGACTGGCCGTCGAGCGAAAGCGAGTCGCCCTCCTTGATGAAGACGTCGCCGATGCGGCAGCCCTTGCCATTGTCTTGGACCGCCAGCTCCCGGCAGCCGACGATGCAGACCTTGTTGAGTTGGCGGGCGACGACCGCGGCGTGCGAGGTCCGCCCGCCACGGCCGGTCAGCAAGCCGGCCGAGGCCGCCAGTCCGGCGACGTCTTCGGTCGAGGCGACCGCCCGGATCAAGACCGGGGAGCGCCCGGCCTGGGCCCATTTCACCGCCAGGCTGGGGTCGAAGACGGCCTCGCCGACGGCGACGCCTGGGCTCGCCGCGACCCCCATCCCGATCGGTCGCACTCCTTCCGCCGGGGCCAGTCTGACGTTTCGAATCGAGTTCAGGTCGTACCCTGCCAGTCGTTCGAGGGCTGTCGATTCATCGATCAGTCCCTCGGCGACGAGTTCGCTCGCGATGCGGAGCGCAGCCCATGGCGTCCGTTTTGCATTCCGCGTTTGTAAGATGTGGAGGCGGCCTTCCTGCACGGTGAACTCGAAGTCCTGGGTGTCGCGAAACAGCCATTCGAGTTGGCGTTTGACCTGGCGCAGCTCGCGGTGCAGCTTCGGCAGCGTCTCCTGCAGGCTGGCCACCCCGCGCACCGGAGCGCGCCCGGAGACGACGTCTTCGCCCTGGGCGTTCGGGAGGAAGTCCAGGTAGAGCTCGTTGGCCCCGGTGGCCGGATCGCGGGTGAAGCCCACGCCCGAGCCCGACGTGCCGCCCATGTTGCCGAAGACCATTGCCTGAACGGTGACCGCCGTGCCGGCCAGGTCGTCCAGACCGTTCAGCCTCCGGTATTCGACGGCCCTCGGACTCCGCCAGGAGCGAAAGACCCCCGCGACCGCCCCCTCGAGCTGGGCGATGGGGTTCTGGGGAAATGGTTCTCGCTGCTGAGCCTCGAAAAGGTCGAGGAAGTCGTGGGTGACGCGCGTCAGGGCCGCGACGTCGAGCTCGGCCACCGACGGAACCCCCTCGCTCCGCATGTGCTCGCTCAGCACGCGCTCGAAGGTCTCGGCCGGTATCCCCTGGATCGACTCGGCGTAAGCCTGGATCAGCCGCCGGTAGGAATCCCAGGCGTGACGAGGGTTGCCGGTCATTCGCAACAGGGCCGGCAGGGTCCGGTCGCAAAGCCCGACGTTCAGGATGGTGTCGAGCATCCCAGGCATGGAGACCGGAGCGCCCGATCGAACCGCCACGAGCAGCGGTCGTCGATCGCCGCCGAAGGTCAGTCCGGTCGCCTTTTCGACCTCGCGAATGCCCCGGCTCACCAATCCCGACATGTCCGCTGGCAGTTTTTGTCCGCTCTCGAAGTAGGCCCGGCAATGCGCAGTCGGTAGTACGAAGCCCGGCGGCACGGGCAGCCCGGCCTTGGCCATACGGATCAGGTTGGCCCCTTTGTTGCCGACCGTCTCCGCCGTCGCCTCGCGCGGGTCCGCGGCCTCGCTGCCGAAAAAAAACAAATCTCCGGATTCCTCGTCGAGCGCCATCGGCCACCCCGGCGTTACCGCCGCAGAACCTCATCCAAAATGTAGTCGCGAAGGACCAGGGTCGAGCGTAGCAGGGAGTCGGTGGCTTTCTCCAACGTATCCGCGATGCTATTGGCCAGGTGCCACTGCTTGAAGTCCCCCACGAAGCCCAGCACTCCCGCCTGGGTGCGGCGGAGTGCGTCATCCGCCTGATGCTCCACCGTCAAGGTCCGGTCCACGGCCCCGAGAAAGTCCGCGACCTGCTCGCGTGGACTGCCCCGGTGCAGGCCGCGGGCATTCTCGATCGCCTTGAGGTACTCTTGCGCCCCTTGCACGACCAGGCCGGCCAGGTCGTTCAGAGGTTCAGCCATGCCTTCCGCGACCGCGTTCGGCAACAGGCTGATCCAGAAGATCGCCTCCTCCAGCCCATCGGCGATGTCGTCGGCGGCGACCAAGACGTCAAGGACCGGGCCGGGGGCGTCGCCGCGGCCCTGAGCCGTCCGACAGCGACTGACCAGCTCGTCGGCGCGGTGCTCCCACCGTCGCGCTCGCAGGACCGTCCGATTCTCCAGATCCCGGTCCCGGACCGCGCCGACCGCCAGCATCATGTCCCGCGCCGCCAACGCCAGCTCGACGACCAGCGATGCGTGATCAGCGGCCCATTGCAGCCACCCCTGATGAACCGCGTCGATCGAGCGCCTGAGCTCGGCGCCGATCTCGTCGCGGATCAGGAACTCCGACTCGCCGGCTCGCAAGCCCACGCTGGCGGTCTGCAACGTGAACTTGAGAAACTCGGCCGTCCGTTCCGGGCCGAGCGAATCGGAAAGTTGACCACCAGGTCGCAGCGCGAGCCGGCCCGCCGTCTCCAGGGCGTCGAAGATCAGTTGGTCGCCACCCAGCGACAGGAATCCTCGATGGCCATGGTCGTGGTCGGCCGCCCAGCGCAAGACTTCCAGGCAGACACGGCGGGGCGCGAATTTCCGCAGCCGCTTGCGCGCCCGGTTCCAGTCGATCAGGAAGACCAGCCGCGATCCCAGGAAGGTCAGGTAGACCAGCAAGTTTGCCTGGTCCCGAGCCTCGTGAGTTCCCAGGCACAGGTGATAGATGTCCTCCTCGAGCCCCGCCGCTCGCCTGGACACTGTGTCTTGCCAGCCCACCTCGAAACGATCGAAGAGGTTCTGAAAGAACACCAGCCGCTCGATATGCACGTCGGTGTAGGTCAGCGTGACGCGCGTCCCCTCGACGTGGATCACCAGGACGTGGGCCTCGCTCATCCCGATGTCGTTCTGGATCACCAGTCGCTCGCCGCTACGGGTTGCGGTCGTCCCCAGTCCTGGGTGGTCGAACTTGAGCGCGCGGGTTCGATTGACTCCGGCCATGAAGGCCGTGATCAGAGGTCGGTCGAGCTCGAGCACTCCGTAGACCTGTGCGCCGTCGATCGTCTCGGTCGCCAGTTGCCGCTGGATCCGGTTCAGCTCCTTGTGCAGGTCCATGATCAGCAGATGCAGGCTGTCGCCGGCCTCCCGCCGTCCCGACGCGAGCCGGTCGATGGAGCCCCCGGAGACCTGATCCTCGGCGAAAGAAGGGGCGGGTGACAGAAGCCCGCATAGACGCACCTCATAGGGACCGGCTGGTCGAACCCCGTCGGGGGGCTGGGATCCGTCCGGATGGCCCAGGGGCGCGAGCATTCGACGCACATCATCGATGAGCATCTCATGGACGTGGCGGGCCGCGGGGATATGGTAGGCGTCCGCCCCCTCTTTACGGCTTCGCTCGACGACGGTGTCCAGCTCGGAGTCCGCAACGCCGCAGGCGAGCCGCTCTTCCCTGAGATCGGTCGTGGGCAGGTCCGGATGGTCCGCATGCTCCCGCGCGATCTGGAGGAGCGTCATCAGGTACTTCGCCCGGTCGTTGGCGGCCAAGGCCTCGTTGACCAGGGCCGGCAAAAGGAGCTTCTGCTCTCCGAGCTCTCCGACGATTCGAGCCTTGGTCATGGCCCCGCTTCCCGGAACCGACTGGTCGGTCGCGGGGGGCGAGCTTGGCGCCGGCGCGGCGGCGGCCGAGGTTTGCGGGCCGATCGTGGGGCTCCGTGGCACGGTCGCCTCGCCGACGATCCTCCCGAAACCGTCCCAAATGTCTTCTCGCATCCGCGGTGTAAACCACTCGCCGAATTCGTGCCGGGCTCCCTCGAGACGCGTCTCTTCCTCGACCAGCAGCTTTCGCCAGCCGGCGACCGCTTTGGCGTCGTCGGTTTCCTCGATCTTTCGCAGGAGCCGCGTTCTGGACGTCGCCAGGTCGTTGATCGCGCCGAGGCGATCCTGCAGTTCCTCAATGGCCGGGTAGAGCTGGGTCCGGAGCTCGTCCGCGAACGCCCCGGCCAGGATCTCGATGGCGTAGCGCAGCTCCTTGCCGCGGATGCGGAACTGGTGCAAGGCGGCCTCGTCCGCCTGGGCGTCGGGGATGGAGGCGAAGAACCGCTCGACCATGGGGCGAAGACGCGACCGGGCCCAGTCCCCGAAGCGGTCGATCGCGGGGCCAGCGTTGTCTTCGCCTCGAGCCCGGACGCGTTCGAGGAGTTTGTCGATTCTGTGCGAAAAACGATCGTCGCGCCACAGTCGCTCGTGAACGGCGACGATCCGTGTCTGGGCCTCGATGCGTTCGGCCTGGGTCGACTCGAGCCAGCGTTTGACCTGGCGGCTGGGCGGCTTTTTCCTCAGTCGTTCGATGAGCACGTCGCAGTCGCGGGCGTCGTTCGCCGCCCGCCGCACCCGCTTGAGCTGTTTCATCAGCCACGAATACCGCCGGCGCGGGAGCATGTCTTCATACAGACGCAGGGCGGCCGTGGCTCGGCGGGTCCAGACGCGCAATTGGTGAACATATTCCTGGTCTTCGTCGGCCTTTTGGGCCGCCAGGGGCAGGTAATAGAGGAGTGCGCCGAGGCGCCCTTTCAGCGTCCGAAGCGCGACGTCCAAGGTCCGATCGGCGGGCGAGACGTCCGGGAGCCACTTATCCGTCACCGCGCCTTGCATCGATCCCCCCGAGGCGCGCCCGAGTCGGGCGGCGAACGCGAGACTTCGTGGCCGAGAGCCGAGAAGAGCCGACGACCGCCTCATCCGGCAAGTGAGATCCACATCGGGTCGAGCCGTACCATACTCTTCGCGGGGGCGAGTTGCGAGAACCAAGTCGGTGGACGCAATCCAGTTCCAGCGCCATCATTTCGCTTGGTTCGACGCACAGAGAGCCACGCCGAAGGTCAGGAGCCACTGTGTTTTCCGTAAAAAAGTCGTGGTGGGGACGAGTCAGGTCTGGCAGAAATTGACAGGAACCGGCATCATGGGTAAGTTCGAGTGAGGAGATTCGCCATGAACATGACAAGCATGAATATCTCGCTGCCCGAGCCCTTGAAGCTGTTCGTGGAGGAACAGGTCAACAAGGGGGGTTACAGCACCGCGAGCGAATATCTGCGCGAGTTGATCCGCGATGCCCAGCGGCGGCGGGATCGCCAGCAGTTGGACGCCAAGCTGCTGGACGGCCTGCAAAGCCCCTCCAGCGCGATGACGGCCGAAGATTGGAGGTCGCTGCGCGAGCGCATCCTGGAGCGGAGCCCCGAACTACGTGGCCAGGGATGAGCCGCCTCATCAACAAGAACGATCTGGCTCTCGCGGACCTTGATGAACTGGCCGAGTACATCCGGCAGCACAACCCGCGGGCTGCGCTCCGGTTTTTGGAGTGCGCCGAGGCGACGTTCAGGCGGCTTGCCGCCATGCCCGGATTGGGCGCGCGGTATGAGACCGACAACCCGCTCGATCAGGATCTCCGATGCCTTCCGATCACGAAATTCGCCACGCGCATCGTCTATTACAAACCGATCGCGGACGGGGTCGTGATCATTCGCGTCTTGCACGGGGCGCGCGATATCGACCGCGTCCTTGGCCGGGAAGACGAGCCCGAGGAAAGCTGGCCAGACGATGCCGGAGGCGAGCCCAGCCATCCCAGCCGACCCCAGGAAGGCGATCCCAGTGGATGACCGAAAAGCGGGCGTCGGTGACTCGGCTGGGAAAGTGCGTGGTTGGAAAGTGCGGCCGTGGCTGAAGAGTGTGGCCGCTGGAGAGTGCGGTTCATCCTGCCGCACGGGTTCCTGTTGAGCGCCCCTCGGTCTCAAGGCTTCTCCGCGGTCAAGCGGGCCAGCTCCCCGAGTGCGATGCCGTAATCGGGAAAAATCACGGCGCCCTTGTCCTTGACCCAGTCGAAATGTTCCTTGGCGGCGTCCTTCTGGCCCTTGAGCAGCAGGTCGACGCCGATGTCGGTGTGCGCGGTCGTGCGCTCGCCATCGTTCCCCGCGGCGTCGAGCACCGCCTTGTCGTCGATCTCGCCACGAAGGTATTTCAGGACCGGATAGGGCCAGATGCGGCTGAACCACTTTTCCGCGGCGACGTCGAGAAACGCCTTCGCATCTTGCTCTCCGCCGGTCGTCCGAGCCGCGAAATGGCCGATGAACGCGGATTTGAGTGACGTGGTCGTTTTCCAGGCGTCGAGATCCTGTGCCTTCCGAACGTCGGCCAAGGCCGTATCGCGGCGGGCGACGAAACCCAGTGCGGCCCGGACGTAACACGGAAGCGCGTTCTTCGGCTCGATCCGAATGACCTCGGCGAAGTCCGCGGTTGCCCTGTCATAGTCGAGCAGACCGAACCAGGCGCTGCCCCGATCATTGTAGGCCCGGACCCGCTTGGGATCGAGGCGGATCGACTCGCTCAAATCCGCGATGGACTTGCGGAATTCCTTTTTCTTTATCCAATCGATTCCCTCGTGGCCCTCGAATGTTGCACGGAGTACGGCCGGATTCGAGGGCTTTCGCCTTTTATTCCCACGGAGATCTGGCGTTATCCATCTGAACGAGCCCGCTCGAAATCATCGGCGCATGCGCTGGGCGACGAAAGTTCGGCGCTATTAACGTGATTACAGGCATGGGACATACGCCGATGCTGCCGATTTCTCGTCACTGACACGCCGTGCGATGAACAAGGGCCACCAGGAACCATCGCCGTCGGGAGGAATAGAGCCTGGCGTTCCCAAAAGCGGCCGACCCCAGGCGAATTCTCAAGTCGCCGCACGGACCATTCCTTCATGCGGGGGGCTTCGTTGACCGCGGAACACCGGTTGTCATGACTTGTTGCCGCGGCTCGTCGCTCGATCAAACCTCAGAATCCCGGTGGTTTGTCGACCGGTCGCACGGTACAGTTCGCGTCTGAACATACTCGAAACCCGAGCCCGAGGCGTCGGGCTGGCGTGGGGCTGATCGTACGAGCCCGGCGCGCAAGCGAGTGCATTGTTGAAATAAATATCTACGACATTCACTCGCTTGCGCGTCGGGCTCGTACCCGGACCAGCTTCAGACAACGATTTCCAGGTCTCGCGGCCGGTGCAGAGGCGTTTTTTGATGGATAGTCAAACTCGAGGTGACACCGGCTAGAGGAGCGATCCGAGGTGGAAGCAGCGGTTGTCGACGTCGACCGGCCCAGATGCCGGCCGTTCAGCCTGGGCGACGTGATGATTCTGATCGTCGCAATTGCGCTCGGACTTGCGGTTGCCCGGCCCGCCTTGAGCACGATCGTCATTGCGATCCAGCAGGCCCCGCGAGACACGATCTGGTCGCTGGCGCGGACGATCCCGTTGGCACGGTTTCTCACCATCGTCTTGCTCAACTTTCTCGGCTTCCTGTTGCCGGCGTTTCTGGTCTTGCGGGTCCGGCGTCCCCGCCCGCCGCCGCGGTTGATCGTCGTCCAGCCAGGGTTCGCGGGCTGCGCCGCCCCCGTGGCACTGGTTCTCTTTTTTGTGCCATTATCGCTGCTCGCTCCGGCCGTGATGGAACAACGCATTGTCATGATCGCGGCCCTGGGCCTCATCGTCGCGGCCGTGCCCTTGGCCTGGCTCGCCTTGATCGCAACCCGCCAGTGGGCACCCGAGCCGAGCTGGATCGACCGCCTCGGCCGTGGGTTGGCGGCACTCTGGACCCTCGCTCTCCCGCTCCATCTCGTCCTGATCCGCCTTCCCTACTGATCGAGAACCCTCAAGGAACCGTCCGAAAAAGCCGTAAGCCTCATCCCTGTAGGACGTTCCGTTTCAGGGCGTTTTTTCGAAAGATTTCCCACGAATATTCTCGCGGGAACGTTTACTGGCGTTAACCTGTTTTATGGAACGCGCGCGCGAGACGCCGAGGAAGCCGCCAGGGCATCGCACCGAGTTCCCGTGGAGCAGGACGGTCGGCGCGAGCAGAAGGGGACGCCGGATGGGTCAAGCCATGGCGGTTTCGGATCAGTCGAGGCTCGGCGACAAACCGCCCTTGAGGGCGGGCTGGATCGCGACGGCGGGGGCCGTGGGTGCGTGGGAGGCTTCGGACGGGCGGTCGCCAAAAAGTTGCCATGGAACGCCATCCGTGGAACTCGCTCATCCCAGACCCGCTTTGTTGCCTAGACATCCCAGATTAAGGGTTTTGAAAAATGGTCAGGAAGTCATTGGGGTTTGGCGTCCTGTTGGGTCGTGCGGATGTGAAGGCGTCGCGGCGATTGCGCGGCGCGTGGGTTTCGTCTGGTGAACGTCGACGAGAGTCGCCAGGGCATGTCCTGGCCCGACGCCGCTGGACCAAGGCGATTTTCCCCCTGGTACGACCATGACGGAAGAAACGATCGACCCTGGTCTGCTCGAGC
>DAIDHE010000489.1 GCA_027459775.1 Planctomycetales bacterium | reverse complement strand
TGCTCGTCGGTCGGGAGCGGCGAGCAGGACGACCTCGGACTCCCAGCGGCGCAGCGCGCCCGGGGCGAGCGAGAGCGCGGAGGGAGCGTGTTCCTCGAGGACGGCGTGGGAGTTCACGGCGGCGAAGCCAAAGGCGTTCACGCCCGCGCGACGGGGCGAATCGGGGTCGGAATGGATCCAGGGCCGGGATCGTGGGTGGAGCGCGAAGCCGGCCTGGTCGACCAGGGGGTGGGGCGCGTCGGCCCTTGGGCTGGGCGGCAGCACGCGGTGGAAGAGCGCGAGCGCTGTCTTGATGAGCCCGGCCGAGCCGGCGGCCGGCATGGCATGGCCGATCAAGGACGAGACGGCCCCGAGCGCGCGGCGGCCGTGCGCGAGCGGCGGAAAGACCGCGCGAAGGGCCTCAAGCTCGGCCCGATCCGAGGCGGGCGCGCCCAGGCCGTGGCCTTCGATGAGCATCACCGAGGCCGGATCGACGCCCGCCTGGCGATAGGCTCCGCGCATGGCCCGGGCGTGGCCGCGGGCCGAGGGCGCGGCCAGGCTCCGCGCGCTGCCGTCGCTCGCGACGCCGACCCCGCGCACGACGGCGTAGACCCGGTCGCCCGAGCGTACGGCGTCCTTGAGCCGCTTGAGCACCACCACGCCGGCCCCCTCGCCGGGGATCATGCCGTCCGCGTCGGCCGTGAACGGGCGAGAAAGGCCGCTCGGCGAGACGACTCCGAGCTGGCGAAACACCAGGGGAAAATCGACGTCGGCCTCGAGATAAACGCCCCCCGCGATCGCCAGGTCGGCCCGGCCCGAGTCGAGCGCCCGGCAGGCCAGGTCGAGCGCGACCAGGGCCGACGCGCTGGCCGCGTCGACGACATAGCTCGCCCCGCTCGAGCGGAGCCGCTGGGCCAGCCGGCCGGCGGTCGCGTTCGTCAGTTGACCGGGAATCGTGGCGGCCTCGAACGGGGGCAGGCTCGAGCGGAGCTCGTCGCGAAGCACCCGGCGATCGGCCTCGGTCCATTCGGGGTGCAGGCTCTCGAGCAAGGCGAGCGCCTGCTCGATCCCCCGGCCATGTTGCAGTCGCGTGAGGTTTCCCCGGTTGAAGTAATTCCCCCGGCCGATCACGATCTCCACGTTGCGCGTGCCGCGGGTTCCGGGCTCGACGCCGGCGTCCGCGAGCGCGGCCAGGCCGGTTTCCAGGATCAGGAATTGCTCGGGCTCGCCCCCTGAAGCGGTGCGCGGCATGACCCCGCGGCCGGCCGAGTCGAGAACCAAGGGCTCGTCGAGATATCCGCCGCGAAAAGGGATCGACGGCGTGGCGAGCACATCCCGAGCGCGCGCGCCAAAGCGGCTCGCCGGGGCTTCGCGGGTCTGGTCGCGGGCCGCCAGGATGTTGTCCCAGAACGTCGCGAGGTCGGGCGAGCCGGGAAAATGGCAGCCCATGCCGACGATCGCGACGGGCGAGGAGCGCCGGCTCATGTTCCGACCTCCAGCGCGTTCCGGCCCGCGGGCCGCGAGATCGGCGCTTCGAGCGAGCCCAGGCCGCCCGCGAGGATCACCTCGACGTCGCCCTTTCGCCCGTATCGTAGCTCGTCCACCAGCAAGCGGCGGCCGGCATCGGGCGTGATCATGCCCAGCCCGCTCTGGCCCAGATGATCCTCGATCCGCGAGACCATCCCCACCTGAGACCACGGCCCCCAGATCAGGGAGGCGACCCGGCCGGGAAGCCGTTCGTCGAGCCAGAGGGCCAGCTTCGAGAGGATCTCGTTCGCGGCCGCGTAGTCCGACTGGCCGACGTTGCCGAACCGGCCCGCGATCGAGCTGAAGAGCGCCGTGAACGCGAGTCGTTCGGCGTCGACCTGCTGGATCAGATTGAGCGCTCCCGCGAGCTTGGTGTCGAGCACGCGGTCGAACGATTCGGGGGTCTTGTCGCGGATGAGCTTGTCCTGGATCAGGCCCGCGCCATGGATGAGGCCCTTGATCTCGCCGTGGCGGGCGCGGAAGCCGCCCAGGGTCGGGGCCAGGGCCGCGGCGTCGCGGACGTCGACGGCCGCGTATTCCACGGCCGGGCAGTGTTCCTTGAGCCCGGCCAGGTTGATCCGGATCTCGCGGGTTCTGCGCACCGATTGATAGAGGGCTTCGATCTCGGCGGGTCGAGCGGGGCGGCCGGACCGGCGAATCCGCTCGTTCAGGGCCGACTTGAGCTCGGCTTCGAGGACAAGCCCGGCGGTGTCGGCGGGTTCGGCGTCCGAGGGCAGGGGGGTCGATCCCAGGATGAGGAGCCTGGGTCGCCAGGTTCGCGCGAGCTCGAGTGCGAGGACGGCGGTGATGCCGCGCGCTCCCCCCGAGATCACGACGGGCGCTCCCGGCGGGAGCTCAAGCGGGGCCGAGCCGGGATCGAGCGGCCGATGCACGGTTCGCAGGCGCACGCGGCGTCCGGCGTGGCGGCCGACCTCGGGCCATCCGTCGGGGATGGTCATTTCCTCGAGAAGATCGCCGGCGATCGCGGCGGGGTCGAGTTCGCCGGGAAAGTCGACCACGCGGGCGCGGACGGCGGGCCATTCACGGGCCAGGGTTTTCACGAGCCCCGCCACCCCGCCGTGCGAGGGGGCGAGCACGCCGCCGCCGGAGCCCAGCCGGCCGCCGAGCGCGGTCGCGGCGATCAGACACGCGCCGTCGTCTCGAGCCGCGGCCTCGAGATCTTCCCGGATCGCCTTCGCGAGCAGGAACAGTCCTTTGACCTCCGGGCCCACCCGCTCGGTCCAGCCAAAGCCGGCTCGGTCGACCGTCTCGAGTATTCCGAGCGGCAAGGCGTGGACCAAGCCCACGATCGGACCTCGCGCCCGCGCCTCGCGGACGGCCTGGACCACGGCCTCGGGCGACGTCCAATCGATCGGTTGATCATGGCCGCCGAGCACGTCGACGGCGACGCCCATGGGCTCGAGCAATCGCTCGAGCTCGCGAGCGACGCCCCGGCCGTCGTCGGTCGCGAGCACCCGCCCGCCGGGCGCGAGACCCAATCGCTCGTGGGACGCCGGGGCCGGTACGACCTCGAGTAAAAGCCGGGGGGCGGACTCGACGGCCGTGCTGGAAATCACGGACGACGCCGGCACAGCGGCGACGGGTTCGGCGGCGACCGGGGCTTGATTGGCGGGCTCGAGGAGCGCGGTCGCGCGCTCGGCGATCGCCCCCAGCGTGCGCG
The DNA here is from genome assembly GCA_027459775.1 of Planctomycetales bacterium. Taxonomy (GTDB): domain Bacteria; phylum Planctomycetota; class Planctomycetia; order Isosphaerales; family Isosphaeraceae; genus JAKBAP01. The sequence continues at coordinate 10,151 of DAIDHE010000489.1, read as the reverse complement.
CTCGCGCCAGCGAATCCATCACCTCGGCCGAGCTCGAAAGCGTTTTCAGCTCCGGGAACAGATCGCGGAGCTTCCCCAGGATCTCGATCCGCTTGATCGAATCGATGCCGAGGTCGGCCTCGATATCGAGCTCGAGCCCCAGCGTCTCGAGCGGGTAGCCGGTCCGGTCGCGGACGATTTCGAGCAAGCGTGTGCTGATCTCATCATGGCTAGCCGGGCGAGGGGGTTCGATCGATTCGGGCTTCGAGGGGGGGCGTTCGGTCGCGCGGCGGGCCGCGCCGTTGTTTTCCGGGTGGGCGACGCGCTCGCGGTTCTTGCCAGGCGTTTTCCCGTTCGAGTCGCCCTGGGGCGAAAGGGCCCGCGCGATCTCGGGCCGCGGCGACGGGCGTGCTGCTGGGGTCTCGGCCGGGCCGTCGGTCCGTTTGCCCGCGAGGTAGGCCGCCATCGTCGATTTCTGGGTCTCAAGAAACAGCCGCATCGTCTCTTGAAACGATTCCATCACGCGGTCGGACGGCCGCGCGGGGGCCTGGCTCACGCCCGGCCGTCGGCCGTGAGCTTCGTCACGAGCATGATAATGAGATATCCCAACATGATCGATATCGCCATTGGTCATGGCCTTGGTCCTGGGCGGGGTCGACGGGGAGGCGGGTGAATGGCGCGGGCTTGGGATCTCGGCCGGGCCGGGCGCGACCGCGCCCAGGCGTTTGGGCTCGGGCCCCGCGATCGGCCGCGCGCGGCTGCCGTTCACCAGCCAGGTCGAGCCCGAGGTCGGTTGGGCCCATTCGCCCGTGGGGAGGGCGTCCAGGTCGAGCCGCCTTCGAGCCCGGCCCTCGGTGAGCCGTTCGATCTTGATCGAGACCCCGGCCGCGGCCAATCGCGCGAACGCCCGCAAGAGTAACGGGATGCCGCGGTCGGGCGCGGCGTCGCACGATACGGCGATGTGGGGCTTGTCGCCCAGGATCGACGCGACCAAGGGGGCGAGCACGCTTCCCGGTCCCGCTTCGATGAAGATCGTGGCCCCGTCCGCGTGCATGGCCTCGATCATGGCCGCGAACTGGACGGGGTTCGTGAGGTGTGCTCCCAGCCGGGCGGCGATGTCGGCGGTTGCGTCGGGATGCGGCCGGGCGTCGAGATTGGAATAGACGGGCATCCGGGGCTCGTGCTGGATCAGCTCGGCGGCCCGGGCCACGAGCAGCGGGGCGGCGGCGGCGACCAGGCACGTGTGAAACGCGCCCGAAACCGGGAGTGCGCGGGCCGTGAGCCCGCGCTCCTGGGCGAGCTCGACCACACGAGCGATCGCCGGGGCGGGGCCGGCCACGACCGTTTGTCGCGGGCCGTTCCAGTTGGCGACCGAAACCTCGGGGACCGCGCGAAGGAGCGATTCGACCGCGCCCGCGCCGGCGGCGATCGCGGCCATTCCACCGGCATGGTCGCCGCCAGCCTGTGCCATCAATCGCCCGCGCTCGGCCGCCAGCTCGGCCAGTGCCCTGGAATCGAGAGCGCCCGCGGCGTGGAGCGCGACCAGCTCGCCAAAGCTGTGGCCCGCGCAGAGGTCGGCCTCGATCCCGAAGGTCTCGAGCAGTCTGAGCATCCCAAGGCACGCCGCCGCGAGGGCGGGCTGCGCGGCCGAGGTCGCCCGGAGCGCCTGTGCATCGGCCGCGCGGCGAGCCTCGGAAAAGGCCGCCGGGGGAAAGACCAGCGGGCCGATCGGCGGTCGGCCCCGACCGCGCAGGGCGTTGTCGATCTCGTCGAACGCCGCTCGGACGACGGGAAACGCGACGGCAAGCGCGCGCATCATGCCGGGCGCTTGCGAGCCCTGGCCGGGGAACACCAACGCGACCTTGGGCCGGTCCCACTTCGGGCGGGCGGCGAAGACGAGCCCGCGCGGGTCGTCGAGGTCGGTCTCGCCCCGCTCGATCGCGGCAATCGCCTCGCGCACTCGTTGCGAGAGATCGACCATGCTCGCGGCCGTCACGGCCAGGACCGCGCTCCCCTGGCCCTTGGCCTCGACTGCGCGGGCTTGAAGGGCCAAGGCGTGGGCCAGGTCGACCGGCCGCGGTCGAGCGCCCGCCGCGAGCGTCGCCAGGAGGCGGTTTGCCTGGTCCTTGATCGCGGCGAGCGATTCACCCCGCCACACGTAGAGCTCGACTGGCCAGTCGGTCAGGGTCGCGACCGGGGGCGGGGTCAGGTTCGAGCGATACTCCTCAAGGACCGCGTGGAAGTTCGCGCCGCCGAATCCAAAGGCGCTGACGCCGGCCCTGCGCGGGCTGTCGGGATCGCTCGTCAGCCACGGGGCGGCCTGGTCGCGGAGGCGGAACGGCCCGCCGTCGAGGTCGAGCTTGGCGGTCGGGGTCTGGACGCCGATCGTGGGGGGAAGGACTTTGTGATAAAGCGCGAGCGAGGCGTTCAAGAGCCCGGCCAGGCCGGCCGCGCATTTGGTGTGGCCGATCATCGACTTGACCGAGCCCAGGGTGCACGAGCCGGGCTCGGCGTTGGCGTTCGCGAAGAGGTTGCCGAGGGCCTCGATCTCGACCGCGTCGCCCAGGGCCGTGCCGGTGCCGTGGGCCTCGACGTAGCCGATCTGAGCCGGCGAGACCAGGGCCTTGGCATAGGCGCGGTCGAGCGCCCGCGCCTGCCCCGCCACCACCGGCGCGGTCAGCCCCCGCGCCTTGCCGTCGCTCGAGGCGCCCAGGCCCTTCAAGACCGCGTAGATCCGGTCGCCGTCGCGCTCGGCGTCGGCGAGCCGCTTGAGCACCACGAACGCCGCCCCCTCGCTGATCACGATCCCGTTCGCCCCCGCGTCGAACGGCCGGCATCGCCCGGTCGGCGAAAACGCCTGCGTTTTGCTAAAGGCCAAATACGTGAACGGATTTTGAACAGTGTCCACTCCGCCCAAGAGGACGACGTCGGCCGTGCCGGTCTCGAGCTCGCGCACCGCGAGGGCCGCCGCCGCCAGCGATGATCCGCAGGCGGCGTCGACCGTGTAATTCGCGCCCCCCAGATTGAGCCGATTGGCGATCCGGCCGGCGGTGACGTTGAGCAAGAAACCCGGGAACGAATCCTCGGTCCATTCGGGCAAGAGCCCGCTCGCCGTCGCGGCCGCCCCCGCGCCGGGCGCCACCGCGTCGAGCATGGGCAAATAGGAGCGAAACGCATAACCCATGGCGAGCTGGGCCGCCCCGCCCCCCATGCCCAGCACGACCGCCGTCCGCTCCCGCGGCATCGGCCGATCCTGATAGCCCGCGTCCTCGAGCGCGGACCGCGCGGCCTCAAGCGCCAGCAGTTGGGCCGGCTCGATCGACGGCAGGCTCGTTGGCGGCATCCCATGCCGCAAGGGGTCGAAGGGAACGTCAGGCACGAACCCGCCCCATTTCGAGATGATCTTGTCGGGTGCCTTGGGATCGGGATCGTAGTACAGCCGCCAATCCCAGCGATCGAGCGGAACCTCCGTGACCGAGTCGACCCCCAGGAGTGTGTTTGACCAAAATCGCGCGACGTCGATCGCGCCCGGGAACATCGCAGACATCCCCACCACGGCGACGTCCGAGGGCTGGGCGCGGGGGGCTTCCACGGCGACGGCTCGAACCGCCGCCTCGATCAGATCCAGGCTCGCCGCCGAGATCGATTCGTGAAGCGCGGCGATGGTCGTCGGCTCGGACCGGAGCGCGGCCACCTGCCCCAGCATGTAGAGGCCCAGGCCGTTCTGGGCCTCGCGGTCGACGGCGACCAGGGGCGAGCCAGAACCGTTTTCGCGGGCGAGCCCCTTGGTGGCGATCCGCAGCCGGCCGACGTTCAGCCGCTCGAGAGCATCCTTGATCTCCTCGGCCGATCTGCCGCTGGCGACCAACCGGGCGCGCTCGCAGGCGAACTGGGCGGCGAACGGGGTCGGGCTCACGCGCACCTGGTGGCCCGGGCCCGAGTCCAGGAGTACCGTCTGGCGACAGCGCAGGGCCTCGTCTTGATAGGCCTGCACGATCGCGCCCGAGGCGACGGCCTCGGCGGTGAAGAGATAGGCCGTTCCGACCAGGACGCCAATCTGGACCCCGCGCGCAGCGAGCGGACCTGCGAGCGCGCCGACCAGGGCGGCCGAGCGGGCATCGTGGACGCCGCCCGCGAACACCAGGGCCAGCTCGGCGGGCTCGAGTCCGCCGGTGATGGCGTCGGCGACCACGTCGCACGCTTGTTCCCAGAGGACGAAACTCGATCGGGGCCCGACGTGGCCGCCGCATTCCCGGCCCTCGAGCACAAACCGCCGGCAGCCGTCGCGCAAATACTGCTCGAGCAATCCCGGCGAGGGGACATGCAGAAAGGTCGCGATGCCGTGGCGCTCGAGCTCGGCGGCCTGGTCTGGCCGGCCGCCGGCGATCAAGGCGAAGGGGGGCTTCTGGGCGCGGACGGCGGCGATCTGTTCGGCGCGGAGGTCCGGCGGAACAAAGCCCAGGATCCCGACGCCCCAGGGCCGGCCCTCGGTCAGCCGGGCCGTCTCCGCGAGAAGCCCCGCGACCTCGCGCCCCGAGAGCAGCGCGAGGGCGAGGAACGGGAGCGCTCCCCCGGTGGCGACATCAAGGGCGAACGGGGCGACGTCGCTCACCCGGGTCATCGGTCCTTGCAAGATGGGATAAGTCGTGCCCAACGCCCGGGCCAAGGGTGAGCCCTCGGCGAGCGCCCGGGTGGCCCGAGCGGCCGCCAGCCCGTCGTCGATCGCGCGGTCAAAGGCCTGCACGATTCCGGCCGTGGTGACGTACCTGGTCGCCAGCCGATGGGCGAACGAAGCATCCTGCCCGATTGGCAGGCACTGGCCCTCGCACCAGCCCACCTCGTTCGCGAGTGCACGCCGCCAGGACTCGCCCCCCTCGAGGGCCGCCGATTTCAAGCGCGTGAGAGCACTCGACCCAGGCGCGGCCCAGACCCGTACGCCCGGACCCTCGATCGGCTTGACGTAAACCGTCTCGCCGCCATCCCACCGGCTCGCTTGGTCGCACAACCGCGGTCTCAACCCCGACTCGGCGGTCAGCAAGACCGCCCCGTCGATCACGACTCCCGCCGCGCCCTCCGCCATGCATCCCGCCGCGACCAGCGGCCCCACGCCTCCACGCACCCAAACGGGTCGGTCGCCTTTCGCCAGGGCTGCTTGCAGCAAGACAAACGACGATTCCTCACCCACGGCGCCGCCGGCCTCATGGCCCGCGACGATGATTGCGTCCAACCCAAGCTCATACGCCCGTTCAAGATCCGCCTGGCACGTCGCCTCGCCAATCACCCATCTCCCTAACTGCTGACGTCTTTTGGCCCAGATGTTCGGGTCCGCGCCCTCGCCAAGGCTCGTCAGAATCACGGCTGCCAGTTCCTCGATTTTCTCGTCTAGCCAGGCCGCGGCGGCGGCTTCCCCGGCCTCGACCCGCACCGCGAACGGACCCATCGCCAACCGACCGAGCTCGAGGAGCGATCGTCGCGGATCGTCCACGCAAGCATGCGATAAGTCGAGTACGCCGAGTGCCCGTGCACGGCAGGCCGCGGCGGCAACTCGCGTCCCTTGAATGCGTTCGGGTGCGTAAACAATGATTCGAGGGGCCTGTCCGATATTCACGACGCTCACTCCCTGGTGTCAAAACTCTGGTAATATACCAGACTTGGGCAAGAGATTGGGGCATTTCGGACGTCTGCACGTCAGGGAACCCGTCGAGTGTGCGGGTCTTGCATCGTGTTGGAGAACGTCGGATCGGGGCCGTTTTGACGATTAGGGCGAATTCGCATGTTGGCGTTTGGTGAAATCGTGTAACTTCCGCGAGGTCTTTTGATGATTGGAAGCCTACGACGTCTCATCGGGTTGGACCGCTCATCCAGGGAGGGTGCGATGCGGATTCATGGAAGAAGGAACGTCGGGACTCGCCCGCAGATGGTTGTGGCGGCCGGTTTATCGTTTCTTCTGGTCCTTTCGGCTGGAGTTTGGGCGAGCGACTGGGGTTTGGCTGCGCGGTTGGCGAGTTCCGCGGTGGTCATGAACCAGCCGCGGCTGAGCGCGCTCCCGGTCGGAATGCTGATCCAGGACAAGGCGCCCAAGGGATGGAGCCACATGGTGCTCAAGTCGGTGCCGCGGCTCGCCACGGGCGATCGCGACAGCCTGCCGGCAAGCGCGGCCAAGACGGCCACGATGTTTCGCATGGTGATCTTGGCCGACGTCAAGCCGACCGACGTCGAGGAGCAGGATTTTGTCCTCGAGCGACTTGGCATCGGGATTTGCGTTCCCCGCGACCCAGATCAGGATATCGTGGTCTCGTCCGACCAGGTCGATGCGCTGGGCCTCCATCTCTCGACGGTCGAACGGCTGGTACTGGACTCGGCCGAGGCCGAGGTGGCCGAGGGGCGGATCATCGCCCGGACTCCGACATTCGCCCTGTTCCGGTCGCCGGCCACGCTTGTGGTTGGCGGCAAGCATCGTCGCGTGGCCCTGTATTATGCGTTTTGCGTCGAGCGGAAAAAGGGGGGCCTCAAGGTCGCTGTCTGGGCCATGCGTCCTGAGAACGAGCCCCAGCAGCCTCCGGCGGCCCTGGTGCGGCTGGAAAAGCCACCGGTCTTTGAGTGCGGCCTCGACGTCCAGGCCAAGCGGGTGCTGGGGACGGTCCCGTATTCCTGGTCGTTCGCGATGTGCAACCTGCCCCCCGGGCGCTCGCTTCGCATCCCGCCGGTTCTGGGAGACATGATCGTGACGATCGCCCGTCGTCCGCGCAAGGAAACGATCGGCCAGCTGGAGCAGGGCTTGCTCGACCTGTTGGCCGACGCCCCCGAGACGGTCACACGGGCGACCGTTCGCCAGACGACGCCCCCGCCGGGCTACGCCGCGGATCGCTGAAGCGACTCATCGCGATCTGGACCCGGACTTGGCGAGCTCGCGCCTCAGGCGGCGAATCTGGTCCTGGGCGATGATCGAGAGCTTGGACCGCAGGATCGGGGCCGCCTGAAACCAGGCGTCGGGCTCGAGAAAAGCCAGGTGCGACTCGACGAGGAGCATCCCAGGCTGGGAGGCCATCTTGCTGATCCTGGTATAGCTCGCGCCCCCGCGGTAGGGCTTGAGCGGGCCGGATGCGCCGGCCTGGTCGATGGCTTTCCAACCGGTGGCGTTCGCTCCCTGAAAACCATCGGCGACTCGCGACGCGACCACGATCGAAGCCCCAGACCGGGTCGCGACCGCCTCGTTGGTCGCCTCAACCTCGATCCGATCGAGCAGCCGTCCGTGGACGTGCGCATACCAGAGGCTCGCCCCTTCGAGATGCGTGGGCGCTGCGGCGGCCTTGATCTCGTCGTCCTTGAGCATCCGGGTCTCGAACAGCATGTTCGCGGCCTCCACGCGCTTTTGATCGGCGGCACGAGCCTGCTTTTCGGGATCGAGGGCGGCCAGATCCGCGCGGACCGTGAACCAGAGATCGGCGATGCGGACGGTCGCGCCGGCGATCTTCTCGTCGTGCACCTTGATGATGAACGGGGCGGTCACCGAGTCGCGCACGAGCTCTTGGGCGGCCCGCGCGGAACCCGCCAGCGCGGCCAGGCGCTCGCGTTCGGCATCCGCGGTCTGGCCGTCCGAGGCGAGCGGGCGCGGCAGGACGAGTCTGCGCTCGCCGAGGTTCCAGCCCTTGCCGATGAGTTCCTGAAAGATCGAATTCGGCGCGTGTTCGGTGTGGGCGGCCGGTTGGGTGCAGGCCAGGCTGGCCAGAACCGCCAGGTGTGTGATCATGAGGCAAACTCGGGTTTTAACGGCTGGATCGGTTTCGCCGCCAAGTTTGCCAGCCAAGCTGTCGATAGTAAAGACGAGTCGGAATGGGCGGCCCGGGCGGAAGCTCGGGGCGGGGCGATCCACGGCGCGACCAGAAGGGCGTTCCTTGATGCCAGGGTTCGGGTTTGAAAGCCTGAAACGAGCGCGATTGCCCGCGTGCGGGGCGATCGGCTTCTGGGGGCTGTGGGCCCTCGCGGTCGCGGGTTGCGGCCATGCGCTGCCGATTCGCGCGGTCGTGCAGGGCGAGGGGACGGCGAACATCGCGGCCGACGCGACGGTCCGCGGGGCCGTCGAGGTCAAACTTCCTGGCGCGGTCGATCCCGGGGCGATGACGACGACGGTCGTCCGACCCGCCGCTGGATCCTGTACGGCCCGGATCGCCGTCGTCGACCTGGACGGCGTCTTGCTCAATCAGAATTACGGCGGGCTGGTGTCGGTCGGCGACAATCCCCTGGCGTCGCTGCACGACAAGCTCGACGCCGCCGCTCGCGATCCCCGCGTGGTCGCGGTGCTGCTCCGGATCAACAGCCCCGGCGGCAGCGTGACCGCCTGCGATGTGATGGCCCAGGAAGTGCGCCAGTTTCGTGCCCGGACGCACAAGCCGGTGGTGGCGGCGATGCTCGACCTGGCCGCGTCGGGGGCTCTGCTCATCGCCTGCGAGAGCGACTCGATCATCGCCCACCCCACGACGCTCACCGGCGGTCTGGGAGTGGTCTTCAACCATTACAACCTCCTGGACGCGATGGCCCAGCTCAACGTGGTCTCGGACCCGATCAAGGCGGGGGCCAAGATCGACATGGGGACCGTGACGGGCCCGCTCGACGAGGCCACTCGCGGCCTGCTTCAAGGGATGGCCGACGCCTATCGCGACCATTTGCACCGTCGCGTCCACGAGCGCAGGCCAGGGATGTCGCAGAGCGATTTCCAGACCCTCGCCGACGGCCGCGTCGTCCTCGCCACGCAGGCGCTCAAGCTGCACCTGATCGACGGCGTCGGCTACCTGGACGACGCGCTCGGCATCGCCCAGCGGCTGGCGGGCCAGTCCGGGGCCGAGGTGGTCATCCACCATCGGACGGGGTATCCCACAAGCTCGATCTATTCGATCACGCCGAGCCCGAGCCAACCGGCCGATGCGCTTCCGTTCAGTTATCCCGGTCTCGATCGGGCCAAACTCCCCACGTTCTTGTATCTCTGGCAGCCCGACCCGACCTTGCCGCGGCTCGGTTCGCGATGAGCGAACGATCGCCAGGCGGCGTGATCCTGGTCACTGGGGCGGGTGGGTTCATCGGCGGGCACATCGCCCGTCATCTGGCCCGGCGGGGCAAAAGCGTGCGCGGAGTGGCTCGCCGGCCGGTGGCGATGATGGAGGGCGATCCGCCGATCGATTGGATGATCGGCGACCTGCTCGACCCCGACGTCGCGTCCCGAGCCGTGGCGGGCGCGACCGCCGTCGTCCACTCGGCCGGTTGGGTCTCGCTCGGTCCGGACCACGCGGAGCAAAGCCACGAGATAAACGTCGTCGCGACCGAACGCTTGCTCGCAGCGGCGATCTGCGCGGGGGTGGAGTGCTTTGTCTACACCTCGTCGCTCTATACCCTGGCCGCTGGAACCTCGGATCATCCGGCAGACGAGAAGACGCCCTGGAATCTCGATTGCATCGACTCGCCGTACACACGGAGCAAGCGCGCGGCCGAATCGCTTGTGCTCGCGGCCAACGGCCCGCGCATCCGCACGCTCGCGCTTTGCCCGGGGATGGTGCTGGGCCCGCGCGATCCCAAGCCGACCTCGACGACGATCATTCGTACCTTGGCGCGGAACCCTCTCGTTTTCATGCCGCCGGGGGGGATCCCGATCACCGACGCAGCGGTGCTCGCGCTCGCGCACGAGCGAGCTCTGTGCGCCGGCCCAGGCGGCGAGCGATTCGCGGTTGTCGGACCGTATGTGAGCTACCCCGAGATCGCGACGATTGTGAGGTCGCTGGTGGGCTGGCCCAAGGTGATCGTGAACCTGCCCGACCGCATCGAGCCTCTGCTCGGCTGGAGCGTGCAATACACGGGGCCCTACCTCAGGCGCACCTGGCCCGACGTCTCGCGCCAGGTGGTTGCCGGAGGTTTCCTGCGACTCCACGTCACAGGCGCACGCGCCGACCGTGAATTCGGCCTCGCCCATCCCCCCGCCGCCCAGACGATCGCGAACACGCTGGGGCTCGGGAGCACGTGATCCGACCTTCACACAGGGCTCGTCCGACCCGGATGCACCCAAGGGGCGCGGTAGGGGCGGGCGAGCAGGCGGTTGGCTTCGTCGTCGCCAGCGACCTTGCCCGCGGCCGGATCCCAGGTCAGGCTTCGCCCCAGCTTCATCGAGAGATTGGCCAGGATGCAGC
>DAIDHE010000483.1 GCA_027459775.1 Planctomycetales bacterium | reverse complement strand
TGAGCCGTTCCTCGAGCTTGTCAAAGAGGCCGTCGTCGGGAAAGATCGGCGTCCACGCCCCGCCGTCGAGCGAATAATCCGCGCTCGCGATCCGTGTCAAACCGTCCTTGATCGTGATGGCGGCCCGCGCGCCCGTCGCGGTGGCCGTCACCACGGGGGCCTCGTGATCGACCAAAAACGGGGTGCTGTCGCGCTCGCGCGCGAGGGTCTCCTCGGGGCTGTTCGAGCGGCGGTCGGTCGCGATCAGCTTGAGCTCGTAGGTTCCCGAGGGAAACGCGGTCGTGTCCCAGGCGTAGGTCTTTTCGGTGATCGGCTCGCCGCCGATCGCGATCCAGTCGGGCCAGCCCTGCTTGCGAACCTTGAGCGAAAAGGTCAGCTCGTCGTCGTTGGGGTCGGTCGCGTCCCAGCGGACGGTGAGCCGTTGCTGCTTGGCCGTTCCGTCGGCCGCGCTCACGTCGGGGACGTCGAGCCGGGTGATCTCGGGAGCGAGATTGGTGGTGCGGTAGGCCACCGAGATCGACCGCAGCTCGGGGGTGCGGCTGGGGTCGCTGGTCCGCAGGGTCGCGCGGTACTGGATGAACCGGCCGGCCGGCGCCATTGCGACCGCGCGGGCGAGATCGGTCTGCTCGACCGACCACGGCGACCAGGTCTCGTCGGGCTCGCCCACGTTCCCCGACCGGCACTGCACGGCGATCGACGTGCCCGCGGGAGTGGTCCCGGTCCAGCCGACCGCGCCGAAGCGGCTCACCAACCGGGCGTCCTTGACCTCGGAGGTCAGCGTGGCCGACGCTCGATACCCGGCCGAGAGCCGGGCCACCCCGCCGGGATCGCCGGTCCCGACGAGCACCGCTCCGTCGGCCTCGGCCAGCAGGGACAGAATCTGGCCGTTGTCGAGCTTGGCGACGACCGCCGTATCCGCGCCCCCGGAGCGGATCTCATGGAGCACCCCCTCGGGTCCCGCTCCGACCAGGAGCCGGTCGTCGACCCAGGCCAGGGCGTGGATCATGGCCCGGGCGCGGAGGATTTCTCGCGGGACCATGTCGGCGTCGAAGTGGTAGACGGCGTTTTCACCCGGCGCGGCGGGCCGCGGCGCGGCCGACCCTCCCGGCGATCGCTTTTGGGCGGCCGGGCCGGCCTGGACGAGCGGGGCGTTGGCACGCCGCGCGGCCCGGCCGAGACCGGCCGCGGGGCGCGGGGGATCGTCGTCGGCGAATGCGGCCTGAGGCGCATCGCCGGTCGATGCGCCCAGGAAGGGAGCGCCCCGCGACCCACCCCCAGCCTCGGCCGCCGTCCCCGCGTAAAGCGCTCCGTCGCCGCCCCAGAGCAGTGTTCGAATCTCGGATTGCGGAGCGTCGAAAATCACCGTCGCCTTTCCCGCCGGGGTCACTCGGTAGATCAGCCCCTCGCGATCGCTGCCGGCGTAGATCGCGCCGTCCTTGCCAATCGCGAGACACAGGAGATGGCTCATCTTCGAAGCAAACACGAGCGACCAGCGGCCTGTGGCCTTGGCCCTTTGCCAGAGCCCTCCTTCGGGCCCCGTGGCCGCGTAAACGTCGCCCCCCTTGTCGACCGCCAGATCCCACACGTACTGGACCTTGGGGCTCAGCCGAACGCCCGGCGATCTGGGATCGGTCGCGTCGAACACGAGTCCTTGCGGCCCCGTCCCCGCCAGTACCTTGCCGTCGGGCGTCGCGACGAGCGACAGCACCTGCGATTCCTTGGTCTCGAGCGCGACCGACCATGCCGAGCCGGGCTTGGGCTTGGGGTCAAGCTTGTAGACCTTCCCTTGATCGCCGGTGGCGGCGAAGATCGCTCCCGATCCGGTCCGGGCGAGATCCCAGACCCGGGCGGCTCCGATCGACCCCAGAGGCGTGATCGAGCGCCCGAGCCGGACGCGGCCGTCGTCCGAGATCACCACGCCGTCGCGCTTGGCCTTGGCGAAGCCGGTCGGCCCTTCCTGGCGCCAGCTCTCGACCTTGGCCCAGGTCGCGCTGGCGAGCACGACCACCAGCGAGCCGAGCATGAAGACCAGCCTGGTCGACAGAGAGACCGGCAGGGCTCGCGCCCCGGGCGCGCGGAATCGGAGGGGCATGGTGCTTCTCGCCAGAGGATGGAATTCGGGAGCGGCCGCCGGCCGTCTACTTCACCGGCAACGATAACGACAGGCCGGGGTCCTTGACCACGCTGAATTTGAGGGACAACGCCCCTTCGATCACCCAATCGGTCGCCGCCGTCGCGACCAGGTCGCTCCGCAGCGGGGTCGCCCCGGTCTCGCGCCTGGACGCGAAAACCGCCCGCACGCTGCCCGGCAAGTTGGGCAAGGCCACGCCGCGAACCGAGACAGCGCGCTCGGGCGAGGGGATGTGGACGTGGACGCTGGTTCGCCGGGGCTCGGTCTGAAGCCGGATCGCCCGCAGCAGGCCGTCGATGTCGTGAGGCTCGAGCAGCGTGGGATCGTTGCGAAAGCCGCGGCGAATGCTGTTGGGCATGTCGCAGAAAACAACCTCGCTGGGGCCCTCGGGAAACGTCTCGGGTACGACGGCCGACGCCTCGATCGTCTGCCGTTCACCCTTGTAAGGCTTGAGCGTAAGTACCGCCCGCAACGTCCCGCCCGGCTCGACCGTGTCCGAGATCAACCGCGCCGATTCGAGCTGGGCGACCCGCCGGCCAGGCTCGATCGTCACGTCGCAGTCGATCGACTCGACCCGCACCGCCGCCATCGGGTTGCGGGTCAGAATGCCCACGATCGAAGCCACCGGGCCAAAGAGCGCCGTCGCCCCCATCATGCCGGTGTAACGCGACCCCGAAAGGACGTCGGAAATCGTGACCGGCGCCATGCCCTTGAGCTTGATGGACGCGCTCAAACGCGCGGTCAATTCCTCGGGCAAATTCCCCTCGGCGTCGATCGCATTGGTCAACACCGACAGCACGAGGGTCGGGAGCAAGGTCGGCTCGCGGACGATCTTGACCTTGTAGGTCTGGGGGTCGGCGAACCGGCCGGTCTTGACGCGCACGGTGAGCGGAAGCAAGTCGGGCATGGGCCCGATCCGCCCCGATACGCTGGTGCTCACGTCGGTGTCGATCACCCCCACGACCTTGAGCGGCGAGCCCATTTTCATACTGACGCTCGCCCGTGGATAGACGGTGTGAATGTAGCCGGTCATCATCGGCAATTCGCACGCCCCGAGGCCCAGCATGGGATGGCCGAACCCGTAGACCCTGTTCCCCTCGACGTGGGTGACCGTTCCAATGCCCGAGAGGTCGAAATCGCCCATGACGAGCGCGATCGAAAGCGGCGAGCCGGGCGCGAGCGGTTTATCGCCCTCCTCGCGGATGATCCGGTCGGGCGCGGCCCCGCCCGAGGCCAGGGACATCCCCAGCGGCTCGAGCCGCCGCGAAAGCGCGGCCATCGCCCGCGGCGAAAACCCAGAGGCCGACAGCGGCGTCGCGATCGGAGTCATCCCCCGGCCCGCTCCAGCCGGAACCAAGGGCGCATCCGCCAGGCCCGACGGCTCAAGGGCGAACTCGGAGTCAATCAGTGGAGACGCCATTCGCATCCCGGTCTCGATCCGCCCCGACGACTCACGCTCGTGCGAGCCGGCCGCGATCCGTCGATCGTTGGACCGGACATACTGGATCATCTGCGAAAAAGGCGTCACGCCCGCGATGGGATCCTTGGCGAACTCCCACGCGAACGCGACCGCGCCCAGCAGCTTGCCCTCGATCACAATCGGGCTGCCGCTCATCCCCTGGATGATCCCCGCGTGCTCGAGATTGCAGCCGGTCAACCGGCAGAGCACCATGTCGCGCCCGGGACTGACGTCGCGCATGACGCCGAGAACCTCGGCCTTGAACTCCTCGAGCTTCGTCCCCACCATCACCGTCCGGCCGACGCCCTTCATCCCCGGGCGAATATCCGCGACGTTCCAGTACGACTTGGGATCAGGCTCGCCACCCAGACAGACCGTCCCCGACCCAAGCGCCAGCATGGATGCACAAACCCCAAGAACCGCCAACATTCGCCGGTTTGAAAGCTGATACATGAACGGAGTTCTCCCAGGTCGGATCGCCAAGGACGTGGAGACAAGGAGAGTCTTCGAGGATGGGGGAGAAGAGAACAGTTTGCTGGAGTGCGCTCGACCGTGGCCATGCCGGAATGCCGCTTATCGCCCCGCGACGAATCCGAGATCCGTCAGGCCGAGCTTCATTGCTCCCTCCTGGATCACCTCACCTAATACTATGACGAGTTTAACATCGAGTCAACGAATACTTCACACTCGGCGCCCCAGGCTGGGCTAAGTCGGTCGTCGTGCGCCTGGTTGATGAGGAAGTCCGCCCAATCCGTTGACGCTTGGGGGGCGGATCGTGAGAATATCGGGATTTGGGGTTGTGCGGATTTTGTGTTCCACTGAATTCGGGTGGGCCGCACGATCGACCGGGCTTGAGTGGGACCAGCGAGGATTGCGATGAAGATGCTCACGGACAGCGGGCGACGGGAAATCGGGCGGCAACACGGCCTGCGGCTCGCGACCGCCATCGTCGCTCTGGCGACCGGCCTCGCGCCTGCCTCGGGATTCGCCGAAACCCTGCGCTGGAAGCTCAAGGCCGGCGAGGTTCTCAAATACTCCCTGGAAGAAAAAATGGCGTCCACGATCAAGATCGCGGACCGGGAAGTGAAGTCCACGAGCTTCCGAACCATCGACCTGACCTGGACCGTGAAAAGCGTCTCGGCCGCGGGCGACGCGGATGTGACAGCGCGGATCAATCGCGTGCGGATGAAGGTCAATCAGCCGCCGTTTCAGCAGTTTGACTTTGACTCAGACAGCGACAAAACCGACGCAGCCGAGCCCTTTGGCCCCGTCGCGAAGCAAATCAAGGCGATGGCCGGGGCGGAATTCACGTTCCAGATGAAGGCGTCGGGTGCGGTCGAGGATTTCAAGATCCCGGCCGAGACCTTGACGAAACTGCGCCAGGGGCTCCCCGCCGAAGGGGGCGACCAGGGAGCGTTTTCGGAGCAGGCACTGGCGGAGATGCTCAAGCAGACGAGCCCGCCGGCGTTTCCGGACGAGGATCTGAAGGCGGGCAAGTCGTGGGCCGCCAAGCCGGCCCGGCTCCCCAGCCCGATGGGCGTGATCGTGCTCGACAAGTCCTTCACGTTTCAGGGGCCCGACCCCAAGAATCCGGCGGTCGCGCAGGTCGACACCGAGACCAAGGTCGGGCTCGAGCCGGGCGACGGCGCGGCGGCTTCCGCCAAGATCCGGTCGCAGCAAGGCAAGGGGCGGCTCGATTTCAACACCGAAACCGGGCGGATCACCTCGACCTCGCTGACGCAGAAGATGGAGATCGTCATCGCCGGCCCGACAGGTCAAAACATCGACCAGACGACCGACACCACGACGATCATGACCCTCAAGCCCTGAGGCCGCGGGCTCGTCGCCCGGGTTCAAGCCAGCCCGTGCTTCCTGAGCTTGCTGAAAAACGTGCTGCGCGGCATCCCCAGCAACCGGGCGGCCGTGCTCTTGTTGCCATCGGCCTCGTCGAGGGCCTCGCGCAGGCGCTCGCGCTCGTAGGCCAGGAAGTCCGTGTTCCACTCGTCGGCGCCCGAGGGCTCGCCCGGCGACTGATGCAAGGATGAATCGACGATGATCGGTTGCCGGGACGCGGTCGAGCGCTCGGCGGCTCGGGCCGGTTCCGCGGCCGCGCGGGCCGCGATGGCCGCGCCCGACCCCTGGGGCCGAGGGCGTGGCCTGGGCCGACGTGCCTGGGCGATTTCGGGGGGCAGGTCGCCCAGCGTCACCGCCGGGCCGTCGGCCAGGACGACCACCCGCTCCATGACGTTTTCCAGCTCGCGGATGTTGCCTGGCCAGTCATGGGCCATGAGGG
Organism: Planctomycetales bacterium; assembly: GCA_027459775.1. Lineage (GTDB taxonomy): Bacteria > Planctomycetota > Planctomycetia > Isosphaerales > Isosphaeraceae > JAKBAP01. Next base: position 14,419 of record DAIDHE010000483.1, on the reverse strand, counting down.
CGGCCACCGCCTCGGGCTCGATGTGGGCCACCAGGTTGCCGGCTCGCCTGGCGTGAACGGCCAGGAAATGAAGCGAGAGGTCGAGGATGTCGTCCTTGCGCTCGCGCAGGGGCGGCACCGGCAGGTGAATAACGTTGAGCCGATAGAAAAGATCCTCGCGGAATTTGCCGGCCTGGATCAGGGCCTCGAGATTCTGATGCGTGGCGGCGACGATGCGGACGTCGACGGTGATCGGCTGCGAGCTGCCGACCCGCTCGAACGCCATCTCCTGAAGGACGCGCAAGAGCTTGGTCTGGACCTCGAGATTGATGTCGCCGATCTCGTCGAGGAAGAGGGTTCCGCCGTTCGCCTGCTCGAAGCGTCCGACGCGATCCCGATCCGCGCCTGTGAAAGCGCCTTTGACATGGCCGAAGAGCTCGCTCTCGAGCAGGCTCTGCGACAGGGCTGCGCAGTGGACCTTCACGAACGGCCGGGCCGCGCGGGGGCTGGCCTGATGGATGGCCGAGGCGATCAGCTCCTTGCCCGTTCCGCTCTCTCCCCGGATCAAGACGGCGGAGGGGCTGGACGCGACCTTCCGCGCCATCGCGATCATGGTCTGGACGCTCGCGCTCGAACCCTTGATCGCGTCGAAGACGTCGCGGCCTTGGTCGTCGTGATCGGAGTGGGCGGCGGTGAAGTCGCCCCCGCCCGCGGCCCCCCGCCGACGCTCCGCGCGATCCTTGAGCTGGTCCTGGAGGATCAAGATTCTGCGCTGCTGCTCGGCGATCTTCTCGACCTTTCCCCGCAGATCCTGGTTCAGCCGCTCGAGAGTCTGCTGGATGTCGGCCGAGTGCAAGACGAGCGTCGCGACCGAGCTCAGCGCGCCCAGGAAGGCGATTTCCTCGTCTTCATAGGGCATGCCGCTGCGTTTCGGCCCGAGCACGAGGATTCCGGCCAGGCCCCCGCCGTCGGCGCTCAGTCCGGCAGCCGCCTCGCCTCCGAGCGCGATCATGGCGTCGGCGGCCGGGTCTGACGCGCCGCCGAGCGCCCTCGAGTGCGACAGCCGGAGCGTGGGCGAGCCCCGCAGTTGAACCGCCAACGGATTGTCGATCGAGAGGATTCGCTCGTCGGGGGCGGGACCATAGCAGGCCGACAGTTGCAACGTCCGCCCCTGGGCGTCGCCCAGATAAAGCGCTCCCCACTCGAGCCGCATCACCTCGGCCGCCGCCTCGAGCAGCCGCCGACCCAGCGTCCCCCGGTCGATCAGGCTGCCGACCGCGAGCCGCATCTTTTGCATCGCCCGGTCGAACTTGTATTTCTCACGGAAGAACTGGCGATCGATCACGCGCTGAAACCGGCCCCGCAACACCTCGGACCCCACCAGCACCACGACCACCGAAAGCGCGGCCGTCATCGCGCCTCGCGACGTCGAATGGGTCGAGAAAAGCTGGTCTCCGATCAGCTTGCCAGACACCAGGAGCAAGCACGAATAGGTGAGCCCCGCGGTGAGGCTCAGGGCGAAATAAACCACCCCGCGGTTGACGATCTCCTCGACCTGCATGAGCTTGTAGCGAGTGATGCTGAAGGCGTGGGCGATCGTGTACAGGAACGAGACGCCGAACATCGGCCAGGCGGCGTTGTCGCGGCCCAGCGAGGCGGGGTCTTCCCAGGCCTGCTCGACCACGTAGCCGATCAAGACGAGCGCGATCAGCGAGGCCAGGAAGACCCATTGCACCTGATTGCGCTCGGCCCGGGTACGCGCGTTCATGAAGCTCAGGCCCAGGCAGACGAGCCCGACCAGGAAGAGCAGGACGGCCACGCCGATATAGCCCAGCGCGAGGGCGCGCACCGTCTGGAATGCGGCCGTCGTCTCGGCCGCCCCGGCGGTTCGCGACAGCCACCGCGCGATCAGCATCGCGCCCCAGAGCGCGGCCAGATAGGCGCTCGGCAACCCATAAAGCGCGAGCCAGACCAGCCGGCCATGCTTCTGGAGAATCGGATTGGGCCGGGGAAACTCCAGGTAGAAATGCAGATTCACCACCGGCACGAACAGCGCGAAGAGCGCGAACAGATAGATCAAGAACGGCTCGCCCACGATCTCCGTCCAGTGATACCCCCCCATGTACGCTCCGACCGTCACAATGCACATCGCGAAGAAAATCCGCGCGGAATTGTCATCGGGGCGTTTCCAGAAAACCAGCGCGCCGATCGCGAAGATCAAGAGCTCCTGCACGAACCAGACGCACGACCAGTAATAGGTCCAGGCCGGGGGATGCTGCACGAGCACGCGCGACGAACGGAGCTCGCCGGTGCGCGCGTCGGTCCATCGGGCCTCGATCGTCTGGCCGACAAGGCCGCGCAGCCCCTTCAGCGCCTGGATATAGTCGAAATAGCTCCCTTCGCGGATGACGAAGGGACCAATCGCCCTGAGCGAATCGCCGACCGCGGGTCGGCCATCGGCCCAGTGATAATCAGGGGGGATCTCTTCCTCGAGCTTGGTCCCGAACATACAGCGCACGCCGATGGTGCCCATCCATGCGACGTGGACGAGGACGGCGAGCGAATAGATCATCACCGCCAGCGAACAGGCCATCCACAGGGTTCGCGAGAGCCCTCGACGCCACCCCTCGCGCGACCCAACCAGGGCGCTGGGCTTTCGTCGATCCTGGACGTCGCCAACAGGACCGCCCAACCACGGCGGAACAATCGGCCGCTCGCCGGACCCGAAACGCGCGCCATCGCCAATCGATCCCGAGGCGTTCTTCAAGGTGCAATCTCTCGTGGTGGATACGCCGAAGACGGGAGGCCTTCGTGTGCGAACAACCTCTCTAGACTATCAGTTCGGCGCTGAATCACAACCAGTTCGTTAGCGATATCTCGATAATTGACCGATCGACAGCCGGCAAATCGGCTTGAGCCCCCAAGTCTCCCAAAAGACCCGTTCTTGTCATTCCACGGCAATCGACAAAGCCCAAAGAGGCACGCCTCCTGATCAGTGCAACAGGCAATAGAGAAAATGAACGGCCTGGAGAAAATGCGCGGCCCATCGAACCTCAAAACATGGCCCGAGTGCCGTTCGCCAGCGCCGATTTTTCGACAGCCGAACCGTCTGGGCGCGCCGAATCGAGGCCAGGTCCGGAGTCCACAAGAGACGCGGCGATGTTTTTGGGGAAGGCATGGAAGATGCTTACTAGTGATGAGCGGCATTGAGTAGCTGGCAAGGGAGTGCGCGCTCCCTGATCGAGTTTGCTTGCGATCGGTTGGCTGGTTCGGGCCAGGTTCGGATGATTGGCTCCAAGAGGTTACACCATGCGTTTGGCTTTGAAGTGGCGATCGGCGTGGGAGATGGATTCGGGCGGCTGCGACGGGGTCGGCTGCGAGCAGATCGACCTGGGCGGTGAATGGGTTGAAGTCGCTCGCCTGGGCCACGGCGAGCCGCTGGTGGTGGTGCCCGGCCTGGCGGGGGGGTGGCGGCTCGTGTTGCCGCTCTTGAAGAAGCTCGCCCGAGATTTCGAGGTCTTCGCGTACAGTCCGCGCGGTGATCGGGCGTCTGGGGGCCTTGCCCAGCTCGAAGGGCGGCCGGTGCGCGAGCTGGCCGATCACGCGCGGGATCTCGCCTCGGTGATCGAGCATCTCGGTCTTGAGTGCTCGAGCGTCCTGGGCGTTTCGTTCGGCGGCGCGATCGCGCTCGAGGCGGCCGTCGAGCATCCCCATCGCGTTTCGTCTCTGGTGGTCAGTGGCGCGGAGGCGCGGTTCCGCTCGACCCTGGGCGCGAAGATCGCCCGCAGGGTTCTCGAGCGGTTCCCCCTGCCCGCCGACAGCCTCTTTGTCAACCAGTTCCTCAATCTGCTCTACGCCAAGCGCCCGGAGCCGGGCCCGCTCGTCGATTTCGTCGTCGATCGGATCTGGGAGACCGAGCAGAGCGTGATGGCCGAGCGGCTGGCCCAGCTTGAGACCTTTGACGTAAGCGATCGGCTCTGGCGGATCGACGCCCCGACGCTGGTGATCGCCGGCGGTCGCGACGCGATCGTGCCCGCGGCCCGCCAGCGCGGGCTGGCCGATGAGATCACGGGCGCGCGATTCGAGCAGGTCGCCGACGCCGGCCATATCGGCTTCTTGACCCACCGCGACGAGTTCGCTCGAAGCGTCGTCCGCCACCTGAGCGCGATCCGCACGGCGGTCTGAGGATCGGCGTTCACCTCAGCTCGAGTGAGCTCCCGGAGGGCCCGCGAGCCGGCGCGCCAGGTCGTCAAAGGTCGAGACCGCGTCGCGATCGAAGACCAGCCTCGGCGAGACGCCGACCAACCGGCTGGCGCCCAGTTCGAGAAGCGCCCGGCGGCATGCGACCAAGGCCTGGGCCGGCAAGAGGGCTGTGATCCGCCAGCCTGGACTTTCCTGGTCCAGGAGGATCTCGCCGCGGGCAATCTGCCGGCCGCCGCTTTCCTGAAGATGCCGGGCGACCCGCTCGGCCGGGTCGCCGGCTTGGGCCGCCCCGTGGCCGACGATCTCGACGTGCAGCGTTTGATCCACGCCTCGCACGCCATCGAGCGCGTCGAGGAATCGCGCCAGCGGGCCGGTTCCTCCTTCATCGACCAGGCGCTTCAGGCTGGGCGCGTGACCCACCAGGCAGGCCGCCGACTCGAGCACCACGCCCCCTTCAATTTCACGCAGGCGGTTGTCCTTGAGCGTCGTGCCCGAGCTCGTCAGGTCGACGATGATGTCGGCGATCCCCAGGCTGGGGTGCAGCTCGAGCGCTCCCTCGGAATGGATGAGCTGATAATGGAAGATGCCGTTCTTGCGGAAGAATCGCCGGGTCAAGGCCGGGTACTTGGTCGAGACTCGAAAGCCGCGCCCGGCGGCTTTGAACTCGGTCGTGAGGTCGACCAGGTCGATCACGTGGCTGACGTCGATCCAGCTTTCCGGCACGGCGACGGAAAGCCGGCAGCCGCCGTAGCCAAGATCGGGCGCGACCACGACGGCCGTGAGCGATTCGACGGTCTGCTCGGCGAAGACGTCGCGCCCGGTCACGCCCAGATGGCATCGCCCCTCTTCGGCCTGGATCGCGATGTCGGTCGGGCGCATGAAGACCACGTGGAACCGCGGCTGGCTGACAATGGCCGCCTCGTACTGGCGGTCGCTCATCCTGCGGACCTTGTACCCGGCGGTCTTGAGCAGCTCCATCGCGCCGTCGTGGAGCTGGCCCTTCGAGGGCAAGGCCAGCCGGATGGGATCGAGGGGCGGCTCGGTCATCGCGAGAGCCTCCCGAGCGGGCTGGCGTCGCGCGGACGCGGCGTGTTCATGGCTTGGCTCCCACGGCGAGACAGGCTTCGTAAACGCGCTCGAGCCCCAGCGCGAAGCCTACCCCGCGCTGGTCGCGATCGCTGCCGAGCGAGCCCGCAAGCCCGTCATACCGGCCGCCGCCGCCGACCTCGATCGGCCCGGCCGGCGTTGGCGCGGTGATCTCGAAGATGGTCTGTGTGTAAAACCCGATGCCGCGGCCGAAGCCGAGATCGAGCTCGACGCGGTCGGCGTCGATTCCGCGTTTGGCGAGCTCGGCGACCAACTGGCGGAGGCTGGCGACGGCCGCGGGTGCGAGGCCGGCCGATTCGGACTCGAGCCGCGAGAGGACCGCTCGGGCCGGCCCACGCAGCGCGGCCACGGTCCGAATCGAGTCTCGCACCTGATCGAGCACGCCCGAAAGCGTGCGATCGAGCCGCCATTTCTCGCGTAAACGGCCAATGATCTCGGGACCGGAGCGCCGGCCGACGACGCGGGGTACGAGCTGGCGAAACAAGCGATCGACCCCCTGATCGTCGGCCTGGGCGACGGCCGGGACGATCTCCTCGGCCTCGATCCCGGCCTTGAGCCAGACCGCCAGCCGTTCGAGTGCGGCGTCGAGCGCCTGAATGCCTTTGCCCTCCGCGGCGGCAGCGCTCAGCATTTCGACCATGGCCGCCGCGGCCGCCCCTGGCAGGCCCGCGCGGCCCAGGATCTCGAGGATCAGCCCCACATGCCCGACCCGCGGCGCGATCGAGCGCAGCCCCTGCCGCTCGAGAGCACGGCAGGCGAGCGCGATCACCTCGGCGTCGCCCTCGGGCCCGGCCACGCCCAGGAGCTCGACGCCCGTCTGGGTAAACTCGCGGAGCCGCGTGCCGGCCGGATCGGGCTCGTAGCGAAATACCGGACCCGACGAAGCGACCCGCCAGGGGAGCGGGGGCGGCTCGGACGCTTCCACATAGGCGCGGACCACGCCGGCGGTGAGCTCGGGGCGCAGACACAGCGGCGAAGAACCTTCGTCAGCGACCTCGAACAGTCGCGACACCACCCCCGCGCCGCTCTTCCGCGCGTGGAGCTCGGTGAATTCCAGAATCGGCGTCCGGATGGGCTCATAGCCCGCGCTCCTGAATTCGTCCATGAGCGCGCGCTCGAGCGAAAAGAGGCGCTCGTAGTCGCGCGGCAGCCAGTCGCGGGTTCCCCGCGCCCGACCGACGGGGACGTCGCGGGGCGGGAGTGGCGAAATCTCACTGGCCGGCAAGAACGGGGTCACGCGCCTGCCCCCCCTTGCCGCATCGCCTCGAGCGCGCTCGCCACCGAGTCCTCGAGCACCGACCAGGCCAGCCCGCGATCCTCGTGCCTCGAGACCAGATCGCGGAGATTGAACGTCTCGTTCGCCTCTTCGTCGGGCCCGACAATCACGCCGAGCAACCGGCCGCGGGTCGATCCATGGGCCAACTGTTTGCCGATCGAGATCGGCTCGGGATAAACCTCGGCCCCGATCCCGGCCGCCCGCAGCCGGGCGGCGAGCTGAAACGGCGTCGTCGGCCGGGTTCCCGGAAAATAGCCGACGAGCACCGGCGTCTCGACCTGGGCCTTGATCAGCCGGCCCGCCTCCTCGAGCAATGCCAGCAGCCGATCGAGCCCGATCGACGCCCCCACGCCAGGCAAGCGCCGAGTGGTGAAGAGGCTCGCCAGGTCGTCGTAACGTCCTCCCGAGGCCACGCTGCCGAACCGCTCCCAGCCCGCGACCGTGGTCTCAAAGACCACGCCGGTGTAATAGTCAAGCCCGCGCGCGAGCCCGAGATCGACGCTCGTTCGCCCCGTCGGAACCCCGGCCGACCCCAGTAAATCGAGGATGTTTCGCAGATTCTCGAGGCCCGCGAGCGCCCGCTTGCTCGACCCCAGGGTTTGCGCGGCGGTCTCGAGAACCTCGGGCCCGCCGCGGCCTTGCAGGGCGAAATCAAGCACCCGGGCCGCCTGATCGGGCGCGAGACCCGCGCCCCCCTGGCCGGCGTTCCGGCTGAGCTCGGCGGCGACGGACTCGCGACCGACCTTGGCCAGGCGGTCGAGCGCCCGCAGCACCGGCCCGCCGCGGCCCTCGAGCCCCAGTGTTTCCAGCAGTCCGTCCAGAATCCCCCGATGGTTGAGCGCGATCGTGAAGCCGGCGACGCCCGCGCCGGCAAGCGCCCGATCGATCACAAGGGCGGTCTCGGCGTCGGCCAGTGGGCTCTCGCTGCCGATCGTGTCAAAGTCGCACTGGGTGAATTCGCGAAACCGCCCCTTGGCGGGTCGCTCGCCACGAAACACCGAACCGATCGCGTATCTCTTGAAGGGAAACCCCAACTCGTTTTCGTGCTTGGCGACGAACCGGGCGAGTGGGACCGTCAGGTCGAACCGCAGCGCGAGCTCGCCTGGGGTTCCGCCCTTATTGGTCACCTCGAAGATCTGCCGCAAAACCTCGTCCGAGCCGGCTCCCTTGCCGGTGAGGACTTCCATCCGCTCGATATGCGGGGTCTCGATCGGCACGAAGCCAAAGCTCGAGAAGACGGCGCGGAATTGCGCGAGCATTCGCTCGCGGGGGATGGCCGCGGCGGGCGGCAGGTCGCGGAGTCCACTGGCGACGCGGGGATCGATCATAAAGTTAACGCTCTCATGCCCCTGAAGACCGCCCCATTCGCAAGGCTCGCCGGCGCGACGCCCACCCCACGCCGGGGCCAGGCAGGCGGTCTTCCGGGCAAGAGATTGTACCATCCCGTCGAGTCGAGGTTCAGCCGCGCGGATGTGGGATTCCGACCCCGCCCCTGCTTGACCTCATGAAAGGCGTTTCTCATCGTAGAAAAGAAACTGGTCGCGTGTTTGGACGGCGAACGGGCCGCCGCTCGTTGCTCATGGCGTTTCGCCAGCGGCCTTCAGAATGGTCTCGCGTATACGCGGCGACATGTGGAAACCGTGGCGGCTCAGTTCCAAAAGCACGGGCGCGACGGCCGGCATCACAACGGTCGGAGCGAGCTCGGGGAGGATGTGTCGTAGACCGATCTGATGCAGGGCGATCAGCGCCGAGGTGTCTCAGATCAGCTCCGCCAAGACGCGTCTCCTGCTCGAATTCTTTCTCGGTCAAATCGAATACGGGAACGCCGTACTCGCCAAGCCGCTTGAGAAACTCGATGCGAGAGACGCCAGCCAGCCGGGCCGCGGCCCCCGACGACAGCTTCTTGAGCTCAAACAGCTTGACCGCCGCAAGCATGCGTAACTCCGCACTGGCTTTCTCGGGCGAGTCCGCCAGGGCCGCGAGCGATTCATCGGGTATCATCATCGCGATTTGGCACATCGTTTGCGCCTCGTTCATGGAAAGATCACTCTGAAGTGTTCTTCATCCTACCGATCTTTCCTGTTCCGCGTAACGACCGTACCGGACTTCGATCCTCACGGACCGAGAGCGATGCCAAGGCGATGCGCAGTCGACCGATCGCACTTGACGTTCTGGCGCTTCCGTTCAGAATCCGTGGGTCGCCCAGAGCCGATGGATAGGACCGGGAACCCGGCGATGCCGATGCCGCCGCGGATGAAGGAGCAACTGCATGGGATCCCTGGAAACCACCCGCTGTCGTGGTCGATCACCTGGAAGACTCAGGCGCTTGATCCCTGTGATCGCCGGTGCTGACGGAAGAACCGGCCAGGGGTGGCTTATTGGGATCGCGCTGACGGTGACGGCGCTCCTGGGCTGGTGGGGCGTCGACCGCCTGATGCGAGCTCCGCTGGTTGAGCCGCCGTTCGAGCGGATCGTGGGCACGGGCTCCGGGCCGGTCTCGGCGTTCGACCTCGCCGATTCTGCCGGGGTCGTCCACACCAGGGACGAATGGGCCGGGCGGCCAGCGATCGTCTTATTCTTTCTTGCCGGGGATTGCCCGGGCTCGGTTCAGGCGTGTCCTCGGATGGCGCGGCTGGCAGGGATTCATGGGCCGCGCGGGGTGCTGTTCCTGGGCGTCGATGTGGGCGAGCCGGTCGTCCAGGATCGATCGCCGTTCGAAGGACTGCCCTTTCCCACCGTGCGCGACCCCGAGCTGCTCGTCGCGACCCAGGCCAACGCGCGCGTCACACCCGAGGCCGTCGTACTGATCCCCGACGGTCAGGTGGTCTATCAAGGGGCCGTCGACGATCGAACGCACGCGCTCGAGACCGCGCTCGAGTCGCTGCTCGCTGGCGAGGCGCCGCGCATCGCGTCAACCGAGGCCCTCGGGCGGCCGATCCCGTCCCGCTCCTCACCGCCGCGCCAGATCACGTTCAGTGAGCACGTCGCGCCGATTCTGTTGCGGCGGTGCGCGAGCTGCCATCGTCCGGGCGAGGTCGCGCCTTTTTCCCTTTTGCACTATCGAGACGCCGCCAAACGGGCCGACGATCTGGTCGACGTCGTCGAGTCCGACCGCATGCCCCCCTGGAAACCGCGCCCGGGAGCAGGTGTGTTTCTTGACGCGCCTCGGCTCTCTGCGCACGAGAAAGAGACGCTCCGAATCTGGGCCGAGACCGGCCGCGCCGCGGGCGACGCCGCACTGTTGCCCCCGCTTCCTCACTGGAACGACGACTGGCGGCTCGGCGAGCCCGACCTGGTTCTGACCATGCCCGAGCCGTTCACCGTGCCCGCGGCGGGCAATGACATCTACCAGTTCCTGCGGCTGCCGGTGGGAATTGACCACGACGTCACGATCGCCGGGCTCGAGGTTCGACCGGGGAATCGTCGGGTCGTGCATCATACGCGAATCTATCTGGACGATACGGGAGACGCCAGGCGGCGCGATCTCGCGGACCCGACGCCCGGCTTTCTGGGATGGTTCGACGCTCCCGATGGCATGGACGTGACCTATCCCGGGCTGGGAGCGTGGACCCCGGGAATGACGCCCAGGCTCGCGCCCGAGGGGGTCGGGCGCTTGATCAAGAGTAATGCCGACGTCGTCTTACGAACACATTATCATCCCAGCGGGAAATCCGAGGTCGATCGTTCCCAGGTCGGTCTTTATTTCGCGCGAAGGCCGACCACGAAGACCATGGCCGGCTATACGCTGTGCACGAACAAGATCGACATCCCGCCTGGCGAGAAGCGGCATCGCATCTTGCTCTCGACCCGGCTCAAGGCCGACGTCCATCTGCATTCGATCGTGCCCCACGCCCATGCGCTTTGCCGCGAGATTCGCCTGTCGGCCACGCTCCCCGACGGAACCATGGTTCCGCTCTTGTGGATCACCGATTGGGATTTCGACTGGCAGGATCAGTACCGCTACGCCCGGCCCGTGGGCCTGCCGCTGGGGACGGTCGTGACGCTGGCGGTGTATTTCGACAATTCGGCGGGCAATCCCAAAAACCCGTACAGCCCTCCGCGCAGGGTGCGGTACGGGGGTGGGACGAAGGACGAGATGTGCGCGTGCCATCTCGAGTTCTTGCCCGACCAACCCAGTGGATACGCGGCCTATCCCGCTCGCTCGCCGTTTGGGTTGTGACGGAAGTTTAGCGGTCGGTTTCGTCGCGGGGTCGGGTGGCGGTGTCTTCCTGGCCGCGGCCTTCGCGGGCGGGCCGGGGCTCGGCCGAGCGGTTGTTCACGGTCTCGACGTCCAGGAAGACGAGCACCTCGGTACCCGTGGCGTAAGTGCCGGGGATCGGCAGGTTGAACCACCCCCCCTTCTTGTCGAGAATGCCCGGGTGAATCCCGGCCGAGATCAGCAGCGTCTGGCCGAGCCGCCAGTTCTTGAGGGTCTGATCGAGGTGGGTTTCGCTGGCCTCCGGCACGTCGACGGCCGTTTCGCTGGGCCCGAGCTCGCGCGGGGCGATGATCTTGGTGCGGTGGAACGAGCGAATCGTGGTCGCCGTCAGGTCGAGCATCGCGTCGAGCGCATCGCCGTCGAAGTTCAAGAGCGGGCTCATCTTGAGGATGATGCTCTCGTCGAGTTTGTCGGGTCGAGGCTGGAAGCCCAGGCCGGGCGCGCTATCGCGCATGAGACCGCCGGCGAACGTGCGGGTTTCCTTGGTCTTGACCACCAGGGTCTGGCCGTTGATCATCTCGACTCGCTGCTCGGCGAGCTTGCGAAAGCCCTGCTGAAGCTGCATCGTCGAGAGCACGATGGCGGCGTCGGCCGTCTTGAGCGTCCAAACCTGCTGCCCCTGGGGGCCGGTGGCGACCGGCGTCAGACGCGACAGGACCGAATAACGCCACCGCGTGTCGACGGCGGCGATGAACTGGACGTGGACCGAAAGCACGTCGGCGACCGAGTTCGTGAACCGCTCGACCAGCTCGTCGACCTGCTTGAGCACGGCCGGGGTGTTGTAGACGCGGAGCTGGGTGGGGCTGGCCGAGAGGACGGCGATTTTCTCGCCATGCCATTCGTTCCCACCCGTGCGTTTCAGGATCCACTCGACCAGGGCCTTCTGTGGGTTGTCCTGGTTCCGCGCCTGTCGGGTGTAGTGGGCGATGTTGTAGGTGCGCCACTGGGAGCCGGGCTCGGTCCCGAAATTGGCGGGGGGGTCGGCCGATTCCGCCGCGCGCGAAGCGTCGGGATCGTCGGTGGCCGACGCCGGGTCGAGCGACCGGTCGCGTGTCTTGACCGCGCGCCGCGAACGCGGCGGGGTCTGTGCGGGCGCCTGGGCCAGGACCGAGGCCGGCCAGAACGATCCCAAAAGAAGCGACGATGCCAGTGCCGAGCGGCGATTCATGCCAGGGGCCTCCTTGCCGGGCTGGCGGGCGCAATTGGAAAACACCTTCACGCGAAACGAAGATCGGAATTGCCTGGTCGCTCGCGATCGAGTTCCAACCGCGAGACCACGGCGACGCGGCTCCGTCCGCGCGCCGCGTTTTCTTTATTGGGCCCGGCACGAAAGTCGTGGGATCACGCCCTCGAGCCCAGCTTGGACCGATTGATTGCGCTCGCTTTCTAACAAACGCCTCGATCGGACTCAAGTCCAATGCCCAAAATACCGAACCGCCTCGGCCTCGACCCGATGGCTTCGTCGGCGACCCTCTCTGGAGGCGGGGCACCGGTCCGGCGACGCCGGAATCGGACCCCGACCCCCGTTCGCCACGCGATAATCAATTGTCGAGCGGCAGCCCGGCGGCTTCGGTCAGCCGATCGAAGAAGGCGGCCTCGGTGATCTGGAAGATGATCTCAGCAACCTCGTGATCGCTGAAGTGCCTGCGCAGATTCTCGACGTCGTCATCCTCGATGAGCGCGGGGTCGACGGTGAGCTTTCTGGCGAAGGCATGGACCAATCGTCGGCCGGGATCGCCTTCGAAGCCGCTCTGATCGAGCGTGAATACGGAATTGCCGGTGAGGCCGAAGGCGGCCAGCCGCTTGCGAGCGATGTCGAGCGCGTACCAGGCGCGGTCGTTGCGGGCGGCGATCCAGGCGATCTCGGCGCGGAGCCGCTTGTCGAGCTTGCCGGCGGTCTCCGCGTTTTTGTGGAGCTCGATCCGCGGCTTGCCCGTGTCGGGAACCAGGGCGAGCAGGCGTTCCCACGCGGGGGCCGGCGAGGTGGCCGCGCCTTCGACGACGGCGGCCGCCTGGGCCTCGCTCGCCAGCGGGAGCCGGGGCTTACGCGACCGGGCGAGTTTGAGAGCGGCCTCGACCTCGGCCGGCGACTCGAGCGGCTTTCGCTTGGCGGGGGCCGCGCAGGCCAGACCCTGGGCGCCCGGATCGAGCGGCGCGACGCTGCTGCGCAGGCTCTCGAACCGTGGCTGGGTCGGGGTCAGAAACACGCGATGCGGCTCCTGTGGGATCGCGAGGCTGCCGGTCCACCGATTCATCGCGTTGAATCCGGCCACGGCGACGATCATCTCGGTGATCGCCTGATCCGAATAATGCGGGCGCAGGGCGTCCACGTCGGCGTTCGAGATCAGGTGTGGCGTGAGCGTGAGCTTCTTCGTGAAGCGAAAGGCGGCCTGCTCGGCGGGCGTGAAGTCCGTCCACGCCCCGTCGAGGGCGGCGACCACGTCCTCGGCCACCCCCGCCGACGCGAGCTTCGCTTCCTGATGGCCCTGGCAATAGATGCAGTTGTTGCCGCGCGACACGATCCAGAACAGCTTGGTGTTGAACGCGAAGTTCGCCGCCGGGGCGGGGTCGCGCTGGCGGTTGCGCGTGAAGCCGCCGCCAACCAGCTCGGCGGGCAAATAAAGCTTGCGCATCCGCCCGTTGTTCACGATCCCCGGCAGCGTGCCGGCCCCCTTGCTCCGCGCGGCCGCGAGCTCCGCGTCCGTGGGCGCGGGCAGCGGGAGCCGGGGCCTGGATTTCTTGGAACCCTCGAGCTGAGCCTTGAGCTCGGGCCGCGTCGGCGACACCTTGGGGGGCTCGGAATCGCCCGCCCACACCGCCGCGCGCGACGCCAGGCCCGCCAGCACCAGCAAGCTCCAGCCAGTCGACTTTCTCATCGGTCATCTCCTCATATCAAATCAAAATAGGATTTGCAACATTTGAATCTCACGCTCGCGCTAGCGGTCGCCCACGCGGGCGACCACCACTTCCGGCCGATCGACGACGTCGTATTCCGCCGGTTCAAACCGCGTCTTTCCCTTGGCGGACTCGATCCAGAGCCGCACCTTGAACCGCTGGCTGGTTCCGAACGCGCGGTCGTCGCCGATCTCGAAACGGCCGAGCTTGACCCCGGTCGCGCGGCGCCAGTCGGAGACGTGGATCGAGGGCCGCGCCTGCTCGAGCGCGCCTGGCTCCTCGCCCTTCCGCCAGCTCTCGAGAGCGGACTCGAGGGCGGCCCGCGCCGCCTGGCGATCCGCGCTCGGCGACCCTCCGCCGCAGCCGCACAGAACCACAAGCGCCGCCGCCCACCGACCACGCCGCGAAAACAGCCGCATCACCCGTTTCACAATTGTCACCCTTCTCTGCTCAACAAATGGAGATCTCAGTACTGATCCGCCGAAACGACTTCGCCGCCGTTTCGCGACCCGATCGCCGACCACGTGGGCTGGCTGATCGAGTTCTTGACGAACCGCACCGAGCCGTCGGCCATGAGCAAGTTGACGCCGCCCGGGTGCCGGCTGTCGGCCGTGGTCATGATCCGGAGCGGGGGGAACATGCAAGAGCGCGTGCCGGGTGGGCTCGACATGTTGAACGTCGTCGTCGAGTGATAGCCATAGATCCACGGCGCGCCGACGTTGGAAATCCCCTGATAGCTC
>DAIDHE010000455.1 GCA_027459775.1 Planctomycetales bacterium | reverse complement strand
AAAGCTGGCGGCGTGCTTGCGCGCGGCCTCGTGGACGTCGAAGAGCCGCCTGCGCTTCCAGTCGGCGTCGACGGCGTCGCGGTCGGGGGGCAAGCCGATGGCCTGCAGCGCCATCGCACGCGACCGCGATACCGCCCAGCCCGCGAGGTAACGGCCGCCAAACGTGCCCGCGACCAGCGCCGCCAACACACCCAACGTCGCCCCCAGGATCACGAGCTTGAACGTACGCTCGACGCGGCGCGCGCGGGCGCGAAAGGGAAACTCGGACTGGGCGCGGCCCGCCCGCCTCCCGAATCGGGCTCGTCCGGGTCGACCTGACGAAAGAAAGGAGAGCGGCAAGGAATCGCCTCGAATCGCTGTCGTGGTTCAGGCTCAGAGCCCTTTTCGTCCAAACGCTTGATCGCGGTCGAGCATGAGCACAATGCGCTTGCCGACCGACTCGGCCCAGACCTCCGCGCCCACCGGGGAAAAGTGGCCGTCGTTGATCGGGTCGTTGAAGAGCGGGCAGCCGTAGGGCCGCTTCCCGATCTTTTCGCCGGCCGTCACCAGCTCGAGATGGGCGTTGATGAAGTCGTCGCAGGGGTCGAGAAACGAGATGCTCGAAATGTCGAGCACGTTGGTGATCTGGCCGGGGTAAAAGCCCGCCTTGCGGCGGCCGAACATGCTCGGTTCAAAGGGCACCGGCACGACCAGAAGGGGAATCTGATGTGTCCGGCAGTATTCGGCGGTCAGGTCCATCCAGTATTTCGCCTCGTCCCATTCGCCCTTTCCCTGAACGACCTCGAAGCCGTCGCCGAAATCGTTGGAGCAAACGCTCTCAACAATGAATTGCGGGTGGAACCGATCGGCGAACTCCAGGAGCGAGGCGTGGTATTGCTCGGGCGAATAACCCAGACATCCCGTATTGAGCACCGACGTTTTCACGTGATAATGAGCTTCGAGATAACGACGCAGGCATTCGGGCGGCGCGTGCTCGTCATCGACGAACATGCCTTGCATGTAGGAATCGCCGAGGACGAGTACGCGAAGCGGCGCCTTGGGCTCGGGCTCGGGCCCGCGCAGGCCCCAGGAATTGGTCGTTTGCCGCGAGGTCTCGACCGGAATCCCGGTGGTGCCGTGGAGCGCCTCCGCGAGGCCTGGCCCGTCGGGAACCTGAAAAAACATGAGCACGCCGCTCTTGAGCGTGAGATTGCGCAGCCAGATCGAGTGAGTTTTGGGCTTGAAGCGATACGACCGGCCCGTGTCGTCGGGCTCGAAGATCGTCGCGGGCAAGAGCAGGGTCCGGTCGTAGTTCCCCCAGCGCAGGAGCCCCTTGCCCGGCTCGAGCCCGGAGTAGCGGAGGAGCCGCTGATACTCAGGAGAGATCTCGGCGAACATGATTTCGTGGGCGCGGCGGGAATCGGCGATCCCTTGTTCGCGAAACCGCTTCCACGAGGCTTCGATTTCCTCGCGGGGGGTGGGCAAGGACAGGATCCCGCGGGCGACCGTGCGGGCCTCGCTGGGAATGGCCGCCGCGACGTAGCGCCCCTTGCTAGTCAGCCCCAGAATCGACGCGATCGCCGCCAGGGTCGCCACCAGGATCGACCGCTTGAACCACGATTCACGCCACTGCTTGCGGGTCACGAACGCGAAGACGGCCTGCCGCTCGATCGACCGCCGCGAGAATCGAAAAAAGCGATTGGAGAAACCTCGCATCAAAACCTCGAGGGTGGAACCGAATCGTGGCGTATGGGAGCATTTTCCGTTCTCGGCCGCTGGGGATCAAGCGCCCGGGGGCGCGGGTCGCGCGCGAACGGTCGGGTGTTATGATGAAGAACGGTTGAGTCGAGCGCTATTACAACCGCTCGATATTGCGGGAGGTCGACGATCATGTTCGAGGATCTTTTCCGATCGCTGGGGTTGGGCGAGCTGAATCACGGCGTGGCCGGGGCCCTGGGCGACCAGGCCGGCGGCGAGCCGGTGATACGCTCGATCAACCCCGCGACCGAGGAACCACTCCCCGCCGTCCGGTGTGCATCGCTCGAGGATTACGACCGCGTGGTCGAGCGCGCCGCCGCCGCCTTCACTCGCTGGCGGATGACGCCCGCCCCGCGCCGCGGCGAGGTCGTCCGCCTGATCGGAGAGGTCCTGCGCGCCAAGAAAAAAGAGCTCGGACTCCTGGTCACGCTCGAAACGGGCAAGATCCGCTCGGAAGGCGAGGGCGAGGTCCAGGAAATGATCGACATGTGCGACTTCGCCGTCGGACTTTCGCGGCAGCTTCACGGCCTTACGATCGCCAGCGAGCGCCCCCTGCACCGGATGATCGAGCAATGGCAGCCGCTGGGGCCGATCGGCGTGATCTCGGCGTTCAACTTCCCCGTCGCGGTCTGGGCCTGGAACGCGATGATCGCGGCCGTTTGCGGCGACACGATCGTGTGGAAGCCGTCGCCGCGGACGCCGCTCACCGCCGTCGCCATCGCCGGAATCGTCCAGTCCGTCATGCGCGAAAACGACTGCGAAGGCGTCTTTAACCTCGTGGTCGGCGGCCTCGACCTGGGCGAACGGATGATCGCCGACCCCCGCTTGCCCCTGATCTCGGCCACCGGAAGCTGCGCCATGGGCCGCCGCGTCGCCGAGGTCGTCGGCCGCCGGCTGGGCCGGGCGCTGCTCGAGCTCGGCGGCAATAACGCGATCATCATCGCCGCCAGCGCCTCGATCGAGCTCGCCATCCGCGCGACGACCTTCGCCGCCGTCGGCACCGCCGGCCAGCGATGTACGACCGCAAGGCGGCTCATCGTCCACGAGAGCCTTCACGACCAGGTGCTCGACCGCCTCGCCGCCGTCTACAAACGCCTGCCGATCGGCGATCCCTGGGACGCGGGCACGCTCGTCGGCCCCCTGATCGGCGAACAGGCCGTCCAGGCGATGCAAGCGGCCCTCGCGGCGGCGAAGTCGCAGGGCGGCGAGGTCGTACACGGAGGCGAACGGCTCGATCGCCCCGGCTATTTCGTCACGCCCGCGCTCGTCAAGGCCCGGCCCGACATGCCCATCGTCGGGGTCGAAACATTCGCTCCGATTTTATTTGTGATGACGTATTCAGACTTTGATCATGCGATCGCGATCCAGAACGGGGTCGAGCAGGGATTGACCTCGGCGATCTTCACGAACGATCTCCGCGAGGCCGAGCGATTCCTGGCGGCCTCGGGGTCGGATTGTGGGATCGCGAACGTCAACATCGGAACCTCCGGGGCCGAGATTGGCGGCGCGTTTGGGGGAGAGAAGTCGACCGGCGGCGGCCGCGAGGCGGGGTCGGATTCGTGGAAAGCCTACATGCGCAGGCAGACCTGCACGATCAACCACGGTGACCAGCCGCCCCTGGCCCAGGGCGTGCGGTTCGACGTCAGTGAAACCTGAATGAGGTCGGCAGGGCGCCCGCCTCGCGCGCCAGCGCCGCCACGCGATCGGCGTCGATGGATCTCGTGCGCCGGCCGCGGTGGCAGG
>DAIDHE010000443.1 GCA_027459775.1 Planctomycetales bacterium | reverse complement strand
AGAGCGAATCGCCGCCCTGGCGCCTCGAGACGTCGTTCAGGGCGTGGGCCATCGCGGTCAGGATGATTGCGTCGCGCGCGGCCAAGGGGTCGGCCCCGAACCGGCCGTCGGGGCTCTCGAGCGTCTGGATCATCCGCTCGGTCGAATACGACTTCCAGGAGCTGATTTTCTGGACGTCTCGATGGGCGACGATGTTCCAGACGGCTTCCTTGAGCCTGTGTTCCCAGCTCACATAGATGGCGGCCTCGGCCGAGTCGGTGTCGAGCGCGCAGTTCCATTTGACAAGCTTGCGGCAGGCGTCGCCGACGTTGTTTTGTGGCAAGCTCAGGGTGCCGAGAAGCGCCGTCAGCGAGCGGGCGGGGATCGAGAGCACGTCTTGTTGCAGGTTCTTCATGTCGGTCATCGTCACGCGGCGGCCCGCGGCGAGGACTTCCTCGATGCGCGCGAATCGAAAGGGATCGGTCCATTCGTAGCCCACGGCGAAGGGATACCCGCGCGGCAGGTTGTCTTGATTGGCCGATGCGAACCAGCCATTGGGGGGGTCGAGGACGTTGGGCAGCTTCTCGGCGGGCAGCCAGCCTTTCCACTCATGGGCCGTGTCCGCCGGGGCGGGTAAGAGGCCGTTTCCCTTTCCGCGCAGGGGGGCGAGCCCGACGGCTTGCCAGCCGATGTGGCCGTCGACATCGGCCCACACCAGGTTTTCGTCGGGAGTGTAAAACGACTTGCACGCCTCGCGAAACTCGCTCCAAGACGACGCCTGGTCGATCCGCAGGCTCGCCAGATAGGGCGCGGTCCCGACCTCATGCCAGACCGCCTTGAGGGCGTACGCGCGATGATGCGCTGGGTCGTGGCGCAAGATGGGTCCAAACCGCGAAAACCGGATCTTGACCACGACGGGATCCCGCCCCTTGATCGCGATCGTTTCGGCGATCTCGGTCATCTTGTCCCATGCGCCGTCGATTCGATAGCGCGCGGGGTCGGCGGGGTCGGTCTCGAGCGCATACAAGTCTTCTTGATCCATGGGGAAGATTGTGAAACCCCATGCACCTTTTTCGTTGTGGCCGATCGAGACGCCAGGCAAGGCGGGCTCGCCGCCGCCGATCACGTTCCAGCCGGGCGCGACCAGGTGGACCCAGTATCGTAGCGACGGCACGCCGATCGCGCGGTGGGGGTCGTTGGCCATGATCGCGGATCGCGTGAACGAGCGCTCGGGCGCGATCACCCAGTTATTGCTGCCGTTCATGGCGGCCTCGTCTTCAAGAGCGAGAGCCCGGGCCGCGAACGAGGTCTGGTCGGCCGCGGGCTTTGGTCGTGCATTCGCCTGGAATTCGCGCAGGACGTCCTCGGGCTCGAAGGCGATGGGCGCTCGATAGGCATAATAAAGATTGAGCACATCATCAGGGATGAGCGCGAGGTCGACGTCGGGTTCGAGGCTGGGCTTGCCGGGATGGAGGTTCAAGAGTTCGCGCGTCCGCTCGGGCCCGATCAAGTGGACGAGCCGGGCGTTTCGGACCTCGTGGGTGATGTTGCCGAAGAGTCCGTTGTGGCGGGAGACGACGACTTCGCTGGTCCATGGTCCGGGTTTCAGGCCCAGCACGCGGAACTCGATCGGGAGCCGGCCGGGCTCGCGCTCGGTGAGGGCGATGTAGGCGTTGATTCCCTCGACGAAGGCGGCCACGATGTCCGCGCCCTGGGGATGGTAATGGGCGAGTTCGCGGTTCATGTCGCCGCGGAATTTGAGCAGCCGCGCCCCCACGTCGCGCGCGAGCCCTTTTTCGCCGAGGATTTCGGCCGTCGCGCCGATCGCCTGCCGCCGCCAGATCTCGAGCTGAAACAACCGGTCACGCGCGGCCGAATAGCCCTGAGCCATGAACAGATCGTGCTCGTTCTTCGCGTAGATGTGGACGATCCCGAACCGGTCGCGAATCAGCTCGACGGGCGCGCGGAGTCCTGGAACGGCGAGTTTTTCGGTCGAGCGCGAGATCTGGGCGCACTCTGCCCGGACAGCGATCGATGCCAAGCATACGGCGACGACCAAGAGGGCATGACGACGATGCGACATCAGCGAACTCCCAACAGACGGCGTGGGTCGAAATCCATCTACGAAAACAGGGGTGTGGCGTCGGCGCGCGGCGTGAACGTTTCGAGCAGAGCGGCCAGATCGGAGGCGTTGGGGATCTCCTTGAACCGGAGGATCGGGCCGGCGAGCTCGCCGAGTGTTTCTTCGTCGACCTTGAGGCGTTCCGAGATCGCGAGAACGTAGCGTGGCGGGCCGTGCTTGGGCAAGAGCCGCATGAGCCGTTCCAGGCTCGACCGTTTCCAGAAGCCCAGCACTTCGAGGAAGACGTCGACGCCGCTGGCGCGGTGGATCAGTTGATAGTCGGGAACCCAGACGCCCTCGCGGCCGAGCTCGATGATCGCGCTCGATTCCTTGAGCTCCCAGGCGGGTGCGACCTGGCGAAAGCGCTCGACGAACGCCGTCAGCTCGGCCGGGGTGTACATCCCGGCGTCGGCCTTGTGCGAGACCAGGCCGTCGCGCGCCGAGAGCTCAAAGCTCCGCGGCTCGCGCCGGGGTCCAAAACGGAGCTCGGCCGAGAGCCGAAAGTCGTTGCACAAGAGAAGCGCGGGTAAGAATCGCGCGACCTGGAGGCCGTATTTGGTGGTGGCGGCGAACAGGCTCAGGGGGCCGTCGATGTGGAACAGATAGCCCTCGCTCATGCTCCCCTGGACGTGGTGGATCAGGCGATGGAACTTGAGCCAGCGGAAAATCTGGCGATAGCGCGCCGGGCGCTCGCCGCGGATCTCGACCTCGATCCGCACCGATCGCAGCAAGACCGCCTGGGCGAGCGCGACGTTGTAGCGATCGACGAGCTGAACGGCCGTCATATCGTCGAACCGGAGCAGCCGGTTCTCGTCGCGGAGGTCGGCGAAGAGGCCGGTCATGAGGGCCTCGGGCTCGAGCTCGAGCTCGCGGGCCACGCCGGCCAGCACGCGCTCGCGGTCAAAGCGGGGCCTGCGTTCTTTTTCGGATTGTTCGCGGATGCGTTTGCGTTCCTCGGCCGCCGCGGTGAAGACGCGCTCGCGAATGACCTCGGGGGGAACCTTGGCCACGACCTCGAATTCCGAGCGGTCCTCGAGCACCTTGGCCAGTCCGCGATAGACCTGAGTCGCCTTGCCCCCTTCGCCAAAAAGCCCGTCGATTTCATCCTCGATCTGGGCGCGGGTTCGCCCCACTCCCTCGCGAAAGAGCAGCAGCAGGCTCTCGGCCGTCTCTTGCCAGTGGGGTTCACGGCGGTCGATGTAGAGCGGGACCACCCGCTGCTTGACCGTTTTCACCCGCACCAGGTCGCCCGTCAGCATGCGCTTGCGTCCTCTCGCTCGAACACGTGATCCATTTCAAGAGCTAATCCGCCGTGCCGTCGTAAGCGTCGTGCTTGCGGCGGCGGTTCGAGGTGAATTCCTCGACGGTCCCCTGCGTGATCACTTCATAGAGGACGGCCTCTTTGTCGCCCGACTTGCGGAGCACCCGCCCGAGCCGCTGAACGTGCTCGCGCACCGAGCCCGAACCCGAGAGCACCACCGCGACGTTGGCCTCGGGCACGTTGACCCCTTCGTTCAAGACCCGCGAGGTCGCCACCACGGGATAGAGCCCGGAATTGAACTTGAGCAAGATGTCGCGCCGTTCCTTGGTCTTGGTCTGATGCGTGATCACCGGAACCAAAAACCGCCGCGAGATCGTGTAAACCGTGGCATTGTCGTGGGTGAAGATCAAGACGCGGTCGCCGTTGTGGCGGTCGAGCAGCTTGGCGAGCAAATTGAGCTTCGCGGGCGCGGCCAGCGCCAGCTCGCGCTGTTCGCGATAGGCATTAAAGGCTTCGCGGCCGTAGGGCGAGCGAAACGCCATATACAGAAACTGGGCCCAGCCGTTGGGTTTGCGCATGTCGATGCCCGAATCGCGGACGAAGGCTCGATAGATCTCGCGCGCGCGTTCGTAGCGCAGGCGTTCGTCGTCGGTCAGGTGGGCGTGCAGGGTGGTGACGGTGTAATCGGCCAGGTAGTCGCCGCGAAGCTGGGTGATTTCGCGGCGGTAGACGATCGGGCCGATGAGCTGATCGAGATGTCTATGGGCGTTATCAGCGCGTTCGGGGGTGGCCGTGAGCCCGAGCCGATAGGGGGCGATCGCGGAGGCGGCCGCCAGGCCGTAGGTGGGGCCGGGGAGGTGGTGGCATTCGTCGAACACGATCAATCCGAACCGGTTCCCGACCCGGTCCATGTTGAGATAGGCCGAGTCGTAGGTGGTGACGGTGAGCGGCTTGATTTCGTAATAGCCGCCGCCCAGAAGGCCGGCCTCGACGCCGAAGGCCAGCGCGAGCTCGTCGTACCACTGGTTCATGAGATCGATGGTGGGTGTGACGACGAGGGTGGGCCGGCCCGCGCGTTCGATGGCCAGGTTGGCGAGATGGGTCTTGCCGGTTCCGGTCGGCAGTACGACCACGCCCCGGCCGCCGGCGTCCCACCACGCCTTGAGCCCTTCAACTTGGTGGGGAAACGCTTGCTTGGCGGCCTGGAGCTTCCAGGGGGTGAGGTCGTAGGCGCGCGCCTGGTCGACGTAGGCGATCTTGTTTTTGCGGAGGTATTCGACGATCGAGCGATACCAGACGCCTTCGGCGCGAAACTGGGAGGTGCGCGGGTCGAGTTTGACGCCGGGCAGGTCGCAGGTTTCGCCGGGGCGTGGGCCGACGACGACCAGCGTCCCCCCGTCAAAGAGGAGTCGCGGCGTCTCGCGAGCGGGGGTGTTGGCTTCGGGCTCCATGCGGGCGTTCCCACGGCGCGGGCCCGCCCAAAAACCCGGCCGGCCCGCGTCTTCGCCATTTTGACCGATCCGGCCCGAGATTGACACCGAGGGCTTGAGCTTTCACGCTCATCAGCTTTTCGCGGATCTGGTGTGGGTTGGCGACCGTATCGATCACGTGTGGCGGAAGAGAAGGGCGTCGGAGGCGAAAAGGCGTCGGGAGCTGATATTCACACTCGGCGCGTGGAATTCCGCTATCACCGCCGGTTGATCAGAGTCCGCGGGTAGCCAAGCTGGACGATACGTTGGCAATGAGCAAAGTTGCCGGTCACAAGTTCCAGGTTGTGTTCCAGAGCGATCGCCGCGATGATTGGATCGGCCATTCCAAACGTCTGGCCGGTACGACCGAGGTCGCCGGTGATCCTGCCCGCGAGCTCGGCCGCACGGGCTTTCAAGGATAAGACTTGCTCTCGGGCCGCCGCATCCAAGAACCGCCGCATGCGGTCCACGGCCGCGACTGTTGGCGGCCTTTGACGATCTCCAGCACCGTGATGACCGAGAGCGTCAGAACGCCGTGGGCTTGCCGATAGATGGCGGCATTCTGGGCGACGGTCGGGTCGACGGCTTTGAGAACCTCCGAAGAGACGTCGGTATGAAGCGTTGCCTTATTCACCGGGAGAGCGCCTTCACGGCTGCTCCCTGCGCGCCTTCATGGCGCTCGCGACGATCTCGTCCAGGAACTCGGCGTCTTCTCGCATCGCGCCAATGGAGCCAAGATCGCTTCCGGCGGGCTGTTGAATCCGCGCCGTGGCGAGCTTGCCGTCCAATCAGAGGCCCTGCCCCCTTGATTTCGTCAATCCCCGTG
>DAIDHE010000440.1 GCA_027459775.1 Planctomycetales bacterium | reverse complement strand
CCGACGAAATGGGTTTTGGTAAAGTGATTCATGGACCAGTCCTCCCGATGTTGGCTCTGTCAGGGAAAGCCCCGGGCTTCCAGGATAACCCACGCAATACGTGAGTGACTG
Organism: Planctomycetales bacterium; assembly: GCA_027459775.1. Taxonomy (GTDB): domain Bacteria; phylum Planctomycetota; class Planctomycetia; order Isosphaerales; family Isosphaeraceae; genus JAKBAP01. The sequence goes on along the minus strand of DAIDHE010000440.1, from coordinate 28,927 downwards.
GTCCAACCATCCTCTCTACACGTGATCGACCAGGTCGTTGAGCTCGGCCGTCATCTGGTCGAGCAGGGTCTTGGTGGCGGCCTTGGCCGGGGGAAGCGCGCTCGGGCTCGCGACGGGGGTGCGCGCGAAGAGGTAGAACTTGATCTTGGGCTCGGTGCCCGAGGGGCGGGCGGCGAACCGGCAGCCGGGACGCTCGGTCTCGAAGATGAGCAGGTCTCCCGAGGGCGACGGCAGCGGCCGCGGCGGCGAGCCGCCCGCGAGATCGCGGGTCTCGTGCATCTGGTAATCGTGAACCAGGCGCAGGGACAACCCGGCGATCGTCGCGGGCGGGTTCGCGCGCAGCCGCGCCATGACCGCCTGGATCTTGGCCAGACCCGCGCGGCCCTCGTAGACCTTGTTGATCAGCCGCTCGGCGTGATGACCGACGTCGATGTAGAGGTCGTCAAGGTATTCGAGCACGCTCTGCCGCCGGTCCTTGACCGCCGCCGCGAGCTCGGCAAAGAGCAGGGCGGCCACGGCCGCGTCCTTGTCACGCGCGTGCGTCCCCTTCAAATAACCGTGCGATTCCTCAAAGCCAAACAAGAAACCCGCGTGGCCGACCTCGTCGATCCGCTGGCCGATCCACTTGAAACCCACCAGCAGATCGTCCTCGATCCGCACCCCCTCGCGCTGGGCGAGCGCCTTCGTCATTGTACTCGATACCAAGGTTGTGATCAAATAATGATCGCTCCGGAGCAATCCCTTGGACTCGGTCTCCTTCATGACAAACGCGGCGATCAGAACGCCGATCTGGTTGCCGTCGAGCGTGGTCCAGGGCCCACGGCGGTCGGCCGAGAGCGGGACCGCGACTCCGATCCGGTCGGCGTCGGGGTCGCTGGCGATCACCAGGTCGGCCGCGATTGCTTGCGCGAGCGCGATCGCCGCGTCGAGGGTCCGGGGGATCTCGGGGTTGGCGACATGGCCCGGCACGCCGGGGAAGTCGCCGTCCATGGCGCTCTGCGAGGGAACCAGCTCGACGCGCGCGAACTTCGCTGTCCGCAGCACCCGCGCCACCGAGGTCTCGCCCACGCCGTGCAGCGGCGTGTACACGATCGACAGCTCGCGGGCGTGGCAGACCGATTCGCCGAGCACCGCCGCGATATAGGCCGAGTCCAACTCCTGGCCGACGCGGACGACCTTCCCCGCCGCGAGCGCGAATTCGAGCGGCATCTCGGGGATCTCGCGGTCCGAGGCGGCGTTCACGCGGGCGATGATCGCGGCGTCGTCGGGCGGGATCACCTGGCCGCCCGAGCGGCCGTAGCATTTGAAGCCGTTGTCCGCGGGGGGGTTGTGCGAGGCGGTGATCATGATGCCGGCGTCGCACTTGAGCCGCCGGACCGCGAACGAGAGCAGGGGGGTCGACCGCGGCGCGTCGAACAGAAACACGCGAAAGCCGGCCGCCGCGAGCACTCGAGCGCAGAGCTCGGCGAACTCGGCCGAGCGATGCCGCGAGTCGTAGGCGATCACGCAGCTCGAGCTTGCTCCAGGGCTTTTGCCCGCGGCCACGAAATCGGCCAGCCCCCGCGCGCTTTCCGCGATGGTGCGGTCGTTGAGCACGTTGGTGCCGACCGGATACATTCGCCCGCGACGGCCGCCGGTACCGAATTCGAGCACCGCGTAGAACGCCTCGTCGAGCGCCTGCCAGCGCCCCTGCTCGACATCCTCCAAAAGCGGCCCGCGATCGCGTTCAAACGGGCTCTCGATCAACCACCGCTTGATCCGCTCGGCGGCGCCCGGCGTGAGCCGCGACTCCTCGACCGCTCGTTCGACTTTCTTGAGCGCTTCGTCCTCGTTCGTCATCCGTTCCTCGCTCCCTTCGACCCCACCCCGGCAAGCCCTCGATCGACCCCTTGTCGGTCGACGTAAACCCTGACTTTAACGAAAGATTTGTTGCGAGCAACCCACTCGTGGTCTTGTAAAAAGATCCCTGTTTGTAAGCGTAGGATAATCCCCCGCCGCGAGACGACCCCAGTCCACGGTCGAGCGCCCCCTGCCCGCCGCATCCCCGATTTGTGGGAACCTCCTCATTAACTCGAGCCAATGCGCGACTTAGGGCTTGACCGAACCGCGGGGTTTGATCTCTTCGGCCTTTTGGCACGCCAGTTGCCAATACACTCTGCGTCGTCGCCCAGACGGCGACTTCCCCGCCTTGCAATTTTCCTCAAGTTTTCTCGATGCCTCGCACGACAATGACGCCACGGTCTGGCGAAGGTTCGGCCGACCGGGATTCGATACCGACACGGAGGTTCTCATGGCTCAGTTCAAGTTTCGTCGCTCGCTTCGGTTTGAGAGCCTTGAGTCGCGTCGACTGATGTCGACGGCGGGTCCGACGGCCGAGCAGCAATACATGCTCCAGATCTTGAACGAAGCGCGCACGAACCCCGCCGCGGCGGCCCAGCAAGTCACGAGCAATCTGAGCCAGAACGTGATCTCGACCCTTCAGTATTACAACGTCAACTTGCAGTCGGCCGAGCAGCAGATCTCGTCGGCGACGCCCCAGCCCCCCCTGGCCTGGAACGACTCGCTGGCCGCCTCGGCCCAGGGCCAGAGCCAGTACATGGCGAACAACCAGATCCAGTCGCACACCGGCGCGGGCGGCTCGACGCCCCAGCAGCGAATCGTCGCCAGCGGCTATGGCAACGCGGCGTCGACCGGCGAGAACGCCTATGCTTGGTCGACCTCGGCCAAAGAGGCCATGCAGGCGTTCCTGATCGACTGGGGCGTTCCCAGCCACGGCCACCGCAGCAATATCCAGCAGCCCGGCGTCTCGGCCCAGAATGCCTATCGCGACGTGGGTATCGGCATCGTTCAGACCGGCAACACCAACTTCGGCCCCGAGGTCGTGACCCAGGACTTCGCCAGCCTGCCCAACGAACAGGCCCAGGTCGTGGGCGTCGCCTACAACGACGACGGCTCGCACTTCTACTCGATCGGCTCCGGCGTCGGCGGCGTCCAGATCAGCGCTGTCAACGTCCAGACCGGCCAGGTCTCGTCGACTCAGACCTGGGCCTCGGGCGGATATGAGCTCTCGCTCGCCCCCGGCACGTATCAGGTGATCGCCAGCCAGAACGGCCAGGTCGTCAGCTCCAACCGGTTGAACGTCGGCACGGTCAACATCGAGAACGACGTCGTGATGAACAACCCCTGGGTTGGCGGCTCGTTGTCGGCGGCCATCGCGGCTCTTCATCCCGCCCCCGCGACCCCCGCGCCGGTCGTCGCGATCCCAATGGCGATCCAGGCCCCGGTCGTGGTCGCGGCGCCAACGCCGGCCCCGGCCCCGACCCCAGCCCCGGTCATCAACTGGCAGATCCCTGATACGTCGAACGCGAACGCCTTGACCTGGCAGATCAGCGCTCCCACCAATCCCAGCCCCGCGACCCCGAGCAGTACGACCGACTTCGCCAGCGTCGACTCCGCGCTGTCGAGCTGGTCGACCTGGAACGCCCAGGTCGATTGAGCGCCCGGCCCTGAATCAACTCCCGTTCCCCCCGAACGCCCCGGGGACCGTTGGATGCGGTCCTCGGGGCGTGTTTCGTTGACTCAAAACACGGTCGCCGTCAGCCGCCGCCGATGCGGCCGCGTCCGGTGTTCCCAGACATAGACCCCCTGCCAGGTCCCCAGGTCCAGCCGCCCCTGGTCGACGGGGATCAAGAGCGACGTCAGGGTCAGGATCGAGCGCAGATGCGCGGACATGTCGTCGGGGCCCTCGCTGTCGTGGACGTACCGCGGATCGCCGTCGGGCGCGAGCCGAGCCGCGAACGCCTCGACGTCCGTTCGAACCGTCGGGTCGGCGTTCTCGCACACGATCAGCGATGCACTTGTATGATGGATGAACACATTGCAAAGCCCCCGCGCGACTCCGGCCTGGCGCACGATCTCCTGGAGCCGATCGGTGATCTCATACGTTCCACGGCCCCGCGATTCGACGATCAGCTTCTCGATATGCATGAGGTTCTCCAGCTTGGTCAACGGCCTTGATTCCCGGTATGATAGCGATCGCGAGCCGCTCGGGAGCGGCCTGGAATCGAGAGATCTCGCCAGGAGGGTTAGCCGCTTGGTCTCGAGAGACATAAGACTCATTATCGGACGTTGTATTTTCCTTGTTCTGGCGCTGGCGCCCGGCCTTTCGGCCGCCGAGGCCCACCGCGCCCTCGGCGACGGGGCCGTTCTCATCATGCCCCGCGAGGCCTGGCGACGCACGGGAGCCTTCGATCTCGTCGTCCATCTCCACGGGTCGGTCGCCTCGGTCGAGAGCGCGATCGCCGCGTCGGGCTGGGACGGTCCGACGATCGTGTTCAACCGCAAAGGGCTGTCGTCGGTCTACGCCGGACCATTCGCGGATCGCGGATTGTTTCCACGCCTCCTTGACCAGGCCCAGGCCTCGCTCGCTCGGGATCGCCCCGATTGGGATGCGAAATTTGAGCATGTGCTCGTGAGTGCATTTAGTGCGGGTTTTGGGGGCGTTCGGGAGCTGCTCGCCGAGGGTGGGCCGTGGGACCGGATCGAGGGGCTGGTGCTGGCGGACTCGCTTTATTGCGGCTATGCGTCGGGGCATGAGCTCGACGCGGGCAAGATGGCGGGCTTTCGCAAGTTCACGGCGCTGGCGGCGGATGGCAAGAAAACGATGGTCGTCTCGCACTCGGAGCAAGTCCCCGCGGGCTATGCGAGCACGACCGAGACAGCCGTCGATCTGATCCGCGGCGCTGGCGGCACGGACCAGGCGGTCGACGAGGACTGGGGCGACGGATGGCAGCTCAAGAGCCGATGCGTCCAGGGGCGGCTCATCGTCCTCGGCTTTGCCGGGGCCGCGCCCGACGACCATATGCGGCACCTTCGCGAACTGGGCTCGCTCTGGAAGACGGCGCTCGGGGCCGCGAAACGCGGGGACGACGCGGCCGCGAAGGTTGTGCGCGTCCCGATAGACGCGGCCGGCGAGGTAGGCGTCGCCGATCTGGTCGCGCGTCTGGCCCAGACGACCGGCGTCGTCATCGAGCGGCCGACGGGCTCGCTCAGGCTCTCGACCCGCGGGCTCGCCGCTGGGCTCTCGCGTGAATACCTCAAAAAAGCTCTCGGAGCCGAGGTCGAGATCCGCTACGAGCCGGGCGCGATGAACGTCGAGCTCAAACCGCCGCTCTTCGAGCCGGCCGCCAGGGCCGCGTGGCGCGGGCGGCTCGCCAGTCTGGCGGCGAAGGCGCTCGAGGCCGACGTTCGCCGAGCCTCCTACGGCATGCGGGCGCGCAAGTCGTACCGGCCCAACGACCCCGGCCGGCCGACCGTGTGCCTCGTTCATGGGATGAATTCGTCGTCGTTTGGGTTCGTTCATATGATCCCGCTTTTCGAGGAGGCCGGGTACGGCGTCGTCCTGCACGATTATCCGTTCAACCGGCCGATCGCCGAGTCGTGCAAGCGGTTCGCCGACGACTGGGCCGCCTTCCGGGCCAAGACCGGCGACAAACTGCCGTGGTCGATCGTCGCGCACTCGATGGGGGCCCTGGTGGCCCGGGCTCTGGTCGAGGACGACGCCTCGTGGAAGGGAGACGCCCGCTCGCTCATCCTCATCGCACCCGTCAACCAGGGCTCGTATCTGTCGAAGGCGCAGTCGATCCTTCAGCTCGTATCGGGGCTGGAGGCGCTCAAGGGACGAGACGACGCGCGGGCGCTGACACGGCTGGCCGACGGCGTGGGCCTGGCGGCGAACGACCTCTTGCCGGGGAGCGCCTTTCTGCGCTCGCTCAACGCACGCCCCAGGCGATCGGGATTGCCCTATCACATCCTGGCCGGCGACGCGGGCGTGATCAACCGCGAGACCAGGCGCTCGATCGAGCAGCGGATCGATCTGGCGACCCAGAGCGCGGGCATGCTCGGCAAGATGGCCCGAGCGGCCGCCGGCGACCCCGGCCCGATCCTGGACGAGCTCACCGACCAGACCGGCGACGGCTGCGTGGCCGTCGCGCGGGCGCGGCTCGCGGGCGTCGACGACTTCAAGATCCTGCACGCGAATCACGCCGAGCTCATCCGCGCCCCCGTACTGTTCGCCGACCCCGGACCCGTCGCATGCATGCCCGACGTCCTGCGCTGGCTCGAAGACGACGCCAAGAAAAAAGCCCCGGCCGCCGCGTCTCGCCCATGAAGTCGCCCTTGGGCTCTTGGGTTTCGTCGCGGGCTGGGTTACTCTGTTCCATCCCCGCGGAATTCCCCGCGACGCATGAGGACGCACTTTATGGCACAGCCCGCGCCTATCGCCTCGTCGGCCGAGCCCGACCCGATCCCCGGCATGGATCACCATCCGCCGGCCCTCTATCTCCTTTTCGCCACCGAGATGTGGGAGCGGTTCGGCTTCTACACCATCGCCGCGGTCATGACGCTTTACCTGCAAGACAAGGTGCAAGGCTTCGGCTGGACCCGCGACCAGGCGACGAATCTGTGGTCTTATTATTTGATGTTCGTGTATCTGACGCCGCTCGTGGGGGGCTTTCTGGCCGACCGCGTGCTGGGCTATCGCCGCTCGATCGTGATCGGCGGCATGGTGCTCATGACGGGATATTTTTTCCTGGCGATGGGAATCCAGGCGGCGTTCTACGCGGCGCTCGTGCTCTTGTTCGTGGGCAACGGGTTCTTCAAGCCCAACATCTCGACGATCGTGGGGAATCTTTATCCGTCGGGGAGCCCGCTGCGGGATTCGGCGTACAACATCTTTTATATGGGCATCAACATCGGGGCGTTCCTGGGCCCGGTGTCGGCCGAGGTGCTGAGGCAGAAGTTCGGCTTTCGAGCATCGTTTCTGGCGGCCGGGTTGGGCATGTCCCTGGCGACGGCGATCTTCACCTTGTTTTATCGCTATCTGGCCAAGGGCGAGCATCATCGGGTCCCCGAGGACGCCCAGGCGATCGAGGTCGCCGAGGACGTGATGCCCGCGGCCGAAAACCGGGCGGCCAGTCGCGCGGCGGTCGACATGGTCCCCGAGGGCAAGCGGGTCGCGGCCCTGGTCACGATCTTCGCGATCGTGATCGTGTTCTGGATGGTCTTTCATCAAAATGGCAGCACCATGACGTACTGGGCCAACGACAACACCGACTGGAAGGCGTCGCAAGTGACTCCGGTCCTGATCCAGATCTTCACGCTCAACCTGATCGACGGCTCGGACGTGTCGGGGGTGATCTCGAACGCGATCAACCCGTTCTGGATCATCGTGCTGTCGATGCCGCTCGTGTTCTTCTGGCGGTGGCTGGGAACCAAGGGGCTCGAGCCCTCGACGCCGGCCAAGATGGCGCTCGGCATGCTCCTGACGGCGGGGGCGTTCTTGATCCTGGCGCTGGGCGGGCTCATGGGAGGCGACCAGGGGAAAGTCTCGCCCTGGTGGATCATCGGCGCGTATTTCGTGATCTCGCTGGGCGAGCTCATGCTTTCTCCAATGGGGCTGTCGCTGGTGTCTCAGGTCGCGCCGCCGCGGATCCGCGGGCTCATGATGGGCGGGTGGTTCGTCGCGACGGCCGTCGGAAGCAAGCTCACGGTCATCGGCACGCTGTGGGACAAGTGGACCCACTCGGCGTTCTGGTTCTTGCTGGCGATGTTCGCGCTGGTGATGGCGGCGGTGCTTCTGGTGCTCCTCAAGCCGCTCAAGCGGGCGATGCCAGGGGTCTAGAGGCGGTCTTGACGATGCGCGGCGTCCGCGGAGGAGCGATGATCTTATGAAAATGCTAGCGTTAGTACTTGTATTGATGGCCGTGGCGAGCCCGCTTTACGCGGCGGGCCGTCCCATGACGATCGACGACCTGCTGGCGGTGACGGGGGTGTCGGAGCCGGCGTTTTCGCCCGACGGGGCGCTCATCGTCTATGTCGTGTCGGAGCTCGACCGGGCGACCGACAAGACGACGTCGAGCCTCTGGCTCGTTCCCGCGGCCGGGGGCGAGCCCAGGCGGCTCACGACCACGGCTGGCGTGAACAACCACCCCCGGTTCTCGCCCGACGGCAAGACGATCGCGTTCGTCTCGAACCGGGGCGGGTCCGCGCAGGTTTGGCTCTTGCCCCTTTCCGGGGGCGAGCCGCACGCGCTCACCAAGCTGCCGATCGATCTCTCCGGCCCCGTCTGGTCCCCCAAGGGCGACATGATCGCGGTCGCGGCCGAGGTCTATCCCGGCCTTTCGCCCGAGGAAACCGCCGCCAAGGACAAGGAAAAAGAAGCCGCCAAATCCAAGGCTCGCATTTACGACCACCTGATGGCGCGGCACTGGGACGCCTGGAACGAGGGCAAGCGCAGCCACCTGTTCGTGATCGACGCCGGCACCGGCCAGGCGCGCGACCTGACCCCCAAGCTCGAGGTCAACACCCCCCCTGCTCCGTTCGGCGGCTCGTCCGACTATGCCTGGTCGCCCGACGGCCGCGAGCTGGCGTTCACTGCCGAGCCCGCGGGCGGCGAGGCCTGGTCGACCAATAGCGACGTCTGGACCGTCGCGGTCGACGGCGGCCTTCCTCGCAACCTGACCGCGGCCAACAAGGGCGCCGACGCCCAGCCCGCTTACTCGCCCGACGGCAAATGGATCGCCGTCGTGAGCCAAGATCGCGAGGGCTTCGAATCGGATCTGTGGATCCTGCGAGTCATCGACCGCGCCACGCTCGCGAGCCGCGAGCTCACCCGGTCGCTCGATCGCCCCGTCCAGGCCTACGCCTGGCTCCCCGGCGGAGATCGGATCGCTGTATTGATTGATGATCATGGAAGTGTCACTGTCGCGAGCCTGAGCGCGAGCCACGGCGTGGCCGGCTCGAACGCCCCCTTGACCCGGCTCACCAGCGGCGGGTCGCACGCGGGGTTGGTCGCGGCGTCCACGGGGGCGCTGGCCTTCACCAGAACCACCGCCGACCACCCCGCCGAGCTCCACGCCACCGCGCCCGACGGCTCGGGGCCGCGCGTACTTTCGCATCACAACGACGCGCTTACGGCCGCGCTCGACCTCCCCAAGCTCGAGGGCTTCACCTTCAAGGGCGCAGACGGCGACCCCGTCCACGGCTGGCTCTTGCGCCCGCCCGGCTTCGACCCCAGCAAGAAATACCCCGTCGCGTTCCTGATCCACGGCGGCCCCCAGGGAGCGTGGCACGACGAATGGCACGCACGATGGAATTATCATATGTTTGGGTCTCATGGTTGCGCCGTGGTCGCGATCAACCCCCGCGGCTCGACCGGCTACGGCCAGAGATTCACCGACCAGATCAGCCAGGACTGGACGGGCCGGGTTTACGTCGATCTGATGAACGGGCTCGATCATGTTCTGGCGGCGTATCCGTTCCTGGACGGAAGCCGGGTGGGGGCGGCCGGCGGTTCGTACGGCGGCTTCATGGTCAACTGGATCGCCGGCCAGACCGATCGCTTCAAGGCGCTCGTCTCGCACGCGGGTGTCTTCGACCTGACTTCCGAGTACGGCTCGACCGAGGAGCTCTGGTTCCCCGAGTGGGAATTCGGCGGCACGCCCTGGGAGAAGCCCGACCATTACCGCGAGCGGTCGCCCTCGCTCAAGGCGGCCAATTTCAAGACCCCCACCCTGGTGATCCACGGCGCACTCGATTTTCGCGTTCCCGACGCCCAAGGTCTGGGGATGTTCACCTCGCTCCAGCGCAGGGGCGTCCCCAGCCGGTATCTCTTTTTTCCCGACGAGGGGCACTGGATCAAGAAGCCGGCCAATCGCGTCGTCTGGTGGCGCGAAGTCCTGGGCTGGCTTGATCGTTATTTGAAATCGTGAAGATACGTCTCGTTCGGCGAGAATTCCGTGAGCGCCAATCCCCGGCATCGTCGGTTCAAATGGTTCATCGCCGGCGGCACGCTGCTGGCGATCGCCGGCCTGCTGGCGGCGTTTCCGCTGGGACGGTTTCGCCTGCTCATGAAAGCCAAGGAAGCGCGCGACGCGGTGATTCGCCGGGTGGTGGGGCTCGAGCCCGATCGGGCGGCGATCGACGCCGACTGGGCCGCCAAGCGCGCGCTGGGCGTCGCCCAGACCCGGCGCGTGCTGACCGATTTCTATCGAAGCCCGGAAACGAGCGAGGGCATGCGGGCGCTCTTTCGGACGGCGGAAATGGACCCGGACCACGGGCTCATTCGCTACGGCCGGGGTGACCAGGCGTTTCTGATTTCGCCCCAGGTGTTCGAGATCGACACGAAGGGCCGGTCGTATCGGATGCGTCCGAATACGCGTTCGGTGTGGCTCCGGCAGATCACGCTGCGGAACGGCCCGTTCGGGATGTTTCAGGTTCTGGACGACCCAGCGCATCGCGCGGCCGCGGCGGCGGCCGGCGCGATCGTCGACCTGCACTCGGTCCAGAACACCAATTCGTGGGGTTTGCGCGGGGGCGAGCCGGATCTCGAGGCCCCGGTTCGGGGGATCGTCCTGGGCGACTCCTTCATGCAGGCGATGTTCAACGCCGACCTCGAGACGCCGTCGGTCTATCTCGAAAAAGAGCTCGCCGCGGCCTGGAAGCTCCCGGTCTCGATCTTGAACACGGGGCATATCGGCTACTCGCCCGAGCAATACTTTTTTTCGCTCAAGGAATACGGCGATCGTTTCAAGCCCCAGTTCGTGGTGGTCAGCGTCTGCCCCAACGATTTCGGCGACGGCTGGGCGGTGCTCACGGGCGAGGGCGACTGGTGGGACGAGGCCGCCTACTGGGTCGATGAGATCGTCGGCTGGTGCCGGTCGCGGTCGGTCCAGTGCGTCATGGTCCCGGTGCCAACGTTCGTTCAGATCGAGAATGGCTTTCATGAGATTTATTACCCTGGCAAGGTGCGCGAGATCTTTCGCTCGCATCCCTCGCGATATTGCGATCCCTTGAACGAATTCATTGATGAGAGTTTGCGGCTGTCTCGGTTGGCTCGGACGGAGGGCCGGCCGGCGACTCGAAGCGAGCTTTACAACCGGGCGATCGACGACGACCATTTCTCGCCGCGTGGGGCGGCGTTCTGGGCCAAGCTGGTGGCCCGGCGGTTGGTCGGCCTCATGGACCCGCCCCACGCCGAGTCGAGGCCAAAACCGTGATCGAATTCGTCGACGTCGTGCAACACTATGGCATTCGCCCGGTCCTCAAAGGGGTCAGCCTGCGCATCGAGCGCGGCGAGGTCGTGGCCGTGGTCGGGCCTAACGGCATGGGCAAGACCACGCTGCTGGCCGTCATGGCCGGCGTGCTCTTTCCCCAGCGCGGGCATGTCTTGATCAATGGCATCAAACGCAGGGAAACCGAGGAAGGCGAGCTCGAGATCCGCAAGAAATCGGTCTATCTGCCCGACAAGCCCTGGTTGCCGGCGGCCCGCACTGGGCTCGAATTCCTGCTCGCCGTGGGCGCTTTGTACGAGGTCGAATCCGAGCGGCTGATGGAGCACGCCCCGCGGCTGCTCGATCTCTTTGACCTGACACGCTTGGGGGACAGCCCGATCCGGACCTATTCGGCGGGCCAAAAGAAGAAAATCGCCCTGTGCTCGGCGATCGTGGCCGATGCTCCGCTCTTGATTCTGGACGAGCCGTTTTCCGGGGGGCTCGACCCCTCGGGTCTGCTCACCCTCAAGCGGATTATTCAGCGGCTGGCGCGAAGGCATTCCTCGACGATCGTGCTTTCGAGCCCCGTCCCCGAGTTGATCGAGGAGCTCGCCAGCCGGATCATGGTCATCCGCGAGGGCGAGATCGCCGCGTTCGAGACGGTCGACGGGCTCAAGGCTCTCGCCGGCCATCGCGGCAAGCTGGGCGACGTACTCGAGCGGTTCCTGTTCCCCGACACCCACGAGAAGATCGATGCCTACTTTCAGGAATTCCTGCCATGAACCGACGGCTCTCTCGCGGATTTCGCGCTCTGATGAGGTCGGCGACGGCGGTAACGATCTACACATTGGTTTTCCTTGCCCTTGAGGGCGGTTTGATCTACCTCGAGCGGCTCGGCGGGCTGGATTTCAAGGATGCACGGCTGCGAGTGGGGGCGTTCATTCTCGCGATGGGGTGCGTGGTCTTGGGCTTGGCCCGAGTGATCGGTACACATCCCTGCTTCAACGACGATTATCGAGGCTGGCTGAGCTCCAGTCCCTGGACCAACCGGAAGCCGCTACCCATGGGTCCGGTCGAGTTCGAATGGGCGGACGTGGTCCTTGTGGGTATTCTGCTCCTTGTCGGCAAGCTGCTCCCGGTCCCGATCAGTCCCTGGCTCGTGGACGCCTGGCTCATGGCCAACCTGGCGCCCTTGGCCGTGAGTTTTTGGCTGACGCGGATGAGCGCGTTTGGCTACTTGACGGCGCTGGGGCTGGGCTTCGCCGTGCTCTCCATCCGCCTTCCCTATGTCTCGCTCGCGATCTTGGCGGCGACGTATCTGGTCGCCTACGAAGGGCTCAAACGGTCGCTGGATGCGTTTCCATGGGCGCCGCGCACGATCCCAAACTTCAACCAGACTCCCGAGGAGGCCGTCCGCGAAAACGGCCAATTGGGCTGGCCTTACGAACGAATGCTGCGCCAGCTGGTCGCATTCCGCGGGATCAGCCGGGCTGACGCAATTCTGAGCACGCTGCTCGCCGCGTTCTGGATTTACGTGCTGGCCTCGCTGGACCCGGATGGCCGGCGGCTAAACCGTCCGATGTCGGTTCTCCCACTGACGCTGGTGGCGATACTCGCGCCGCCCTTCCGCCTGCTCGTCTACACCCAGGGCTACAATTCTCCCCTGTCGCTCCTCGGCCGCCTGGGCGCGCTCCGGCTGATCATCCCGCGGTACGACGTCGTGTTTCTCACGCCGATTTGTTGCGACCTGGCGGGACTGCTGGTTTTCCTCGCGCTGTGGCGCTGGGTTCCCCTCGACATTCTGTTTCCCATCGTGACGGCGGTCATTGTGTTGGTCGCCCTGCTGGGTCCGCCCAGCCTGCGAAAATGGCGGCTTACGGGGGGGCACAACATGGCGCCCGTGAACGAGAAAAACAAGAGCCTTTTCGTGGAAGCAGGATAAGCCGAAACTCTCCCATCGCGGTTTGACCCTCGTTTTCGGTATGCTTGATCCACGCAGATTCAAGGTTCGGACGCTCTCACGACGGGAGGTCGTGCCGCCATGATCCGGATTCCCCGTGCCCCAGCGACTCGTCCGTCCGCGCTGGGGTCGATCGTGTGTCGGCGATGCCCGCGCTGCCGGATGGGCGCTGTCTATCGCTCGATCTTTCAGATGCATAACTATTGCTCCACATGTGGGCTTGACTTTGACCGGGGCGAGCCAGGCTATTTCACGGGCGCGACGTTCGTGAGCTACATTCTGGCCATGATGCTCAATGCGTTCCTGACATTGACCGAGGCCGTGCTGTTCCCCGACCGTTCGGTCGTTCGGCTGATGGCGGAGGCGTCGTTCTTGACCATTCCATTATTCCCGTGGATCTGGCAATATTCTCGGATTCTCTGGATGGTGTTTGATCAATCGATCGACCCGTCCGATCGCGGAGGCTCGCCACTCGACCCATGGGCGGCCTCGAGCGTTCGACTGCAAATGGTGGGGAGAGGGAAAGTCCGTGTTTCGACCGATCACCGAGGTGGCCCACGAGCTGGGAGTGGCGACAGAGAATCTTGAGCCCTACGGGCGCGACAAGGCCAAGGTCCGTCTGGCCGCGCTCGAACAAGCGGCCGGGCTGCGCCCGCCGGGCAAGCTGATCCTGGTCTCGGCGATCACGCCGACGCCGGCCGGCGAGGGCAAGACCACGACGTCGATCGGGCTGGCGCAGGGACTCGGGCGCATCGGCAAGCGGGCAGCGCTCGCGCTGCGGCAGCCGTCGATGGGTCCGGTGTTCGGCCGCAAGGGGGGCGCGACCGGCGGCGGGGCGAGCAAGGTCGAGCCCTCGAACACGATCAACCTCCAGTTCACCGGCGATTTCCACGCGATCACCGCCGCTCACAACCTGCTGGCGGCGGCCATCGACAATGCACTCCATTTCCGGTCGCTCGATCTCGACCCCCGGCGAGTGACATGGAAGCGGGCGCTCGACATGAACGACCGGGCTCTGCGGCGAGTCGTGATCGGACTCGGCGGCCCCGGCCAGGGAGTGCCGCGCGAGACGGGCTTCGACATCACGGCCGCCAGCGAGGTCATGGCGATCCTCTGCCTGGCCGATTCGCCGGCCGACCTTCGAACGCGGCTCGAGCGGATCTTGATCGGCTCTGGCAAAGGGGGGCGGCCGGTGCTGGCTCGCGAGACCGGGGTCGTGGGCTCGATGGCCGCGATCCTCGCCGAGGCCCTCTTGCCCAACCTGGTGCAGACGACCGAGTCCACGCCCGCGTTCATCCACGGCGGCCCATTTGCGAATATCGCCCACGGATGTAATTCGGTCTTGGCGACCCGCATGGCGTTGGCCCACGCCGACTACGCGGTGACCGAGGCCGGCTTTGCCTTCGACCTCGGCGGCGAGAAGTTTTTCGACCTCAAGTGCCGAACCGCGGGGCTGAACCCGGCGGCGATCGTGTTGGTGGCGACGGTGCGGGCGCTCAAGATGCACGGCGGGTCGGCGCTCGACGCGCTCAAGGATTCCGACCCCCGCGCGGTCGAGCGCGGGCTGGTGAATCTGGCCGCTCACCTGGACGCGGCGGCCCATTTTGGCAAGCCGATCGTGGTCGCGGTCAACCGGTTCGCGAGCGACACCGACGAGGAAATCGGGGTCGTGGTCGATTATTGCGGATCGCGCGGCGTGCCCTGCGCCCCGGCCGATGTGTTTGGCGCGGGCGGGGCCGGCGCGATCGATCTGGCCGAGCGGGTCGTCACCGCCGCGGCCGCCCCCGAGACGCCCCTCGCGCCCTTGTACCCGCTCGACTGGCCCCCCGAGCAGAAAATCGAGCGCATCGCCGGGGCGATGTATGGCGCTGCCGGCGTCTTGATCACTCCTACCGCTCAGGCCCAGCTCAGGAAGGCAGCGACGCTCGGTTACGCGGACCTGCCCATCTGCATGGCCAAAACGCAAGACTCGCTTTCCGACAATCCCAAGCTCCGCGGCCGGCCGACGGGATTCACGCTCACGGTTCGCGACGTCGAGATCGCCGCCGGCGCGGGCTTCCTGGTGGCGCTCACGGGTGATATCGTACGGATGCCAGGATTGCCCGAGCGCCCGGCCGCGCTGCGCATCGACGTCGATCAGGAAGGTCGGGTCGTCGGGCTCCAGTAGCAATCGCCCGCCTCGCGCGAGGCGGCCCCGTCTCGTCGTCATGTTCTGGAAAGGTCCTCTCCCATGACCTCCGCTTTGCGCTTGCTGGCCGGGCTCCTTTCGCCTTTGCTCGTGGCCTTGGCCCTGGGCTGCGGCTCGTCGTCGCCCACCGACCCCGGCCCGCTCAAGGAACCCGACAAGATCTCCCCCCTGCTCCCCTCGGGGATCACGCTCGAGACCCCAGTGATTCCCGACAAGCTCTACGGCGAATCGTCCAAGACCGTTGGCGAGGCCCTGGCTTCGCTCCAGGCTTACGTCCGCGATGGCGTCATCTACGACGGCATCGGCCATGAGATCCACTTCGACAACGAGGTCCAGCCCAAGGCCAAAGCCAAGCGCGGCAAGACCCAGAAGGCCCCGCGGACGCTGATCATGCTCAAGAAATAGAGGGGAAATCTCGTGGACGAACGACCGACGCGACTCATGACAAACCAGGCGGTCGCCGGGATCTTGCTCGCGGCTTTGACTCTGGCGGGCTCGGCGTCTGGTCAGATGGAGCGGATCAAGGTCTCCGGAACCTCGTTCGTTCGGGAGCCCTCGGGCCGGCCATTCGCGCCCTGGGGATTCAACTACGATCGCGACGCGCGCGGGCGGCTGATCGAGGATTACTGGGAGCACGAGTGGCCGACCATCGAGGACGACTTTCGCGAGATGAAGACGCTCGGCGCGAACGTCGTCAGGATTCACCTGCAGTTCGGCCGCTTCCTGCCCGAGCCCGACCGGCCCGACACGGCCAATCTCGAGCGGCTCGAACGGCTCGTCGCGCTGGCCGAACGGACGGGGCTCTATCTCGATCTGACGGGCCTGGGCTGTTACCACAAGCCGGCCGTCCCCAAATGGTACGACTCCCTGGACGAAGCCGGCCGATGGGCCGCTCAGGCGCGGTTCTGGCGCGAAATCGCCGGACGCTGCTCCAGGAGCCCGGCGGTTTTTTGCTACGACCTCATGAACGAGCCCGTCGTCCCGGGCGGCAAGGACGACGCCGGCGACTGGCTGGGCAAGGGACCAGGTTTCGGCGGCAAATACTACGTCCAGAAAATCAGTCTCGACCGCGCGGGTCGACCCCGAACCGAGGTCGCCCGCCGCTGGCTCGTCACGCTCAGGGACGCCGTCCGCGAGCGCGACCGACGCACCCCGATCACCGTCGGACTGGTCGATTGGAGCCTCGACCGGCCAGGGGCGCTCTTCTCCGGGATCACGCCCCAGGTCGCGGCCGACCTTCTCGATTTCGTCTGTGTTCATCTTTATCCCCACGCCGGAAAGGTCCAGGAGGCGCTCGACACCCTCAAGCAGTTCGCCCTCGGCAAGCCCGTCGTCGTCGAAGAGACTTTTCCCCTCGCATGCTCGATCGCCGAGCTCGACCGCTTCGTCCAGGGATCGCGACCGACGGCCGCCGGAGTCATCGGCTTCTACTGGGGCCAGACGCCCGAGGAATTGCAAAAACCGGCCTCGATCGGCGACGCGATCACACGCGACTGGCTCGAGTATTTCAAGAAAACCGCCAAGCCCTCGGACAGCAGGAAGTAACCTCATACGTTGTTCCGTTAGCCTTTTCTGAATCATGGGAGTGAGCATGTCAAAAGGTTCCATGGCGCGGCGGAAACTGGGCTCGTCGGGCCTGACCGTGTCGGCGATCGGTCTGGGCTGCATGGGGATGAGCGAGTTCTACGACCCGAGGCAAATGGACGACGCCGAGTCGATCCGGGTCATTCACCGGTTTCTCGACGCCGGCGGCGACTTCCTGGACACGGCTGACATGTACGGCAGCGGGCGGAACGAAATCCTGGTTGGCAAGGCGATCGCCGGCCGCCGCGGCGAGGTCGTGCTGGCCACGAAATTCGCCAACGTCCGCGGTCCGAATGGCGAGTTCCTGGGCGTCCGCGGCGATCCCCAATACGTGAAGGACTGTTGCGACGCGAGCCTCAAGCGGCTGGGCGTGGACGTGATCGACCTCTACTATCAGCATCGCGTCGACCCCAAGGTGCCAATCGAGGAGACCGTCGGCGCCATGGGCGAGCTCGTGCAAGCGGGCAAGGTCCGCCATCTCGGCCTGTCGGAGGCAGCCCCCGCCACGATTCGCCGCGCGGCCCTGGTCCACCCCATCGCGGCGCTTCAGACCGAGTACTCGCTCTGGAGCCGCGAGGTCGAGTCCGAGATCCTGCCGGCGGTCCGCGCGCTCGGCATCGCCTTCGTCGCTTACAGCCCCCTCGGGCGTGGATTCCTCACCGGCTCGTTCAAGACGCCAGACGACCTGGCCCCCGACGACTTCCGCCGGCACTCACCTCGCTTTCAGGGTGAAAACTTCGCCAAGAACCTGGAGCTCGTCGCGAAGATCCAGGCGCTCGCCGCGTCCAAGGGTTGCACGCCCAGCCAGCTCGCGCTCGCGTGGGTGCTGGCTCAAGGCCCGGATGTGATCCCGATCCCCGGCACCAAACGAACCAAATATCTCGATGAGAACATCGCCGCCCTGGACGTCTCGCTGACCACCAGCGAGCTCGAGCAAATCAACGCCGTCCTGCCCGCCGGCTCGACCTCGGGCGAACGCTACCATCCGCAGGCCCTGCAGGCGGTGAATCGCTGAGCAACGAAATCGGAGCCGTTCCGCTTATCGACCGCCCACGACCGTGAATTCGGCCGTGCTCCCGGCGGGTTTCTTGATCGCGACGCGAAGCGAGCGCGCCGCCCGCTTGCCCGTGTCGATCGCGAATGTGATCTCGCGCCGACCTGGCGACAGAGCGAGCGCGGCCGTCGTCCCGATGAGCGCCACCGGCTCGTCGTCGGACCAGAGTGCCATGCCCTGGGCGGAATCGAGCACCAGCTCGACGGCCCCCGCGGCCGAGACCTCGAGCTCGCCTTGCAGGTAAACGGTCTGGCCCCGCGGGATCTTGATCTCATCCAGCGGCAGTGACCCATCGACCCTCGCATACACCGACTCCCAGCGCTCCGGCTTCGCCTCCAGCACCCGGGCTCGCACGTCGGGCGAGTCGGCGTCGCCCGCGGTCGGCTTGAGCACCCGATACCGCTGAAACGTGGGGGTGGTTCCGATCGCGTAGGGGCCGGGCTTGCCCAGCTCCGAAAGAAACCGCACCAGATCGAGGAACTCGCCGCGCGTCATCAGGTTCGCGAGCCCCTTGGGCATGAGCGAGCCTCCCTCTTTCTGATCCTCGATCGAGGCGACCGGCACCGATCGGGTCTGGCCGTTGGCCTCCTTGAGAACGATGCGCTGATCGTCCTTGTCGGCGACGATCCCCTGATACACCTGGCCGTCTCCCGTGAGAACCACCAATGTATGGAACTGCTCCTTGATCGATTCGTCGGGGAGCAAGATCGAACGGATAATGTAATCCACGGGTGAACTCATGCCTATTGCGCTCAGGTCTGGCCCGACCTCGCCGCCGGCCTTGGCCAGCGAATGGCAGTTCACGCAATTGAGGTCCGCGCGGCGGAAGACGGCCTCGCCGCGTCTGGGATCTCCCTTCTTGACGACTTCGGCGACCCAGGCGACGAGTTCATCGGGCGAGGGGGGTTTGACATCGGCGGCGACGCCGGCGGCCTTGCCGAGCGTGCTCGCCAGGGCGGGGTCGGATCGCCCGTGGGCGTAGACGGCCCGGAGGGCGAGCTTGGCTGCGTCGGCGGGCGGCGGGCGTTTGGCGATCGCCTGGGCCAGCACGTCCGCCCCCCCCTGCCGATCGAGAAACGCGGCGATCAGCGGGTCGACCTCGCGCCGGCCCGCCGCGGCGGCCGGCAGAATCTCGGCCGCCCGCGTCGCCGCCGCCGTCACATCGAGCGCGGCCAGGGCCGCCGTCGCGGGCAGGCTCACAGCGACGTCGGGACTGCGCGCCAGATCGGCGATCTTGCCACGTCCGCCCAATCCCACGAGCGACTCGAGCACCACGGCCCGCGTCGCGTCGTCGGTCTCGGGCTTGCCGGCCAGGGCCGCCAGCCGATCGACGGCCGACTCGAGCTTCCACAGCCCCGCCAGCCGGATCGCCTCGCGGCCCACCGAATCGCCCGTGGATTTCCCGCCATTTCCCGACGGAATCAGATCCTCGAGCTTCTCGAGATCGCGCGCCGGCCGCAGCCCGCGATTGGCGGCAGCCTCGACCAGGGCGGCCATGGCCCTCAGGCGAATCGCGGGCGCGAACCCCTTGGGATCGAGGGTCCGTTCGTAGAGATAGCCCAGGTCGGCCGGCGAGCCGCGCTTGCCGAGCATCTCGACGATCGCGCCCAGCCGGGCCTCGGGCACGCGCCCGCTCTTGAGCAGCTTCACCAGCGCGCTGTCGGCCGGCTCGTCCGCCGCCGCCTGACGCGATGTCATGACGGAGCCCAAGCTCGACGCCGCCATGAAGACGACGATCAAGCGCCAGACGCCGTCCGCCAATCGACTCATCTTTCCAACCTCGAGACCCGGTTTTTTGGTAAGAAAGCACGCCGCGCAGCCTGGGCTATTTCTTGGCCCCCCCCTGCCCCTTCAGACGCTGGTCGAGCGTCTTGGTGGTCTCGTTCAGGGTGTATTCCAGGTAAGAGTCCTGGGGCAGGACCAGCGATTCCAGGGCGATTTCCTGGGCCTTGGCCGCGTCAGCGCCGTCAAAGAACGAGAGCGCCCGGATCGCCTCGAGCCGCACCCGCGGGTGATCGTCGTTCACTTGCTTGCGCAAGAGCTCGAGTGGATCATTGACGCGATCGCGCCAGTAGCAGAGCACGCGGGTCGCGGCCGCGCGGGCCTTGGGCTCGGGACATGTCAGCATCTTCTTGAGAAACGCCTCGTCGACGTGGTCGAGGCTCTGCTTGAGCCACAACCCCTCGGTCATCTGCCGCCAGTATTCAGGGTCGCTCTTGGACAGCCCGGCGAGCCACGTCTCGAGGCAGGACATGACCTCTTGCTCGGGCCGCTCGCGGAGCTCGCGGCGGGCGCGATAGCGGGTGCGGTCCTCGTAGGCCTTGAGCAGGTCGAGCAGTTCTGGAACTGGAGCGCCGGCGATCTTGGCGCGTTCGATCAGCGGGCGCTTGGGGTAAGTGATTCGCCAGATCCGTCCGTGGGTATGGTCGCGCTTGGGGTCGCGAAGCGAATGCTGCATATGGCCGATCAAGGGGTTGAACCAGTCGACGATGTAGAGCGCTCCGTCGGGTCCAAACTGGAGGGCGACGGGGCGGAAATTGGGATCCGACGACCGCAAGAGCGGGTCGACGGCCGAGCCGGCGAAGCCCGATTTGTCTTCCTTCACCCGATAGCGCAAAACGCCCTGAAAGCCGATGTTGTTGTTGAGCAGGTAATCGCCCTGGGTATCGTCGGGGAAATGCCGGCTGTAGACCAGCTCGCAGCCGCAGGTCGGCCGCCATTGCATCGGGAAAAACTGTTGCATGCCGCCGTGTTTATGGGGGTAGTTCACCTGCCCCGAGAACGCGGTGCCATAGTAATTGGCCCCGCCCGAGGCGTCGGCGACGAAGTTTTGCCCCCAGCGGTCGATGTAGTGGCCCCAGGGGTTGGCGAACCCGTACGACACGAACACGTCGAACCGCGCCGTCCGCGGTTCGTAGCGAAACACGCCGGCCTCGTTGCACCTGCGCGGGCCGTAAGGCGTCTCCACTTGCGAGTAATGGAACGTCCCCTCTTGCCAGTGGAGCGCCCCGCCGGGATCCCACGTAAAGGCGTGCATCGCGTGGTGCGAGTCGGCGGTGTCAAAGCCGTGCAAGATCAGTTCGCGGGTGTCGGCCTTGTCGTCGCCGTTCGTATCCTTGAGAAACATCAGGTTGGGCATCTGCGCCAGATAGACCCCGCCGTCGCCGAGCTCGATGCCGCCCGGAACGTGCAGGCCGTCGGCGAAGACCTTGCATGAGTCCGCCTTGCCGTCGCCATTCGCGTCCTCGAAAATCAGCACCTTGTCGTCGGGCTTGGTCCCTGGCAGATACATCGGATACGACGGCATGGTCGTGACCCAGAGCCGCCCCTTGGCGTCCCATGTCATGCTGACGGGATCTTGCAGGTCGGGGAATTCGACCTCGGACGCGAACAGGTTGATCGCGTAGCCGCTGGGAAGCGAGAACGTCCGCTCCTCATCGGCTGGCGTGGTGATATGAACCGGCGGCTTGACGTTGCTGGTGATGGTCGCGAAGCCGCCGGTGTCACTGTCGTCGATCTCGGCCGGGACGCTCTTGCCCTGGGCGAGATCCCAGATCCGCCGCTCGCGGTTCTGGATCATCTTGCGGAGCTTGGCGAATTCGGCGGGGAAGTTGACGATGCCGAAGGGGGCCTTGCGTCCGCCGTAGATATAGCAGCCGTTGACCGCGCGATAGTCGTAATAGAACTGGAGGTTTTTCTCCTGGACGGCGGCGTAAAGCGCCGCCATGTCGGCCTTGACATTCGCGGGCCGTGCGCCAAAAAGCGCCTGGTCGAGGATCGGCGCCAGGGCGGCGTAGCCCTTGTCGCTCAGATGCACGCCGTTCAACGTATAGGGCCCTCCCGACTTGTACAGGGCCAGCGTGGGGGTGAACAGATCGACGAAGACCACGCCATGCTTGGCCGCGGCTTGGGCGGTCGCCTCGGTGTAGAGCCGGATGTTCGCGTTGTTCTTCTTGCCGTCGGGGAGGTGGGGGTTGCCCATGTCCTCGTGGGCGATCGGCGAGAGCAGGACCAGCGTGGGCGGGTTCTTACCGTTATATTTGGTGGTGGTCGACGTCTTGATGAATCTCTCGAGGTCGCTCTTGTATTTGGCGAGTCCCTCGGGGCCGGCGAACGACTCGTTGAATCCGAAGGCGGCCACGAGCACGTCGGGCTTTTCGTCCTCGAGCCGGTGGCCGTGGTCGTTAAAGTGCGCCTGGCGGGGCCGCAGGGCCAGCTCGTCGGCCGAGTAACCCAGGTTGTGCACGACCAGCTCGAGCTCGTGGAATCGGCTGTGGAGCAGGGTCTCGAAGTGGCCGAAGTCTTGCATCCGTTCGGCCAGGGTGTTGCCGATGATGATGACGCGGTCGCCTTTTTTGAGCTCGAGTTTGGGGTTCTCGGCCGCCTGGGCGAGTGGGCCGCCGGCCAGTGTCGCGGTCAGTCCCGCCGCCAACAGCCAAACGGCGATGGAGGGTCGCGGTCGCAAGATCGTCATCGTGGTCGCCTCAAGGTCGAGTGAGGTTCGAGAGCCTACGGTAGGAATCCAGGGGCAAGCCAAAAAGCCTCGGCGGCCCGGGAGTGGCCCGGGCGCGCCGACCGACGGGTTCCGTGGCGGGCCACTCTCGCCCGGACCTTCCCGAGCGGCGGCCTTGAAACCCGACCGCTCAAGCGTATCACGTCCCCGCCCCGCAAGAAAGCATCTCGAGCAAGCGGCCAAACCCCGACGGTTGGCGCTCGACGGCTTTCTTGGCGGGCGGGATCGACATCGCCACTCCACGGGGTCGGCCTGCGCCGCCGTGAGGCCATTCCCGCGCTCGGATTCCCCGGCTCGCTTGACAGCGTGGCGCTGTGCGGCAGTTTTGACAGGTTTTTGACGGGTTTTCTCCGCATTTGACCCACCGCTGGCGGCTTTCCGCGACCAATCCGCGCCAAAAAACGAGTCCCTGTGCCATTCCGCCAATCCGTTATCACCCGCCAGTCGGTCGATCTTGGAGAGGGACGGCGTCATGACGAGGGGCCTCGAAAAAGCCTTGTTGGAGCCCGCCGCGGCGGGCGTCGTATGAGGATCGACGGCAACGCTGCACAGTATGCGTTCACCGACAACCCGGATGGGATGACCGAGGGGTCTCGCGGGCGACGGAGTGGGACGTGAAGCGACCGACCGCTCAAGCCTCGGACCGGGACTCGAATGGGTGCGCCAAAGTTCCTCGAGCGAGGGTCGACGATGCGCTCGCCTGGCACCACCTTTGGGCCATCAACCCTCGCGAATCTGGACGTCCTCATTCACGATAACGCGCGTCTGGGTTCCCGATAATGCAACGACGCGAGTTTGTCGGTTTTCTCAGCGCAACTGGTTACTGCTGAACGAGATAAAAATTCGTAAAAAAACCTCTTGGGCTCCATTGTCGCGCGCTTTTGGCGCAAAACCCGGCCCCGGATTCGCCCCTGGAATCGGCCAGACGCGGGAGCGCGTAACCTGGTCCGCGCCTGGGAACGCACGCAGTCCATGGGGTTGGTTGTAGGGTGAGTCGAGCCGCGGTACCCCGCGGGGAGGCTCACCGATCGCGGCTCGGCGTTATACGTCGTCTCGGGCTCGGAGTACAAGCCCGAGGCGCGGACGAGTGCATCGCCCGAGACCGCGTCCAGCGCGTTTGCGGAACACACTCGCTGGCGCTTCGGGCTCGTACTCCGCGGTCGACGACATACAAGCACGACGCGCAAGCGAGTGTGTGTCTATAACAGATATGCGAACATGAACACACTCGCCGGGGCTTCGGGCTGGTACAGGAGCGGGCGCGGTCGCGACGAGAACAGCCCAACCGCGCAAACGAGCGTTGACATGAGTCGCCTTCCATAGGCAGCCGTTTCAGGTCGTTCCGGGCGCGCCTGGACGACCGCGGTTGGAGAGTCGCAGCCGTTTGTGCTCATGCTCCGAACGCCCGTTCGAAGGGGCCGATGAATCGCTTGTCGACCGACCGGTCCAGCACCGCGAACGCGACGTGGGAGAACGCCCCACGGAATGGGCCTTCGAGTGCGATCTGAAAGAGTTCGGCGATCTGCTCGGGGTCGTTCTGGAATACGCCGCATCCCCACGCGCCCAGCACCAGCGTCTCGTGCCCGTGCAGGGCCGCGACGCCAAGGACGCGCTCGATTCGTTCGTGCATGGCCTGGCGGATCTCGTCCCGACGACGGTCCGCGTCGTCGAGCGCGCCGACGTTCACGGCGGGCGACGTCAGGAACGAGCAGGGATACGGCTCGTCGAGCAGTCGGCCGTCGTCGTGACGAAAGACGGGCACGTCGGGCGAATAAACCACCCAGGGCGTGTACATCGGGTCGGGATGGGTTCGGTGATGATCATACATGGGATCGCCGACGAGCGTCGTGTAAAGACCGGAGGCGCGGGCCAGCGATTCTTCTTGCGCCTGAGCGCCTGACATGAAGCCGCCGCCGGCGCGTTTCGCCGAGGCAAAATTGAGCGCCGCCACCCGCCGCCCGTCATTCACCAATTGGCGCGCGACCTCGAGAGTCGAGGCGTTCACGACCTCCGTCCGGGCTGAACGATCGGGAAAGACCGTCGTCCGCACCGGAACCTCGGGTGGGTAGCCGCGGGTTCCATCCTTGGCCAGGCGCAGTTGTTGGCTCAGATCCACGACCCGTCCGGACGGGCTGGCGTACTGGCCGGCCTTGAGAATCTCGAGCGTCGCCGCGGCGAGGCTCGCCAGATCGAAGCGATTCATCACGTACACTCCACGCAAGAAGGTCCGGGGCTTCGCTGATCAACCCGATGCTCCGCGCTCTGTCTGGGATTGGCCGCGGGCGATCGTGTGGGATCACCGATCGCGGCGCTGCATTATAAGGGAAGCCCAAAGGGGTCGCTCAACTGTGCTGTTTGCGCATTGCGGGTCTGTGCGCCGTGCGGTCTTGATTTGCGGCAGGGCGCCTCGGAGCGGTCGGATCTGGCTCTACTCCGCTCCGGCGGGGGGAAAGAGACGAGGTCGCTCCGCTCTCCGCTGGACTCGCTTTCGCGGCTCGGGAGGATGGAACAGCGGGTCGTCGGAGAGATGGCCGACGCCGGCAACAGGCTGTTTGTGCGGCGGTCGCTTTGACCTTGCATGACGCGACTCCCGAAGATATCGCAGGATGATTCCGATCCCGTGCGTCGTACGGTATGGGACCGTAACGTGCTCTGACATGTGACGACGACAACCACCCGTGCGGACCAGCCGGCCGAGGACCGGATGACTGGCCCGTCGTCGGGGTTTTATTCAGGAGGCCCGCGCCGGGCGCCGTTATGATCCCTCCCGCCGACATTCCTGCTCTCGCCGCCCGTTTCCAACGCTTCGGCGCTTTGGCCCAGGCCGAGCAGCTCTATCGCCAGGCCCTCCAGAACCAACTGGGCGATGCCGAGCTCTGGGCGGGGCTTGGGCGTGTTTGCCAGGCCCTCGGCCGGACCGGCGACGCCGTGACCAGCTTGCGTCGCGCCCTGGAGCTGCGCCCCGGGGACGGAGTCCTCTCCAACGATCTCGGAGTCGCGCTGATCGCGCAGGGCCGGCTCGACGAGGCGCTCGACTGCTTGCGTGCGGCCGCGCGACTCCGCCCTGACGACCCGGAAGCGCACCACAACCAGGGCATCGTCCGAATGAGGCAGGGGGATCCGGATGGGGCCGCGCTCTGCTTCCGCCGCGCCCTCGCACTTCAGCCCGACGACCCGGTGGCGTACTGCAACCTGGGCCACGTCTTGGCTGCGCTCGGCGAGCACGACGAGTCCGTCGATTGCTATCGACGAGCCGTGCAGCTCAGGCCCGAGTTCGACCATGCCTGGCTCAACCTGAGCCATGCGCTGCTGAGCCTGGGCCGGCCCGATGAAGCAGCGGCCTGTTACGAGAGGGCCGTGCAGTTGCGGCCCGATGATCCCGGTCCCCTCGCCGAGCTGGCCACCTTGCTGATGCATCGCGGCGAGCTGGACGCGGCGGTCGCTCGCTACGAGCAGGCCCTGCGGCTCTCGCCGGACTGCGTCGGCGCATACTCAAACATGGGGTTGGCCTTGATGGCCCTGGGGCGACTGGAAGAGGCGCGGCTCAGTTTCGAGCAGGCGCTGTACCTCCAACCAGATCTGGCCGAGGCGCACAACAACCTCGGTCTGGCGCTCTTGAACCAGGACCGCGTGGCGGAGGCGCGGCTGCGTTTCGAGCGGGCGCTTCAGCTTCGGCCGGACATGGTGGACGCCCGGAACAACCTGGGCCTGGCGTACGACGCCCAGGGAGAGCCGGATCAGGCCCTGGCCTCCTTCGAGTCCGCCCTGAGGATCGATCCCGACCACTTCGGGGCGCTCACCAATCTCGCGAATGCCTGCAAGGATCAGGGGCGCGCGGCCGCGGCCATCGCCTTCTACCACAAGGCAGTGGCCTCGCGTCCCGATGATGCAGCCGTCCACAGCAACCTGCTCCTGGCCATGCAATACCTGCCCTGCGCAGACCCTCGAGAGATCCTCGCCGAGGCCAGTTGCTACGCGCGTCGGCACGCGGAACCCTTGGCTGGAGCGATCGAGCCTCATCCAAGGCGGTCTCTGTCTGGGCGACGCCTGCGGATCGGCTACGTCTCCGCCGATTTTCGCGAGCACCCTGTCGTCTCCTTCCTGGAGCCGATCCTCGCCGCCCACGACCGCCATCGCTTCGAGATCTTCTGCTACGCCGACGTCTCGCGACCCGACGAGACCACGCGACGACTTGAGGGCTACGCCGATCGCTGGCAATCGCTGGTCGGGCTCTCTGACCCGCGGGCCGCGGAGCGGATCCGCCAGGACGACATTGATATCCTGGTCGATCTGGCCGGTCATACGGGCGGGAACCGGCTGCGGGCGTTCGCCCGCAAGCCCGCGCCGATCCAGGTCTCGTACCTGGGCTACCTGGGAACGACCGGCCTGACGGCCATGGACTACTACATCACGGATGCTCACGCAGACCCCCCGGGCCTGTCGGAGGGGCATTACCAGGAACAGCTCATCCACTTGCCCGAGTGCGGGTTCTGTTATGCACCCGGCCCCGCGCCTGAGGTCAACACCGAGCCTCCCGCCAGGCGGTCCGGCCAGGTCACCTTCGGTTGCTTGAATAACCCGGCCAAGGTCTCGGACGAGGTGCTGGCCGCCTGGTCGCGAATGCTGGCGGCCGTACCACCCTCTCGCCTCCTGATCCGCACCGGAGTCGGCCGCTCTGCCGAGGAACGGATCCGCGACCTCCTCGCCAACCACGGGATCGCCCCGGAGCGGGTGGACTTCGCCGGACGGACGGCGACCAGGTTCACCTACCTCGAGCTCTACCACGCCGTGGACATCGCCCTGGATCCGTTCCCCTACAATGGCGTGACAACCACGTGTGATGCTCTGTGGATGGGAGTGCCCGTGATCAGCCTGGCTGGCTGGATGAGCATCTCACGCCAGGGGGTCCGGTTCCTGCGGAGCGTAGGCCTGGACGAGCTGCTGGCCGGGACTATCGAGGACTATGTGCGGATCGCGGCCGAGCTGGCCGGCGACCAGGCGCGCCTGGCCGAGCTGCGCGCCGGGCTGCGGAAGCGAATGAGTTGCTCGCCGCTGATGGATGCACACCGCTTGAGTCGAGAGCTGGAGGCGGCCTACGTCGGCGTCTGCGAGCACCGGCTGGCCACGCGAGGCTCGATCAATGAGTAACATCGTCGAGAGCGACCAGATTCTTCCTGGCGTTCTGGGTGTCCACGACGATCGTCGCGACCCCTGTGAATGAGTGGACGACACCACCGTTCCATTCCACCTCGACAGCGCCCCCGCCGCTATTGCTAATCTCGACGGCATTGGTCGTGCGCTTGTCCACGATGACGGTCAGGACGGAGGCGGACTGAACGGCGAAACCGCTCGTCCTTTTCGCCAGGGATCTCAGCGGATGCCTACCCTCGCTCGCGAGAGCGGCGTCCGTCGGAACGAGCGGACCGACCGCGAGCGCCGTCGGACCCGTCCGGAGAGGGGTCAGATTGAACGTGATCTGATTGCTCCTGGCCCTGTGCGCCTCAATGACGGTCGCCTGGACGCCGGTGAGCGAGTGGACGGAACCTCCGTTCCAGTGGGCCTGGATACGTCCCTGGCCCTCATCGGCCACCTGCACGGTGTTGGTTGTGGCCTGGCCGACGCCGATGCCCAAGACGGCTCCACTCTGCTCGAAGACGCCTCCTGTCCTGGGTAGACTCGGGAAGGTCGGAAACCGGAATGAGACGCCATCAGGGAAGCTTACCTGACGGGACAACAGCAAGCGGCTCTCCAGCGGCTTCACCTCGGGGAGGAATTTCCTCGAAGGGCCGGGATCCTGATGTGACGATTGGTCGCTCATGGAGACGCTCCTCAAGAGAAAGGATCTCGGGGAAATCCGTCGACGTGCTCGCGGAAGATGGGTCGGATTCGGCTCTGTATAGTAGAACCGCGCCAGGGTGCGAGTTCAACGGGGTTGCGAAGTCCGACCCGCGGATCTCGTGGCGTCGCGCACCGGCGGCGCCGATCACTTCAACGGGGCATCGTAAGACATTGGCATCGTAAGACATCACACATCGGCATCGGCAAGAGGCGACCGGAGATCCTTTCGGTTCCTCGCCCAGCCGGGGGTTCGCGGCACGGACGGGCCGTTTTCGAATCGAGACAAATCGAGATTACGGCATCTCAATTGAGATTAGGCGATCGCCTTTGACATCCACTTTTCACCCGTAAGGGAGACAGAGGCTGGGGTGGTGAAAAATTGGTCTTGACCATGGTTTTGGTGGGCACGCCGTCTCGGGGGTTTTGTTGTGCGAATGGGACGAGATCAAGAGCGCCGTCGCGTATCAAACTTCGTGGCGGCCGATTCCCTGCTACGGCCCCCCTCATCCGCCGCTGCGCGGCACCTTCTCCCGCGGGGAGAAGGATCAACACATGACCCTCTCCCTCCGGGAGAGGGTGGCCGAAGGCCGGGTGAGGGTCCGGACGCAGCCAACGGAAAACCTGGCAGAACATGAACAGCGCGTGGACTTCGCCCATCAAGTAGGCGATGGCGTGATCTGTGTGTTTCTGGTCCATGGACGCACCAGATCGAAGGCGCGGATTACGCTACGCTCCGTCG
>DAIDHE010000433.1 GCA_027459775.1 Planctomycetales bacterium | reverse complement strand
GCCCGCGGGCTTGCTCGGCCAGGCGGTTCTTCGGACTCTCGAGCCGCTCAAGCTCTCATGGCACGACCTCAGAGTGCGGAAGCTCAAGGACGTCTTTTTTTCCAAGGGGGAGCGAGCCTGCATGTTCTTTCCGGAGGCGCTCCAGTACCAATCGGAAGCCGACGCGCTGCATCCCCGGCGGAAGGCGCTGCGGCTGTCGTTCGAGCTCGGCAAGGGCTCGTACGCCACGATCCTGGTCAAGCGAATCACCCGCGCGGCCGGAGACGGGGCCGGGCTCTCATGACGCTCGACGTGCTCTTCGAAGACAACCATTGCCTGGCGGTCAACAAGCCGGCGGGGCTCCCCTCGCAGGCCGATTCCAGCGGATCGGCGTGCCTGGTCGACCTGGCGAGTTCTTATATCAAGACCAAATACTCAAAGCCCGGCGACGTCTATCTCGGCCTGGTCCACCGGCTGGACCGCCCGACGTCGGGGGTCGTCCTTCTGGCGCGGACGAGCAAGGCGGCGAGCCGGCTGTCGGCGCAGTTTCGGGCGGGGACGATCGAGAAGGTCTACTGGGCCTTGGTCGAGGGCGTGCCGGCCGAGCCCGAGGGCGAATGGATCGACCGGATCGAGAAATTCTCGGATCAGAATATCTCGCGTATTTTACCTGTGTCCTCGACCGCCGGCAAGGAAGCGCGGGTGCGATACCGGGTGCTGGAGCCAATGGGGCGGCTGACCAAGATCGAGCTTCGGCCGGGGACGGGGCGTGGGCACCAGCTCAGGGTTCAGCTCGCGCATCGTGGTTTGCCAATCATGGGGGACGTCAAATATGGAGCGTCGAGTGGTTTGCGGGCCTTGGACGGCGGGTCGCGGATCGCGCTTCATGCGTCTGGGCTGGGTTTCACGCACCCGACTCGTCGTGAAGCGATTTGGGTCGAGGCCCCACCGCCGGCAGACTGGCCCATGCGCGGTCGATGAGCGAGGGGGCCATGGTCCGGCTCCAGTAAGCGAGCGGGAAGCTCAGCCCGGTGAGGATCATGGCGGCGAAGGGGCGCCAGGCGGTGGGCTCGCCGGCCGGACCGGGGTCGTCTTGGGTCGGGGCGAGGGCGGTCTCGGGGACGATCGGCGCGAGGGTCGCCTGGGCTGGTTGAGCGGCCGGCGCCACGGTCGGGAGCGGCCGAGCATTCGCGGGGGTTGCGCCGGCGGCCTGCTTTTCGGGCGCGGACGCGGATTGATTCTGAATCTTGGCTGGCGCCGCGGGTCCGTTCGGCGCCGCGGGCCGGCCGGACGTCCCGTTCTGGGCGACGTAACCGGTCGCGGCGGCCCAGTCGGACTGGCTCGCGATGCCGATCTCCTCGGCCTCGCGGCGGGCGGTCTGATGGTCGATCTTGTCGACGAGCATGCGCTTGATGTACCAGAGCGCGCCCGCTCGCGCGCCGGTCGAGTCAAAGAAATACGTCGGCCGGGCCTCGCCGGCGGCGATCTCGAAATTGAAGCGGGCGACGCTCTTGGCGTCGATCGATTGGATGTCGATCGGCAGCGCGATGTACCGCAGGCCCGCGCGAGAGACCTGGGCGATGTATCCGGCGGGAACCTCGCTCGGTTGTCTGAGGTCGACGAGGGTGTGGTAGCCCTTGTCGACGAGCCAGTTCAGGCCGGCCGGCTCGGGTGCGCTGCCGGCGGCGAGTTTGAGGTCGACCGCGACGAACCGGGCGAGACCCGGTCCGACGCTGGACGACACGGTGGTTTCCGGGGGTGCGAGCGACGCCGAGACCAGCTCGGCATCGCCCAGTCTGGGGTCTGTTGCTTGCTTGGTCTGGGCCTGCGACCCGGTGGCGGGCTTCGCGGCGGACGGCGGGTCGGGGGGCGTGGTCGCCTTGGGGCTCGCCTCGCCGGGGAGGTCGAGCGGAGGCAGATGGTCGAGCGGGTCGGGCTCGGCCGTTCGATTGGCCGAGCCGCGGGCCAGCCGGGCGTCGCCGGCGGAGCGCCCGCTGAGCGCTCCTGTTTTACCAGGCGCGGCGTTCGAGCCCTGGGCGCCGTTCGCCGGGGGCGCGATCCGCGATCGGGGGATCGCATCCAGGTCGGTGGCGTCGCTCCCCGTCGATGGGGAGGAATACGCCGGGGCCGGAACGACAACGCTCGACGAGCCCGATTCGATGGGAGCGCCGATCATCGCGTCCCCACAGCAATCGCTCCGCGGCCGGTTGAACACCCTGCTCGTCGTTCGGCGCAGGAATCCGCATGGACCCAGAATCCCACTGCCGCATGGGCCCGATTGACAGCCGGTCTCCAGGACCGCGAGCGCGGCGACCAGGCCGAGCGCGATCCACCCCGGCCGTCGCGGCCGGTCGCGCTTGGGGGCGGCCCGGGGCCCGCCCAGCCGTTTCAGTAATCGTTGAATACTCATCTTGTGATGCTCCCAGAGGCCAGATTGCACACGACTCCCGATCGTCACAGGGATCCGCAACCCCAGCACGCCGGAGCCGCGGGGGACGCGAAGGTTTCCCGGCCCGTCGTGTCAGGGCCTCTCGAAGAGCCCCCTCCACTCGTGCCAGGCCGCCTCGGCCCCAGTGGCCAGACGTCATCTGGCGGGGACGAATCCCCGCCGGCTACGATCCAGATCGAAACGCTCGGGTGTCTACTCAAGGGATCCGCGCGAGTTACAGGGGCCATGGCATTCCGATTCTCGCGGCGTCCCAGCCTGAAACCGCCCGCCCGACCACTCGGCACGCACGGCTCGCGCAGGGCTTCCTCGACGAGAAAAGGAGTGCGAAAGACCCGTTCTTTCGCTCGCTCACGACCCTCTTTTCAAGGTCGCCTAGGAACCCTACCCGACGTCCAGGCGGTTGCCAAAAAAACCAGGCGCTTTCTAGAATGAAATCTCGCGCTCCGCTCGTGCGAACCGCGTAAACCCAAAAGCTTTGACTCGGACTCGGGGATGACGCGGTCCCACCAATCCGGCCGATCGGCGAACTCCCCGCGATCCTCCATCTCGAGCGCCTGGCTCGCGGCGGGCGTGATCGTCGCGGCGGCGGGGCTGGTCTTCGCGCTGGGGCTCAAGGCCAAGCCGTTCGTCGATGAATATGCCTATATTTCACAAAGTTATTACGTCGACCTGTTGTTCGCGGGCAAGACGAACGATCCGGCGTGGCTCGATCTGGCGGCCTACGACCTGCAGCCGCTGCCCAAATATCTGATCGGCGTCTGCTTGCGAGCCGCCCGGCTGCCCATGCCCGGCCCCACGAACGCCCACGCCTGGTATTACGACAAGGTGCACCCCTATCATCCGTTCGGCGGACCCCAGACGCTCCTGATCGCCCGGCTGCCGACCGTCGGGCTGGGAGTGCTGGGCTGTCTTGCGATTCTGGCTTGTGGCACGATCGTGCGGGACCGAAGAACCGGGATCCTCGCGGCCGTCCTGCTCATGGCCGATCCGCTCTATCGCTTGCACGCCCATCGGGCGATGTCGGACGTCCCCTGCGAGGCGTTTCTCTTGCTCGCGTTCGCGGTGGCACTCGGGACGGGCCGGCGGGTCTGGCGGACGGGGGGCGTGGTCC
This sequence comes from Planctomycetales bacterium, assembly GCA_027459775.1. Taxonomy (GTDB): domain Bacteria; phylum Planctomycetota; class Planctomycetia; order Isosphaerales; family Isosphaeraceae; genus JAKBAP01. The sequence continues at coordinate 1,743 of DAIDHE010000433.1, read as the reverse complement.
GATTGCTGGCGGGGAGCGTCCTCGCCGGGGTCGCGTGCGGGTTGGCGATCCTCTGCAAGTTCAATGGATTCCTGGTCCTGATCGTCCTGGGGTCCTGGTCGGCGGTCGTGCTCGCCGCGCCCGGGCCGCGGATCGGGAGGCGGCTGATGATGGCGGCGAGCCCACTCGTGAGCGGCGTGGTCGCCCTGGGCGTCCTGGTCGCGCTCAACCCGTTTCTGACCGCTCGGCCGACCGACGTCCACGGCGCGACGCGAATCCTGTCCGGCTTCGGGATTCTGAAGCGGCTTCAGTTTCAGTTCCAGCACCGGCTCACCCTGTCCAACGGCCAAAAGCTCACCTTTCCCCATAACGCTCTCAATGATCCGCTCGAGAAGGCCAAGGTTTTCGTGGTCCAGGGATTCGGCCGCTTCGGACCGCTCGGGCCGAGCGAATCGGACTCGGTCAAGCGCTACGACTGGAAGCAAGATAGAGGGGCGTTCGTCTGGATGCCTTTGGTGCTGGTGGGAGGATGGTTCGCGATGAAGCTCGGACTGCGCCAGTTGAGCCTGCGCGAATACCCCACCGGGCTGGCCGTGCTGGCCTACGCCGCGGTCGCCTGGGGCGTGGTCGCGTACTATTTGCCCATGGCGTGGGACCGGTATCTCTTGCCCATCCAGGCGCCGGCAGCGCTCCTGGCCGCCCTGGGCGCGACCTCGATCTGGGATCGATTGGGGCTGATGCGACGACTCGAATCCGCACGCCCCATCACCCGCGCGTCAGCGGGAGTGTTCTTGATCTTGCTGGGCAGTTATACCTTTTTCTGGCACTCGCGCGATTGGAACACCGCCAGCCGGCTCGCGCTTGTCTACTCGATCGTCGACCGCGGGACGATCGACATCACCGGCCTTCAACAGCAGACCGGCGACCGAGCCGTCTATCAGGGGCGCTATTACTCAGACAAACTCCCCGGCTATCCGATGCTTGCCGCTCCGGTCTACGCGGTGGAGAAGCTGCTTCTCGGGCTTCCCAGCCATCCTCTCGATGGACGGCCGCTTCGCTATTGGCCGGCCGATTACTGGGTGACGCTTTTCACCTCGGGGTTGGTCACGGCGCTGGCGGGCGCGCTCGTCGTGATGTGGGCTGGCGAGCTGGGCTGCCGACCGATTCCGGCGGCGACCCTGGGCCTCGCCTACGGCCTGGCCACGCCGGCCTACGTCTACGCCACGCTTGCCTACGGCCACCAGGCGACGGCGCTGGCGCTCTTCGCGTCGTTATTCTTGATCACCCGGCCGGGTCACGCGATGCGCTGGCTGGCCGCCGGTTTCTTGGCGGCGCTGGCGGCCGTGGTCGAGCTCCAGGTCGCGCCAGTCTCGGCCGTGCTGGCGCTCGTGCTGGTGGGGCGATGCCTCGCGAGGAAGAGCCCCTGGGACGCACTCGGCCTGTTCGCGGTGGGGGCGGCAGGGCCGATCCTGGTGATGTTCCTGTACAATCAGCTCGCCTTTGGATCGCCTTTTGAAATGGGCTATTTTCATCACGATAACCCCGAATTCGCCGCCGTCCACGGCCGTGGACATCGGCTGGGCCTCACGAGCCCCGACGGGAGCAAGCTCATTCCGCTGCTCTGGGGCGAGCATCGCGGGCTGCTCTTTTACGCCCCCTTGGTCGGGCTCGCGATCCCCGGCTGGATCGCACTCGCCCGCCGCGGGATGTGGGAGCTCGTGGTCGCGACGGCGGCCTGCTCGGCCGCGGTGCTCGTGGTCAATC
>DAIDHE010000428.1 GCA_027459775.1 Planctomycetales bacterium | reverse complement strand
CGCACACGCGCCGGCCGGTGGTGACACGGCCGGCATAAGACTACAATGGAGCCAGATGGGAAACGGACTCGATGTGCGTTCATGGCGAGGCCTCGGGTGATGGTGCACCGATTCACGAAATGCCGATCGATGGGACTCGCGACCGCGCTCGCGGTCGGGATCTTCGCCGGACCGGGCGCGCGGGTTCGGGCGGGCGAGGCCAAGGACTCTGCGCCGCGGGTGGTCTTCAACCGCGACATCCGCCCGATCCTGGCCGAGAAATGCTTCAAATGCCACGGGCTCGACGCGCACGAGCGCAAGGGGAAGCTCCGGCTCGACCTGGCCGAGTTCGCGACCGCTCCGGCGGCCTCGGGCGGCCGCGCGATCGTGCCCAGGAAGCTCGACGAAAGCGAGCTCTACGAACGGATCACCTCGGCCGACGAATCGGAACGGATGCCCCCGCCCAAGAGCGGCAAGACGCTGTCGGCCGGCGAGGTCGAGACCCTCAAGCGCTGGATCCTTCAAGGGGCGGAATACCAGCCGCACTGGTCGTTCGCCCCGCCCGTCCGGCCCGAGACGCCGCTCGTCAAGAATCGCGCCTGGCCGCGCGGACCGATCGACGCCTTCGTCCTCGAACGGCTCGAGGCCCAGGGGCTCGATCCGTCGCCCGAGGCCGAGCGCACGACCCTGATCCGCAGGCTCTCGCTCGACCTGATCGGGCTCCCACCCACCATTGCCGAGGTCGACGCCTTCCTCGCCGACGCCCGGCCCGACGCCTACGAACGGTTGGTCGACCGCCTGCTCGACTCGCCCCGATTGGGCGAGCGCTGGGGAAGGTTGTGGCTCGACGCCGCCCGTTACGCCGACTCCGACGGCTACGAAAAAGACAAGCAACGCCAGGTCTCGTTCTATCGCGACTGGGTCATCCGGGCGATCAATCGCGACCTCCCGTACGACCAGTTCGTGATCGAGCAGATCGCCGGCGACCTGCTGCCTGACGCGACCCAGGATCAAAAGGTCGCGACCGGGTTTCTCAGGAACTCGATGAACAACGAGGAAGGGGGCATTGATCCCGAGCAGTTCCGCATGGAGGCGATGTTTGACCGGATGGACTGCGTGGGCAAGGGAATCCTCGGGCTCACCATCCAGTGCGCCCAGTGCCACGACCACAAGTTCGACCCGCTCAAGCAGGAAGACTATTATCGGATGTTCGCCTGTTTGAACAACTCGCATGAGGGCAATATCGCGGTCTACACGCCTCTGGAACAGGCCCGCCGGGCCCAGATCCTGGGCCGGATCGGGGAGATCGAGGCCGATCTCAAGCACCGCGCGCCCGATTGGGCGAAGCGGATGGCCGCGTGGGAAGAACGGATGAAAGCCGCGACCACCGATTGGGTGGTGCTCCGGCCCGAGTACGACGAGGAATCGTCGGGCGGCGAGAAATACCGGGCGATGGACGACGGCTCGCTATTGGCCGGCGGTTATGCCCCGACCAAGCACACGCTGGTGCTGCGGGCCAAGACGGACGTGGAGTCGATCGCGGCGGTGCGGCTCGAGCTGTTGACCGATCCCAACCTGCCGCGGGGCGGGCCGGGTCGGTCGATCAAGGGGACGGGTGCGCTCACCGAGATCCGGATCGAGGCCCAGCCGGTGGGCGGCGGCGGCAAGCCGGCCGCGGTCAAGATCGCGAAGGCCACGGCCGACGTGAACCCGCCCACGACGCCGCTGGACCCGATCCACGACGACCACGGCAAGCGCAAGCGGGTCACCGGCCCGGTCGCGATGGCGATCGACGGCGACGACGACACCGCCTGGGGCGTCGACATCGGGCCCGGTCTGAGGAATCAGCCGCGCAAGGCTGTGTTCACATTTGACAAACCCGTGGCTTTCAAGGGCGGGGCGCTGCTCACCGTCCACCTGGCCCAGAACCACGGCGGCTGGAACAGCGACGACAACCAGAACCTGAACCTGGGCCGGTTCCGGCTGTCGGTGACGGCCCAGGCGGGGGCGGTCGCCGACCCGCTGCCGGCCGCCGCCCGCGCGGCCCTGGCGATCCCGAGCGCCAGGCGCACAGAGGCTCAAGCGCAAGCACTCTTTGCTTCGTTCCGGAGCACGGTCCCGGAATGGCGGTCGGCCAACGAACAGATCGACGCGCTCTGGCGCGAGTATCCCGAGGGGACGACCCAGCTCGTGCTCGCGGAACGCGACGCGCCGAGGCCGACGTCGGTGCTCAACCGGGGGGACTTCTTGAAGCCGACCAGGCGCGTCGAGCGCGGAGTGCCCGGTTTCTTGAACCCGGCCCCGAGCGCGGCCATGGACCGGCTGGCTCTTGGCCGGTGGCTGGTCGACCGCCGCGCGCCGACCACCGCGCGGGCGATCGTGAACCGGGTCTGGCAGGCGTATTTCGGGGTCGGGCTGGTGGCGACGAGCGAGGATCTGGGCGTTCAGTGCGAGCCGCCCAGCCACCCCGAATTGCTCGACTGGCTGGCGGTGGAATTCATGGACGGGGGCTGGCGCCTCAAGCGACTGCACCGGCTGATCACGACCTCGGCCGTCTATCGCCAGACCGCGCGGGCGACCGACAAGCTGCTCGAGCGCGACCCCTACAACCGCCTTCTGGCGCGGGGCGCGCGGTTCCGGCTCGACGCCGAGCTGGTGCGCGACGTCGCCCTGGCCGCGAGCGGTCTCATGGACGGCCGGCTGGGCGGCCCGAGCGTCTATCCGGCCGCGCCCGCGTTCCTGTTCCAGCCGCCGACGTCGTATGGGCCCAAGGTCTGGAACGAGGCGACCGGCCCCGATCGCTATCGCCGCGCGCTCTACACCTTCCGCTATCGCTCGGTCCCATACCCCGCCCTCCAGGCCTTCGACGCGCCCAACGGCGATTTCGCCTGCGTGCGCAGACAGCGCTCGAACACGCCGCTCCAGGCCCTGGTCACGCTCAATGAGCCGATCTTTCTCGAGTGCGCGCAGGCGCTCGGGCTGCGCACGCTGCGTGAAGGGGGCTCGAGCGACGTCGAGCGCCTGACGTTCGCGTTTCGCGCTTGCCTTTCGCGCGCGCCGGCCCACGATGAAGCCCGGACGCTGCTCGATTTGCTGGAACGCGAAAAGGGGCGATTCGCGCGCGGGGAAGCGCGCCCGGAGGCAATCCTGGGCGCGACCGCCAAATCGCCCGCGGCCGCCGCGAATCCCGCCCTGGCGGCCGCCTGGACGGTGGTCGCGCGGGTTTTGCTCAATCTGGACGAGACGATCACGCGGGAATAAGCTCGGTACTCGTATGCTGGGGGAATCATGCGATGAACTGTCAAGATCACTGGTATCAAGGCCGCGACCCCGGCCGGACGAGCCGGCGATGGTTTCTCGAGCAGTGCGGGGTGGGATTGGGCGCGCTGGCCTTGGGCGATCTGTTGCGCGACCAGGGCTATGCGGCCAATCCGGCCGATCCGCTCGCGCCCCGGGCGACCCATCACGCGCCCAAGGCCAAGCGGGTTTTGTATCTGTTCATGGCGGGCGCTCCCAGCCATCTCGAGCTTTTCGACAACAAGCCCCAGCTCACCCGCTATAACGGCACGCCGCCGCCGGCCGCGCTCATCAAGGACTACCGGGCGGCGTTCATCAAGCCCTCGGCGAAACTTCTCGGACCCAAGTTCCGTTTCGCCAGGCACGGCAAGAGCGGGACCGAGGTCTCCGAGCTCTTGCCCCACCTGGCGCGGGTGGTCGACGACATCGCGGTCGTGAAGGGGATGACGACCGACGCCTTCAACCACGCGCCCGGGCAGATCCTCATGAGCACCGGCTCGCAGATTTTCGGCCGGCCCAGCCTGGGCTCGTGGACCTGCTACGGGCTGGGGAGCGAGTCCCGCGACCTGCCGGCGTTCGTCGTCTTCAGCACCGGCAAGAAGGGCCCCAGCGGCGGCAGCTCGAACTGGGGGAGCGGGTTCCTGCCGACGGTCTATCAGGGGGTGCAATTTCGCTCGAGCGGCGAGCCGGTCCTCTATCTGTCGAACCCGCCCGGGATCGACGGCTCGCTCCAGCACGATTCGCTCGACGCCCTGAACGCGCTCAACCGGGTGCACCAGGGGATCGTGAACGACCCCGAGATCGCCACCCGCATCAGCTCGTTCGAAATGGCCTATCGGATGCAAGCCTCGGCCCCGGAAGTCATGAACCTGGCCCAGGAGCCGGCCCACATCCTGTCGCTTTATGGGGCTGAGCCCGGGAAGTCGTCGTTCGCGAACACCTGCTTGCTCGCCCGCCGCTTGCTCGAGCGAGGAGTACGGTTCGTCCAGATTTTCCACGAGTCTTGGGACCAGCACGGCAACCTGGTGCACGACATCAAGGAAAACTGCCGAGACACCGACCAGGCGTGCGCGGCCCTGGTCGCCGATCTGAAACAGCGGGGGATGCTCGAGGACACCCTGATCGTCTGGGGGGGCGAGTTCGGCCGCACGCCGATGGTCGAGGGAGGCGGCGACGACGGCCGCGACCACCACCCCAACGCCTTCACCATGTGGCTGGCCGGCGGCGGCGTCAAACCCGGTATCACCTTCGGCGAAAGCGACGAGCTCGGATTCCAGGTCGTCAAGGACCGCGTCCACGTCCACGACCTTCACGCCACCATCATGCACCTGCTGGGCTTCGACCATACCCGGCTCACCTACCGCTTTCAGGGCCGCGATTTCCGGCTCACCGACGTCTTCGGCGAGGTCGTGAAGGGGTTGATCACCTGAGTGCATCGATCCCCGGGAGATGAAATGCTCGAAGCCGGCGCGATACCGTCTCGCATCGGTGGTGTTGAAGAATGTGGAAGGTCGTGGAGGACGAGCGCGAGGCCTGGACAGACAACCGAGATCGGGAGAGTGGGACCATGCGACTAGCGGCGCTGCTTGCGGTGGTGGGTTCCCTGATGATCAGCCCGGGATGGGCGCTGGCGGGCGGGCGCGGCGGAGGCGGCGGCGGGCACGGCGGAGGCGGCGGGCACGGCGGAGGCGGCGGAGGCCACCCGTCCGCGTCGCCCCGGATGCCCCACTTCAGTATGCCCAGAGCGCCCCACATGAGCGCTCCCAGGATGCCCCACGCATCGCAATCGATGACGCCACGGTTCACCAATCAACCGCGATCGTATTCAGGCGCCCGCTCACATCCGATCACCCATCACACGACCCCGACCGGTACCGGCACAACATCCTCGCACCCCTCGCACGCGAGCACGACCAAGAGCGGCGCCCTGGCGAGTTCGACGACCCACCCCACGACCCAGCCCGGCCGTGCGGTCGCGGCCGAGAAGTCGGCCGTGGCGTCACCCGCGGAAAGCACCAAGACGACGACGGCCAGGCCCGCCGCGACCACGGCGGCGACGACCACGCCCACGGCGACGGCCAAACCCGTCTTGAACCCGAGCTCGCCGGGTCTGGCGGGCCCGACGACCCCCAGCGGCAATACGCCCGTTTCCCTGTCCAACCCCCGGTCGACCTCGGGAACCGGGACGGTCATCACCGCGAACAGCCCTTCCGCGCCGACCACGCCCGTCACGCCGACCTCCCCCGTCACGCCGACCACGCCCGTCACGCCGACCACGCCCGTCACGGCGCCGATCACGGCATTGCTGGGCGGCGGCATCGGCAATCCCTATGGACTGGGCTACGGGGGTTACGGCCGCGGTTACTACGGTCGGCGCGGCTACGGGTACGGCCGCGGATACGGCGGCTACGGCTACGGAAACAACTCGTATTATTTCGCGCACATGCGGGCGATCGCGCGGCTGGCCAACGACCTGAACGGTCTCTCGCGGGGCATGCCGATCGCGACCGGCAGGTCGAATCGGATTCGCGGCGATCTGATGCGGGTGGTGTACGGCGGCAATTCGCCGCCGCCGGCGATGGTCCAGCAGCTTGCGATGGATTTGACCCAGATCTTGCCCTCGCGGACCGCGCCCTTGATGAACACGGGCCAGCTCGCCCGCGACCTGGCCGTGGTGATGAACGGCAGCCGGCAATACTCAATGAATGTTCAATCGGCGATCGGACGCGCCCATACCGTGCTCCGCCAAGCCGGCGTTCCCAATCAGGGGGCGCAAACCCTCGTCTCGGACATGATGAGCGTCGCCTCGGTCGGGAATATGATGAACAACCGGATCGCTGGGGTCTTCTAGCGCATCGTTGACGCGACGTTCCCAGCCCCAGTGATCGTGGGACGACCATCGAGCGGTTCCCGAGCCAGCCCCGGCGCGCCGCATGGTCTGATCGCTCGATGCGGTCGCGATTCCGATCGACGGGAGCCACGACCCCTGACGCGGCCGCGCGTTTGCCGGGTAAGATGGGTGGTCGGGAAAGGGGTCACAAGGAACGGCGGGGCGGGGAAACCCATGGCGGAATCGGTGGAGACGTGGACCTTTGCCGCGGAGCGGCTGTTCGAATTCGCGACCCGGGTTTTTCAGCACGACGGGGTGCCCGAGGCCGACGCTCGCCAGGCGGCCGACGTGTTGATCGCGAGCGACCTGCGGGGCATCGACTCGCACGGGGTCGCCCGGTTGCACCTTTATCACCAGATGCTCGACCTGGGCCGGTTCAACCCCCGGCCGCGGATCTCGATCGTCCGCGAGACGCCCGCCACCGCGACCGTCGACGGCGACAACGGGATGGGGCTCGTCGTCGGACCCAGGGCCAACGAAATCGCCATGGACAAGGCCGAGGCCGCGGGCGCTGGCTGGGTCGCCGTGCGGAATACCAATCACTTCGGCATCGCCGGCTACTATCCCCGGCAAGCGCTCAAGCGCGACATGATCGGCTGGGCGATGACCAACGCGAGCAAGCTGATGGCGCCGGTCTGGTCGAGCGAGCGAATGCTGGGCACCAACCCCATCGCAATCGCATTTCCCGCCAAGCACGAGCCGCCGATCGTGATCGACATGGCCACGAGCGCGGTCGCCTACGGCAAGATCGAGATCGCGCTGCGCAAGGGCGTGCCCATCCCGAAGGGCTGGGCTCTCGACGCGGATGGGGCCGACACGACCGACGCCGAGCGCGTCGCCAACGGCGGGTCGCTGCTTCCACTGGGCGGTGATCGCGACCACGGCGGCCACAAGGGCTACTGCCTGGCCTCGATGGTCGACATCCTCTGCGGCGTGCTCGGCGGGGCCGGCTGGGGTCCATTCGCGCCGTCGTTCGCCGTTCAACAAGAGCCCCCGGTCCGTGCGGTCGGCCTGGGCATCGGTCACTTCTTCGGGGCGCTTCGCATCGACGGCTTCATCGATCCCGATGAATTCAAAACCCAGGTCGACGACTGGATTCGCGTCTTCCGCTCGGCCGAGCCCGCCCCCGGCACCGCGGGCCCAGTCGTCCCCGGCGACCCCGAACACTTCTACTTCGAGATGCGTTCAGAAGAGGGAATCCCCCTCGTCCAAGCCGTCGTCGACGATTTGCGCGAGCTCTCGCGGAAAACGGGCGTTCCACTCGATTGATGGGTCGAATCCCTGTGCATTTCGCGCGCTCGGGGCCGGTCCAACAACCCGACCCGCGGCCTCCAGAGGTTGACTATGTAGCCGATCAGGAATATGGTTCCTACAGTAGACGAATGTGGGTGGTGGAGGAGCCTGGCATGAAAAAGGGGAAGCCGATGATCGAGGCCTTGTATCTGGTCGGGTTCATGGTGTTCTGGATCGCGCTTAACCGCTGGATCTTACCGCGTCTGGGCGTCCCGACCTGAATGAGCGGAACCTGCGCGGCGTCGCCGCGCACCGACCTGGAACCGAAAAAGACGTGGAATCTGACCGAACCGCGGCCTGACGGGCCGAGCAAGCCAGGCGCGATCCCGGACTCCGGGAAAAAACCCGACCGCTCGCGTTCTTCGCTTTGATCGCCATCGCGACTCGCGACCGTGCGCAGCACCCAGACCCAAATCAAAGAGTCCTGACCCCTTTGATTCGGGGTCAGGACTCTTTGATTTGACGGCGAAACGAGAAGCGCGGGCGGTTCCCGGCGGAATGCCCGCGCTTGAGGTGGGAGCGACAGACAAGGCGGGTGTGAAGGCACGCCTACCCAGGGGGCAGGGGAGGAAGGTCGATCGAGACCGGGAGCGGGGGCAGCTCGTCGGCCGCGGTTGGCCTGGCGCCGGCCGGCGGCGCCTGAGAAGGCATAGGCGCGGGCGAAGGCGAAGTCTGGGTCGCGGGGGCGGCGGCCGGCGGCAAGGCCGGCAAACCGCCTGCGCCGGCTGGAGGCGCCGCCGGGTGATTGGCGTTCGTTCCCGAGGTCAGCGAGACCTCGGGTGTCGCCGGGGCGGCCGGTGCCAAGCCCGGGGCGGCTTGCGACATCGTCGGCAAGTTGCGCGCCGGCCTCCGGGGCGGGATCGACTCGGGCGCTGGGCCCAGCGGACCGGCCGGACCGGGCAGAGGCAGGGGCTGGGGCGCTTCGACTCCCGGCGGTCCCTGCTCGGGCGCTGTGTCGGGATTCATCGGGCCCGTCGGAACCTGGGGAACCTGCGGGCCGTCCGGCGGAATGTGGAACTGGCGATGGGCCGCCTGGATGTCGCGAGCCTGGATATAGGCCTTCCTCGGGTGCGGGCCTTCCTGCACGGCGATGTTGTCGTAAGCCAGGAGCGTTCCCTTGGCCTCCTCAAGCGCCACGATCGAGATGTTGTACGTCGTCTTGTACTGGGCCTCGGTCGCGACCGCGCCGGCGTAGATCCGCACCGCGTCCAGATAGCGGTCGATCGCCAGCTTGCCTTCCTCGTAAAACGACCGCTGGGCCTCCAGCCGCGTCGCCGCGGCCGCCCGCAGCCGCGAGGCCGTCTTGAATTGTTTGTAATTGGCGTCGATTTCCAGGAAGAACCGATAGAGCGAGTGCGTCGTCTGATGCACCACTTGCTGAAGATAAGCACGCGCTCGTAGCAGGATGTACTGCGATTGCCGCGTATTCGCCAGCGGCGACCGCATCCCGATGGGCGCCTGGAAGGTCAGGCCGACCTGCCATGTCACGAAGTTGTTGTAGTTTCCGGGATTCGAGTTCAACCCGGCGAGCCGCTGGGCGTTGGCGATGACGGGGTTGAGGGCCTTGAGGGTCGCCCCGGTCATCACCGCCTCGGCGCTGTCGAGCTGCTGCCCCAGGCCGTTGAGCTGATAGAGGGCGTTCAAGCTGAGCTGGGGCAAGAGCTGGTTGCGGGCGAGCAAGAGCTGAAGCTCGGCGACGCGGACCAGGATCTGCTGCTGGACGATGTCGGGCTGGAAATTGAGCATCTGGGCGATGCTCGACTCCCAATCGGGCTCGAGCCGGGCCTCGGTGGGCGGAGTGACCGGGATGATCCGGCGATTGTCGGCCGGCGGCAGACCCAGAATGTTCCGCAACTGCCGCTCGGTCGTGATCACGTCCGAGGTCTTGGTCACGAGGTCGAGGTTGAACTGTTCGAGCTGCTGGGCGGCTTCGGCCACGTCGTAGACGGTTCCCTTGCCCACGACCAGCTCGGTCTGTTCGCGATTATAGATTTCTTGGGCCAGGCCGACGGCCCGGTCGGAGCTCCAGAGCTGCACGTGCGCCTGGGCCAGGTTCCAGTACTGCTGCTCGACCGAGCGGACGTGAGCCATGACCTCGGCCTTGAACCGCCAGACGGCGGCGTCCGCGTTGAGCCGGGCGATCACGATGGGAGCACGGTTGGCCTCGAGGCCGACGAGCGGTCCCGCCGACTGACCAGGCAGGGGCGCGCTGCCCAACAAGGGCTGCGTCAAGGTGAGCTGGGTGTTGGTCGTGTACGCCGACGGCCACACCAGGAACGAGCTGTTCTGATAAGACCAGTTGATGTTGTGCACCACGCCGATCTGAGCGCCGGTCTCGGTTCGTTTCGACAACCCAGCCTGGAACGTCGCCGAGTCGTTCACGGACAGAACCGGATAGCGCGTCCCCGTCAGCGTCAGCGAGCCGCCCTGCACGCCGTTATTATAAGGCTGGGTGTTATTGCTCCAGAGCAGGCTGGTGGTGAAGGCGGTGTCAAAGCTCGAGAGCGCCTGCGCGATCTGGGTCTCGAGGATCGCCGGGTCGTACACCGATTGCAGCGTGCCCGCGCCTAATGAACTGGCGACGCCCGCGCTGGCCCCGGTATTGAGAGGGGTGGGCTCGAAGCCGCCGATGGGGATGCCCTGGGCGCCAAACGCGATCACCCGCACGATCTCGGAATTGTCGAGCCCGATCCGGATCGCCTGCTGCAGCGTCATCGGCCAGACCTCGTCGGTCTCGGGGTCGTTGGTCGTGCGCGGCTTGGACAATTTCGGCATCTGGAGGGGCATCGACGAGGTCAGCAGGTCGGCCTGCTTGACCTCTTGGTCCTCAAGCGCGACCCGCGAGGGGTCGTTGCCCGGGGGCGCTGGCTTGGAGTCGTCGATATAGGGCAGCTTGTGGCAGCCTGAGCTCAGCACCCAGGCCGCGAGCACCGCAGCCCGAATCAACCGATTCCCGCCTTGGGTCAATCGCATGGCCAGCCGTCCTTGACTAAGATCGCCATGTGACGATGCGTTTACGCCGTGGGGTCCGCCGCGCCGTCCCTGGCTTGGCCTCGAACCGAACCTACCTACGCCCCACCCGGCCGCCGCGCTGGGACTCATCCCGACATGGCTTCGCGGCGCTCGAACATCACTGAAAGATATGTCAGGGCTCTTCCCGCCTCGATATGAACCCGAGCCCCGCACCAACCACAATCCCCAACCCGTCTCGTATCCGCCGCCGGTTTCTCGTGGCGGCCTCGCCCGATCGGTCCATGCCGTCGTCTTATCGGATGTGATCGGACGAAAGCCATGCGAGACTTGAACGATCGGGCGGATTGTAGCGATTTTCCCGCGCCGGCCTAGACCAAAAATCGCGACTTTCGCCCGGCCGGTCGGGGTCGATGAAACCCCACCGGTGGGCGGAGACCGTCGGCGATCCGCCCAGCCGCCGCCCGCACACTCCATTAGAGGGACGCCGACGCGGGCTTTCTTCCCGAAATCGCTCGCGACCGCCCCGATCAAGCCGGGCTCGAGCGCCCCGCCCGGCCCGTACGCGGCGGCGGGAATTCGACGTAAGGCAGCCCCAGCCTACGCTTGAGCAAGATCACCTCGCCCGGATCGGTCCCCTCGATCCAGTGGCCGGCAAACTGCAGCAGGTACCCCCCCAGGAACATCGCCAGCGCGATCAAGAAGATCGGAATCGAAAGCAGCGTGAGATAAACAGGAACCAGCAGCACCCCCAGGATGGTCGGGGGAATGCCGACCATATGGAGCAAAAAACTCGCCGGATGCCGGTGCCGCTGCATCCAGTGCTCGACCAGGGGATGAAAGGCATCGGGCGGTTCGATCATGGATGGATTGGCCGAGGTCTGGCGTTTGAAGTTCCGATGCGCGCGAAACGGGAATCGGGCTCAATCTTACCTTGCAGTGGGTGATCGAGCCTAACGGGAGCCGGCTCGTGGCGGGTACGAAGACCCCGCGCCGAGACCAGATCGTGGCTCTTGCCATTGCCTACGCCTGTCGGTAATATTGCCGACAGTCGTAGGCATTTTCACGAGGCGTGGGAGCGAGGATCATGAGCGAACCGAATCCGAGGCCGCCTCTGTCGAAGGCGCAGCTCGAAATCATGCAGGTTGTCTGGCAGCGCGGCGAGGCGACGGTCGCCGAGGTTTGGAAGGCGCTTCAAGAGCGCAGACCGGTGGCGCGCAACACGGTCCTTACGACGCTGGCCCGGCTTGAGGAAAAGGGGTGGCTCACACGCGACGTCCTTGAGCGGGCGCATCGTTACCGGGCGGCGGCGCCGCGCGAGGCGACCCTGGGCGCGATGATCGACAGGCTGGTCGACACCGCCTTTGGCGGCTCGGCCGAGGGGCTCGTGCTGGCGCTGCTCGAGGGTCGCGGGGTCTCCAACAAGGAAGCCGACGCCATCCGGGCGATGATCGACCAGGCCGAAACGCGGAGGAGGCGACGATCATGAACTTTCTCGAGTGGTTCGACCCCGGCCCGCGCGGGCGCTGGCTGATCCTCGCGGCGGCCGTGCAGATCGCCGTCGTGGTCCTGGCCGCCGCGATGGTCGCGACGGCGATCGGGCGCAGGCGCGCGGCCGCGCGGCACGGCGTGTGGATGGGGGCGCTCGTCTGCACGGTGTTCGGGCCGCTGCTCGTGGTCTCTGGCGAGGTGCTGGGATATACGCTGCCGATCATCCCGCTGGTCCAATCCCAGGATGATCGAGCGCGGCCGAGCGATCACGAAGCGCCCGTTCCGAGGCTCGAGACGAGTGTTCTTGAAGAGCCCGCGGCACGCGGGGAAACTCGCGAGCTGGCCGTCTCACCCGGCGAGGTCGTTCCAGCGAGCCGCCATCAGCCCGCCACGTCCGAGCCGCGGGCTCCTGCTCGCATGAGCGAGCCCGAGTCCAGGCCCGCGAACATCCCGTCAACGCGAAGCGCGTGGTTTGGGGCGATTGTTCTCGTCTGGGCGTTGGGCGTTGTGATCGGGCTGGCGCGGCTGGGGCTGGGCTTGCTCAGGCTGGGCAGACTGCGGGCCTCGGCGCGGCCGCTTGAGCTCGATGGCCTGAGCGGCCTCCTGGACGAGGCTCGAAGTGCGCTCGGGTGCGCTCAGTTGCCGGCGATCGCCGCATCGGCGATCGTGACCGGCCCGGTCGCCATGGGCGTCTTGCAACCCCAGGTGGTGCTGCCCGTCGGGATCGAGACCACGCTCGATCCCGCTCAACTCCGCGACGTACTCATTCACGAGTGCGCTCATATTGTGCGCAGTGATATGCTTGTGGGTTTGCTTCAGCGGGTGGGGGCGGTGGTTTACTGGCCCCATCTATTCGTCCACTTCCTGAACGGCCGGCTGGCGCGGGCACGGGAAGAGATCTGCGACAATTATGTGCTCGGGCGCGGCGACGCTTGTGAATACTCCCGCACGCTGCTCGAGCTCGCCGAGGGTCCGAATCCGAGGACGAACGCGTGGGCGGGGGTCGAGCTGATGATCGCCCATGAGAGCTTGCCCGACCGGATCGCCGGGCTTTTGGACCCCGATCGCAGCCTGGCCGTCAGGCCGGATCGCCGGATCTCGGCCGCGGTCGCGCTGGCGTTGGCCGCGACCGCGCTCTTCGTCGCCGGTCTCCGCCCCGCCGAGCCCGCCGCGCGGTCGTCTGATCCCGATCGCGTCATTCGGGGCGTGGTCGTCGACGAACAAGGCCGGCCGGTCGCCGGCGCGTCGGTGAAGCTGGCGCTCAAGCTCTCCCTGCGCGAATCGCCCGGCGGACCGGTGACGACCGGGGCGGACGGCCGATTCGCCCTCAAGGTCCGCGGGCGGATACGCCTGGAAGAAGCGCTTGTCGCCTCGGCCGGGGGGGGCGCGCGGCTGGGTCTCGGCAAGCACCAGGAGCCGGCCGGGACGGAAGACGCGGAGCAGACGCGGATCGTGCTCGAGCCGTCGCGCTCGATCATGGTGCACGTTCGCGACGCGCAAGGCCGGCCCGTCGATCAGGCCCAGGTCGAGGCGATCGCGCGCGATTTCCACGATCGCGCGGCGACCGACGCGCGCGGCGACGCCCTGGTTCGCGTTCCCGCCGGCGCCGACTCCTGCCGGCTCACCGCTCTCAAGCCGGGCGTGGGATTCGAGTCCGTCGAGAGCTCCCAGACGTTTCCTCTACGCAAGATCGCGCCCGTGCTCGCGTTCGAGTCGCTGACTCTCGACGGCGCGCGAACCATCAAGATCAACGCCCTCGATTCCTCCGGCCTGCCGATCCCCGAGGTCGAGTTCATGCCCTTCAGGCTCGACAAGCCGGGGAAGCCTTATTTCGTCAGCCAGGAAGATCCTGAGATCATCCGGGCGCGGACCGACGCCCATGGAGTCGCGACCTTTGACTGGATCCCGGCCCAGCTTGCCGAGCCCGTCCCCTTTCAGATCCTCTCCCCTGGCTACGCTTGCCTGGAGGTGCCCGAGTACCGGCCGGGCGGCCCGGTCGAGCTCGATGTCAAGCTGCTTCGATCCACGAGAATCGGCGGGGTGGTGCACCAGGCCGACGGCAAGCCCGCGGCGGGCGTGTTGCTCGAGGCCGAGGGGCGGGGCGGGCCCGAAAACTACCGCTCCGTCGCCTTCGCCCGCACCCGCGACGATGGATCCTACACGCTCGACGTCCATCCCCAGGCGTCGTACATCATCACCGTCCTCGACGATCGCGAGTCGATCGGCCGCCTGAACGGGATCGTGGTGCGCGAGGGCCAGCCGCAAAGCGGGCTCGACTTCACGCTGGGCAAGGGGACGGTGGTTCGTGGCCAGGTCTTGGAGCCCGACGGGAAAGCGCCCGCCGTCGGCGTCAAGATCACCCTCACCCAGGACGGCGAGCCATTGCCCCCCGACTTGATCTCGGAGTACGGCCCCAACTGGGCGCTGACCTTGGATCGGTCGACCGAGACCGACGGCCAGGGCCGATATCGATTTCGAGCCGTGCCTGGAAAACACGACATGAGTGGGCGGAGCAACCGTGAGACCGACAGGTTCACGATCAATGGCGAACCAGAAATCGTGCGCGACTTTCAACTCTCGGGTTCGCGAGCGCGTCGTTGGGTTGCCGGCGTCGCGCTCGAGGCGAGCAAAGGTGGAATTCGCCCGCTGGCGCGGGCGATCATCCAGCCGTTGCTCGTCGGCGACCGCGTCGCCGCCAACCCAACCCTCGCGGATGACGACGGCCAATTCCGCCTGGGCGTTCATTCCAGCCGCGGGATGGTGCTTTATGTCCGCGATCCGGCCGGAATGCTCGCCGGAATGGCCTTCCTCAATCCCGCCGAAAAAGACGTCCGGGTCGTGGCCGTGGCGGCGTCATCCCTTCGTGGCCGGGTCGTCGGCGTCGACGGCCGGCCCCAGGCGGGTCGCGATGTTCAGCTCCGGCTCGACACAGCGCCTGAACAGGCCAGGTGGGGGCGTTTCTATCTCGACGCCAAGACCGACGCCGCGGGCCGCTACGAATTCCGCGGAGTGGTGAACGGGGCGATCGCCGAGGTTTCGGTCGCGCACGGCGAGGATCAGCCCGGCGCGATCGAGGCGAAGAAGCTCCTGGTCGCCAAATCCGAGCCCATCGAGGTGTCGGACCTCGTGAGCGTCGGTCCCGTCCACCCGCGGCTGCCCACCGAGCCGCACGCGCCCGCGAAGCCCCAAGAACCCCAGGCGCGCACCCCGAAAGAGCGCTATCAGGCCCTGCGCAAGAAATACGACGCACCGCTCAGGGTCTATCTTGACGATGCGCTCAAGGCGCGCGAGGCGCTCAACAGTTTCTGGCTGCTCGCACAAGAATTCCCCGACGATCCCATCGCCTTCGACGCCGTGAGCTGGGTAGCCACCCACGCGATCTTCAATGTCTGGGCGGGCCAGGCGATGGATCTGCTGGCGGAAAAGCACGTTGATGACGCCAGGCTCGCGCCCCTTATCGACGATCTCGATCGGCTCCACGGCATGGCCTTCGAACCCTTTGAGAACCTGCTCCGCGCGGCCATGGACCGAAGCAAGCTCCGCGACGTCCAAGGCCGGGCCTGCATGGCCCTGGCCAGGCAATTCCGCCTGCGAAGGGACCAGCTCATCCAGGAGCGACTGAACTTCCTGATCTACGAGGCCACGCCACCCAAGGATCGCGGAATCTACGCGATCGCCCCCGAGATCAAGATCAAGAAGGGCGAGCTCGAGGGCTTGACGGCGGAATCCCAGGCGCTCTTACAGCGCTCGAAGACCGTCTATGGGGATCTCAAGCTGGGCGATGTCCTTCTGGGCGCCGAGGCCGAAGCGCAACTCGCCAGTCTCAGGCCAGTCGCGGTCGGCGACGCCGCCCCCGAAATCCTCGGCGAGGATCCCTTCGGCAAGCCGCTCAAGCTCGGCGATTACCGGGGCCGGGTCGTGGTCCTGGTCTTCGCGCTGGGCTGGCACGAGCCCTGTCGCGCTCTCTATCCCAGTCTGCGAAAGATGGTCGAGCAGCGCAAGGACCAACCCTTCGCCCTCCTGGGCGTCAACTGCGACTTCAAGAAGGAGTCGCTCCAAGAGGCGATCACCGACGGCCAGGTCGCCTGGCGCTGTTGGTGGGATGATCCATTCCGTAAACCTATCTTCACGCGATGGGGGATCGAGCAGCTCCCGACGGTCTACGTCCTCGACCCGCAAGGGGTCGTCCGCGACAAGAACCCCGCCGACCTGGGCGCCGCCGTCGAGGCCCTCTTGAAGCGGTAGGACGACGTCCTTGGCTCAGGTCCAGCAGCTCCGGGATCGATCGGCCGCTGAGGAACGGAGCGAGCCCCGTCCCCGCGGCACGAGAGTTTCGCGGTATGGTCGCCGAGGGGCGCGAAAGGATAGAATGTCATGCGATGAGGCCGGCGGCCGGGCTCTGGCCTGAGCGATCTCGCGAGCATAATCCATGGGTGAAGAAATCCAATCCGTGTTTGACCTGAGCCCCGCCGAGAAGCTCCAGCTTGTGGAGGATCTGTGGGACGACCTGGCTGGGACGCCTGGGTTCGTGCCGGTCCTCGAATGGCAAAAGCTAGAGCTCGAGCGGCGCAAGGCGAACCTCTCGAGCAACCCAGGCTCGGGGCTCTCGTGGGACGAAGTCAAACGCAGGATTCGCGACCGCCATGGCCGCTAAGCTCGTCCTCGCGCCCGAAGCCATGGCCGATGTCGAGGACGCATACAACTGGTATGAGGCCCAGAGGGTCGGCCTGGGCGAGGACTTCTTGGGACGTGTGGAGGCATGCCTGCAGGCGATCGTCCGCGCGCCCGAAATGCACGCGGTGATCCAGTTCGGCTACAGGCGAGCCTTGGTGCGTCGGTTTCCCTACGCCGTGTTCCACGAATTCGCGGATGACACGGTGACGGTGTACTGCGTCTTTCACACCTCCAAAGATCCCGAGAAATGGCGCAGGAGACTTCCATGACCGCCCCCCCTCGGGCGCTTGACGGGTTTGACCACGTCAAGTTACCGTGGCCAATCGGTTAGCAATGATGATCACGAGGCTTGAATGAGGCGTTCGCGCGGCCTTCGCCATGGGGCGAAACCACACACGGGGCAAGCCCCGATGCCTTTTCGTCGCGCGAGCCTGGAGAACGCGGTTCGATGAAACATGACGTGACCTTGATCCTGGGCGACGGCGTGGGACCGGAATTGGCCGAGGCGGCCAGGATGTGCGTCGAGGCGACGGGCGTCTCGATCAACTGGGACGAACAAGAAGCCGGCGTCGACGTGATGGCCCGGCTGGGGACTCCGATCCCCGACAGCGTGATTGCGTCGTGCCGGCGCACCAAGGTCGCCCTGAAAGCGCCCGTCACCACCCCCGTCGGCACCGGATTCCGCAGCGTCAACGTCCACCTCCGCCAGGCCCTCGACCTCTACGCCTGCGTCCGCCCCTGCAAGATCTATGAAGGCGTACGCACCTATTTCTCCAAGATCCCCATCGACCTGGTCATCGTCCGCGAGAACACCGAGAGCCTCTATTTCGGCTGCGAATTCGAGCAGGGCAAGCCCGAAACGGCCGAGATGATCAGCACCATCAAACGCCTGAACGGCAAGACGATCCGCCCCGACTCGGGGCTCACCATCAAGGCGATCTCGATCACCGGCACCAAGCGGATCGTGAAATACGCCCTCGATTACGCGCGCAAGCACGGGCGCAAAAAGGTCACCTCGGTCCACAAGGCCAACATCCTCAAGTACACCGACGGGCTGTTTCTCGAGGTCGGGCGCGAGGTCGCGAAAGGCTATCCCGACATCGAATTCGAAGACCGGATCGTCGACAACATGTGCATGCAGCTCGTGCAGAAGCCCGAGCGCTACGACGTTCTGGTGCTGCCCAATCTGTACGGCGACATCCTGTCGGACCTGTGCGCGGGCCTGGTGGGGGGTCTCGGGGTCGCCCCAGGGGCGAATATCGGCGAGGCCGGGGCGGTCTTCGAGGCGACCCACGGCTCGGCCCCGAAATACAAGGGCCAGTACAAGATGAACCCGACCGCGCTCATTCTTTCGGGCGTGCTGATGCTCGAGCATCTGGGCGAGACCACCGCCTCGGCCCGGCTCGAAAAGGCGGTCGCCAAGGTGATCAAGGAAGGCAAGGACGTGACGTACGACATGAAGCCGCAGCGCGACGACCCCACCGCGGTCGGCACGCTCGAGATGGCCAAGGCCATCATCCGCGCGATGGAAGCCGGCGGTTGAATCCGCCCGAGCGCATCGACCGGGCCGGCTATCTGAGGCTCGTCCGCGGCCAGACGCGCGGGACCGCGGCGGCGCTTGGGCGGTCGGCGCTGGCCGTCGCGTCCATCGGCTATGGCGCGGTCGTCCGGGCGCGCAACTGGGGCTACGACCTGGGCCTGCTTCGTACGAATCGAGCCGCGGTTCCCGTCGTCTCGGTGGGGAATCTGACGCTGGGGGGGACGGGCAAGACCCCGATGGTCGAATGGGTCGCCCGGCGGCTGCGCGCGCAAGAGCTCAGAGTCGCCATCCTGAGCCGCGGCTACGGCCAAAAGGCGGGCCTGAACGACGAAGGCCGCGTGCTCGAGGACAACCTCCCCGACGTCCCTCATTTGCAAGGCGCTGATCGAACGGCCCTCGCTCAGACAGCCGTCGAACAGCTGGAATCCCAGATCCTGGTCCTCGACGACGGTTTCCAGCACCGCCGGCTCGCCCGCGACCTCGACATCGTGCTGCTCGACGCCCTCGAGCCGTTTGGACTCGGTAAGCTGTTTCCCAGAGGGCTCTTGCGCGAGCCCGTGAGCTCGCTGAAACGAGCGGGAGTGGTCGTGCTTTCACGCGCCGACCTGGTCGACGCCGCGACCCGCGCCGGCCTGCGCCAAACGACCGAACGCCACGCCGGCCCCCTGCGCTGGGCCGAGGCCCGGCATGCACCCCTCGACCTGGTCGACGGAACAGGCGCTGTACAACCGCTCGAAATCCTCCGCGATCGCACCGTCGCGGCATTTTGCGGGCTCGGCAATCCCGAGGGCTTTCGGCGAACGCTCGCGAGCCTGTCCGGGACGACGGTCGCGTTTCGCGTGTTTCCCGACCATCACGCCTATTCCGCCCACGACGTCCACGACATCGAGCGCTGGGCCGGCGAGTCGCGGGCCGATCTCGTCTTGACCACGCAAAAGGATCTGGTCAAGATCCGGGTCGAGCGATTCGCGACAGCGCCTCTTTTCGCGCTGCGAATCGGGCTCGAGATTCTGTCTGGAGGCGACGTGCTGGCAGGCGCGATCGCCGCGGCGGCCAAGGATGCGCCGCCTGCTCCCACGTGAAAAGGACTTCGCGTGAATCGCCATCCCAGTGGACGCAACGGGTCGACGACCGCCCCCGAGGCGCTCGACCTCGGCGGCCTCGCCTTTGAATCGCTCGAGAACCGGCCGAGCAAGGTGACCCTGCAAGACATGGGCCGGCCGCTCGCGCCCGGGGCCGGCGTGGGCGCGTGGCTCGAAAGCCTGCCGCCGCTGCTGGGGGCGGCCTCGCTCAAGCGTCTGGCCCTTGCGATCGCTCGCGCCCACGAACACACTCCGCCCCGGCGGATCGCCTGCGCGATCGGCGGCCACGTGATCAAGACAGGCTGCGGCCCGTACCTGATCGATTGGATCAACCGGGGAATCCTGACAAGCCTGGCCCTGAACGGGGCGGCCGCGATCCATGACCTCGAGCTGGCGATCGCGGGCAAGACCAGCGAGGACGTGGGCGCGCGGCTCTTGAACGGCCAATTCGGATTCGCCCGCGAGACCTCCGACCTGTTCGCGAGCGCCTGCGACCGCGCCTCGCGTTCACGAAACGGCCTGGGGCAAGCGCTCGGAGAGGTCGTGATCGAGCACGGCGGACCTGGCCTTGAACATTCGGTGCTGGTCGCCGCCGCTCGCAAGACGATTCCACTGACGGTCCACGTGGCGATCGGGGCCGACATCGTGCACATGAACCCCGACCTCGACGGCGCGGCCCTGGGCCGGGCGACGCTCGACGACTTTCGCCTGTTCACGAACGAGGTCGCCGGGCTCGCGGGGGGCGTGTGGCTCAACATCGGCAGCGCCGTCGTCATGCCCGAGGTTTTCCTGAAAGCCGTCTCGATCGTGCGCAACCTGGGCCGGCCGCTCGACGGCCTGACCGCGGCCAACCTCGATTTCGACCAGAAATACCGGGGGATGCTCAACGTGCTCGAGCGCCCGGGCGCTCATGGGATCGCACTCACGGGTCATCATGAGATCCTCATTCCCCTGCTGCACGCCGCGGTCGCCGACCGCCTGGGCCAGGCGCCATGACCATCGCCGTCTTTTGCCCCAATCTGGTCGGCGACGCGGCGATGGCCACGCCGACGTTTCGAGCGCTCCGAAACGGATTTCCAACGGCCGACTTGCTCGCGATCATCCGGCCCGCGCTTTTGCCTGTCCTGGAAGGAACGCCGTGGTTCGACCGGGTGATCGCCTACAATCCCCGATCACGAACCGCGGCCGAGCGGACGATCGCGGTCGCGCGACGGCTCAGGCGCGAGCGCTGCGACGTCGCGGTTCTGATGCCGCAATCGTTTCGGGTCGCCGGGCTGGCGTGGCTGGCCGGCATTCCCCGGCGGATCGGCTACGAGCGCCACGGCCGAGGTTTCCTGCTCACCGACCGCCTTCAAGAACCGCGCGACCAGGCCGGCCAGCGGCTCCCCACGCCGATCGT
The DNA here is from genome assembly GCA_027459775.1 of Planctomycetales bacterium. GTDB lineage: Bacteria > Planctomycetota > Planctomycetia > Isosphaerales > Isosphaeraceae > JAKBAP01. The sequence goes on along the minus strand of DAIDHE010000428.1, from coordinate 10,984 downwards.
GGGCGCGTATCTCGAGCTGGCCAGACGCCTGGGCGCCCCGGCCGGCTCCGCGCGGCTCGAGCTGGCGACCACGGCGGCCGACGAGCGCGCCGCCGACCAGGCCTATCGCTCGCTCGGGCTCCCGCTCGAGGGACCGGTCGTCTGCCTGAATACCGGGGGCGCGTACGGACCGGCCAAGAGCTGGCCCGACGAGCATTTCGCGGAGCTGGCACGGCGGCTCGTGGACGAGCGCGGGGCGTCGGTGCTGGTTTTGTGCGGGCCCGCCGAACGAGAGGCCGCGCGAAAGATCGTCGTCCTGGCCGGCCGCTCGCGGGTCGTGAGCCTGGCCGATCAGCCGGTCGGGCTGGGCCTGACCAAGGCCTGCGTGAAACGATCCGCGCTCCTGGTGACGACCGATTCCGGTCCGCGGCATTTCGCGGCGGCGTTCGACACGCCGGTGCTGACGCTCTTCGGGCCGACCCATATTGCCTGGACTCGCACGCAGCACCCGCGCGCGTGGCATATGTTTCATTCAGTGCCCTGCGGCCCGTGTCAGCGGCCGACGTGTCCGGAGGGCCACCATCGTTGTCTGCGCGACCTCGCGCCGGATCGCGTGTTTCAAGCGGCGTCGACGCTGCTTTTCTCAGGGCGAGGCGACCGCCGCGGCAGCGTCCGCGCGGTCCCCGCTTGAAGCGAGCAAGACTGGGCTCGAAGGATCTCGAATGGCGACATGTCTTATCACGGGTGCGACGGGCTTTGTGGGCCGGCACGTCCTCGATCTGGTGCTTGCGGACCCCACCGCTCTGGGTTGCGACCGCGCGGTCGCGCTCGGCCGGCGCGAGCCCGACGGCGTGGCGGATTCGGCCTTTGTCAGCGCGGATCTCGAGCAGGTTCCAGGCCTGCGCTCGGCCATCCATCGGATCCAGCCCGATGTCGTCTTGCACACCGCGGGCCGAACGCCGCCCGCGGCCAATGAAGAGCTCTATCGCGGCAATTTCTGGGGCACGATCCATCTCTTGGCCGCGCTGCGGACGCTGGAAAAACCCGTCCGCGTGGTTCTCTTGGGCTCGGCCGCCGAGCTCGGACCCGTTCCCGTCGCGCGACTGCCGGTCGACGAATCGTATCCTTGCCTGCCGGTCGAAGCCTACGGCCGGGGGAAATACCTGGCGACGCTCGCGGGCCTGGCCGAGCGCCCACCACTCGACGTCGCGGTCGCGCGGGTGTTTAACCCCATCGGACCATTCGCCCCGCCGAGCCAGGCGCTGGGCCGGTTCGCCCGGCTGCTCGCCGAGCCGGGGCGCGAGCCGATCGAGCTCACCACCGGCGATCTTTCGGCCAGGCGCGATTTCATCGACGTCCGCGACGTGGCGGCCGCCATGGTCGCCATCGCCCGCCAGGGAAGGGCGGGTACAGTCTATCACGTCGGCACGGGATGCTCACGACCGGTCGGCGAGGGGCTCAAGCGGCTGATCGAGCTGTCGGGCCGATCCGCGCGGGTGCGCGAGGAGATCGCGGGCGAGCGATCACCCCCGGCCGATTCCCGGGCCGACGCGAGCCGATTGATGGAACAGACGGGCTGGCGGCCGCGGATCTCGTTCGACCAGAGCCTGACCGATCTCTGGCAAAGCGTGATCACTCGTTCTCATGATATGCCGATTCTGGCGACGACCGCGGCCTGACCTGGTCGCGCTGCTCAAGGCGTCCGTATGCCGGCGGCCTCGCTCGCGTCGACCTTGAGGGACTGGCGGAGTGCGCGCCAGCTTGCGACGTCGAGCACACGGCCCTGGTCTTCTTGGTCGAGCCTCGTGCCGGTCTCGACCTCGATGCGTTTAATAAGCCGCTCCGTGGGTTCGCTGGCGGGGTTGGGGATCGTCCAGAGCCGGACGGTGCGATCGCGCGAGGCGGTCGCGACGACGGGCTGGCCAGGGATGAACAGGGCCTGATCGATTTCGTCGCCGTGGACAAGTCGTTCGCCCAGCGGTCGCGCGACGGCCGCGTCCCACAGGCAGGCCGAGTGCGCGCGGCCGAACGTGAGAATGCGTGTGCCCGCCTGGTCGTAGCACGCGCCATAGACCAGATCCCCTTGGCGCATCCACTCGCCCGCGGGTCGGCCGTCGCGCCCGTTCCAGACGCGGGCGAAGCCGTCGTGCGAGCCCGTCAAGAGCCGTTCACCGTCGGGACGAAACTGAAGCGACCAGACGAACGCGCGATGGGGCAGGGGATCGGAAAGGGGGGCCTGGGTCTGGGCGTCCCAGATCCGGGCGGTCTTGTCGTAGCTGCCCGTGGCCAGCCGCGCTCCGTCGGGAGAAAAGAGGGCCGCGTGGATCGCCCCCTTGTGCCGGATTGGCCGGCCGAGGGGCCGGAACCGAACGGGATCCCAGATCCGTGCCTCGCCATCCTCGTCGCAAACCAGGAGCCGCGATCCGTCGGGAGAAAAGGCGAGTGTGGTGATCGTGTGGGGCAAGGCCTTTTGGGGCGACCGCGCCCGGCCCGTCCGCGCGTCCCAGAGCCCGAGCCGGCCCTGGTGATCGCCGGCGGCCAAGACGCCCGAGCCGGAGATCGCGACCTTTCGCACCCAGTCGCCCATGTGTATGGGCTCACCCATGGGCTCGAGAGTCCCCCCGTCCCACACCCGGATCAAACCCGCTCGATCGGAAGAGGCGAGCAGCGTCCCCGCCGGGTTGAACTCAAGCTCGATCGGAACGCCATGCTCGTGGGCGTCTCGCCGCGCGATCAGCCGGCCCGCGAGCGCGTCCCAGAGCCAGACCGCCCCGTCGACGCTCGAGGTCGCGATCACGCGCCCGTCGGGTCGAATCACCATCGCGCGGATCTCGTCGGTGTGGACCATCGGGGCGCCCGCGCTCGAATCGCGTCCCAGAGTCCAGAGCCGGGCGGCCCCGTCGTCGGAACCGGTCAAGATCGAGCGCCCATCGGGGCTGAAAACAGCCGAGTGCACTGGACCTCGATGCGGCAAGGGATCGCCGATCCGCTTGTAGGTGGTCGCGTCCCAGAGCTGGACCGTATTGTCCTCAACCGCGGCGGCGAGCTTCGTGCCCGTACGATCGAACGCCAGCCCCCACACGTGGCCCCCATGGCGCATTCCACCGTCCAGAAGCGCCATACTGGGTACGCTCCACACCCGGCACGACGTGTCATATCCGCCGGTGACAAGCTTGCTTCCATCGGGGCTGAAGGTCATCGACAGGATCGGGGCCGCGTGCAGCTTGTCCGGATTGTCGGCGACTCCCTCGCCCGTGTTTGCGCGCCAGAGCTTGGGATACCGGTCCTCGCCCGCCGAGGCCAGCAGCGAGCCGTCGGGACTGAACGCCACGCAATTCACGGCGGATCGATGTCCCAGGAGGTGCATGGCCGAGCCGGTGAGCGGATTCCAGAGGTAAAGCGCGCCCGCCATGCCGCCCACCGCGACCACGCCGGTCGGGGCGATGGCGATGGCCCGCGCGGCCGCGCCGAGACTGAAGGCGGAACCCATGGGCTGGGTCGTCAGGTTGTCAAAAGCCTGGCATAAGCCGTCGCCGCCAGCGACGACCAGCAAGCGACCGTCTTTCGAGAACACAATCCCCGCCACTGGTCCGTCGCCGATCGACAGTGTTGCCCGCACCCGCTTGGCGGCGACGTCCCACAGCCGCGCCACCTGGTCGTCACCGCCCGTGGCCAGGGTCTTGCCATCGTCCGAGAATGCCAGGCAGCGAATCGGCCCCGAATGCTCGATCGAACCACACTGCGCCAGCGACGACGCGTCCCAGACCCGCGCGACCCCGTCCTCGCCAGCGGTGGCGACGATCCGCCCATCGGGGCTGAACGCGACCGCCCGGACCGCCCCCACGTGCTCGAAACACTCGCGCAAGACCGCGACCGTCGGACGCCAGGCCGCGATGTTGGCGCGAATGCAGGGCTCGAATGGATCCTTGTGCCCGGCCGTGCTCGCGAGCGCCCGGCCCAGCCATGACAAGCCCTGCCTGCGTTCGTCGTGCGCGAGCAGGTCGAGCCCGCGATCGAGCAAGAGGCGCGTGGTCAGGCTTTCGAGCTCGGCGCTTTTGAGGTCGGCCTCCTGCTTTCGAATGGCGGCGATTCTCGAGAGCTCGAGGGCCTCGCGTCCCCGTTCGAGGGCTCGGTTGCGCGCGGCGTTGATCCCAAGCGCGGCCCCGATCCCCACGAGCGCGACCAAGGCCATGGCCGCCCCGCCAATCCGCACCAGAGCCCGATGTCGTCGCTCCCAGCGCCCGATCCGATCCCAGAACGGCTCCTTGACCCCGGCGACCGGCAGGTCGGCCAGATAGCGCTCGACGTCGGCCGCCAGCTCGGCCGCCCCGGCGTGCCGGTCCTCGGGGCGAAGCGCCATCGCCTTCAAGCAAATCGATTCCAGGACGCGAGGAACCCCCTTCGCGATCGCGCTCGGGGGCTCGATCTCGCCCCGCGCCACCCGTACCAGAACCTCGCCCACCTCGGTCGCCTGGGCTAATGGCGCACGACCTGTCAAGACATGATAAAGCGTTGCGCCCAGGCTGTACACGTCGCTGCGCGGCCCCACCCGGCCGAGATCGCCCCGCGCCTGCTCGGGGCTCATGTATTGGGGCGTGCCCAGGGTCGAGCCGTGGAGCGTCGCCTGGATTCCGCTCCCTGAAATCAGCGATCGATCCCCCGGGTCGGCTCGATCGGGGCTGGGCGGCTCAGGCGCGGCGATCGATTTGGCCAGCCCCCAATCGACGACCAACGTCTCGCCGTAGCGCCCGATCATCACGTTCGACGGCTTCAAATCGCGGTGCAACACCCCCCGGCTGTGGGCGTAGGCCGCCACCTCGCAAATCCGGGTGAACTGATAGAGGAGCTGGCGAAATTCGAGCCGTCGCTGGGAATGGGAAGCACGCTTGTTCTGATGGACCGCCCCGATCCGGTCCTTGAACGATTCGCCCTCGATCAGGCGCATTGTATAGTAGGGTCGACCCTCGTGATCCCAGCCGATCGCGTAGACCGGCACGACCCCGGGATGCTCCAGGCGGCCGGTGATCTCGGCCTCGAGCAAGAATCGGCCGAGAGCGCGTGAGTCGCGGGCGAAATCCATCTGGATGCGCTTGAGCGCGACGTCGCGGTTCAACCCGCGATCGCGCGCGACGAAGATCTCGCCCAGCCCCCCTTCGGCGAGCGGCCTCAGAATCTCGAACTCGCGCCCCGGCCCTTGGGCGCGGTCCCATGCGAGCGGTTCGGCGGAATCGGCCTCGAGCTCGGGGTCGGCCGTCGTCTCCACGGGTGCGTCGTGCACCTGGCCATTGGTCGGCGCCCGCATCAGGCGGACGAAGTCGTCGATCGTCCCCACGGTTTCATCGGCCGTCGTCTTCACGGTCTGCTCGAGTACAAGCGCGATCATACGCCGGCATTTGGGATTCAAGAGCGACGTCAAGAGCCTCCGCACGTCGCCTCGAGCGCGCTCCAGACGGCGCCTGACAATGAGCTCGAGCAAGTGCCCGTCCTCGTTGGTGAGCAGCCCGCGCTCGGTGGCGAGCTGGGCCAGAGAGCCGCCGGACGAGGTCGTGGCGAACCCCAAGAGCGCCGCCGCCTCCTCGGTCGAGAGCAAGCCCAGCCGAAGCGATAGCACGGCGGTCAAGAGGTCGCGGTCTCGTTGATCCGTGGACATCGGGTCTCTCAAGCGGGTTGCTCGCGGGAAAAGCTCGGGAACACAGGGGGCGCAGGCTGGTCGAGCCCCCGTTTTCGTAGGACGACCTCATGGATGAGGCCATGCGGTGAACACGGTTCGAACACCAGCGCAGTCATCCGGGCCCGGTCAAGGCTCGGCTTGGCTGGCGGCGGACGCGTGCGAATCGTCTCTGACAGGGCTGGTGGAAGGTACGGGCCCCGTGCTTGACGACCTGGGAGTCGCCGGCGAGGGGCTGCTGGACTTCTTGGCGAGCGATTTTCGCGCGGACGTGCTCGGTGCGGACCGCTTGGTCCTGGCGGCGGCGCGGGTCCGTGAAGAGGCCCGCGGCTTGCCCCCGTAGTAGTCCTGGTGATAATCCTCGGCCTTGTAAAAGGCGCGCATCGGCAAGAGCACGGTCACGATCGGCCGCGCGTACGCGCGAGCGTCGGTCAGCTCCTGATACGATTTCAGCGCGGCCTTGCGCTGATCCTCGTTATGGTAAAAAATCGCCGATCGGTACTGCGTGCCCTCGTCGGGCCCTTGGCGGTCGATCGACGTGGGGTCGTGATTGGCCCAGAACGCCTTGAGCAGATCCTCGTAGGTCACGATCGCGGGGTCGTAAACCACCTGGACGACCTCGATGTGCCCGGTCTGGCCCGTGTGGACCATCTCATAGCTGGGAAAGGCCACGGTGCCGCCGGCATAGCCCGAGACGGCCGTCTTGACCCCCTTCATCCGATCAAACACCGCCTCGACGTGCCAGAAACACCCGCCGCCGAACGTGGCGATCTCGAGCGCCGGCTTCTTGTCTTTCTTGGTTTTGTCGCCTGTACCGGACTTGTCAAGAGAACCGGATGTGCCCCCGGACCGGTCCGCGTCAGCGGCCGCGGGCTGAGCCGGGGTCGCCGGCTTGGGACTCGCCTCGGGCGTCTGCGCGAGTGCCGATCCCGAAAGCCAGAACAACGAAGCCAACACCGCCGCACCGAAAGGATTAGGAACCATGATTTCGTCTCGATCGACCTCGAATGGAACGCTGGATCCGAGTCGCCGCCACGATCTTCCATTCTACCAAATGGTCATGCCCCGGGGAGGGGCGAGTGGGCGGCCGAATCGAACTTGTCCCACGTTGGGCGCACACGGGGCGGACGTGCTCCCATTGGATTCGAGCGGTCGACCGGCACCGTCCGCCCTCGCGCTTGACGACCCGCTTCGCTCACGATTTCATCCGACAGGTCCAAGACCGGCGAGCCGAATCCCGTCGCGGCGCATCGACCTGCCTGGGAGCCGCGTGAGAATCTCGTGGATCAACCTCGGGGGTCTCATCCCATCCCGGGTTGTTCGATCAGCTCAGCGGGTCTCTCGGTGAGTGGAGGATAGGGGAGTTGAACCCCTGACCTCTTGCATGCCATGCAAGCGCTCTCCCAACTGAGCTAATCCCCCGACGAGTGGAATCATAACGCAGGCCGCCGGCGGTTTCAATGCCGCCTGACTCGGTCACCGGCCAGTTTTTGGCGGTGGTCATCGCGCGCTGGAAGCACGCCGCCAAGGGATTGATCGAGCGGCCAAGCTTTCGTGAACAAGGCATCGTCGAGCCTCAGGCATTGCAAGGAACCCGTCTTAATCCGTATGTTGATCAATTGTCAAACACGGCGAGGAGGCGATTCATGAAACGCATGCGGATGTGGACAATGGGGCTCGGGGTGGGCGTCGTGCTCGCGCCTGCTCTGGTCTTTGGATGGCAGGCGGGTGTGGTCGGAACCCTGGCCGGGCATGATGCTCCGGTGTACGCGGTCGCGTGGAGCCCCGACGGCAAGCTGCTCGCAACCGCGGGATTCGATAACACCGTGCGCGTCTGGGACGCCGCCAAACGCGCCGAGGTCGAACGGTTCGAGGGACACTCCAAGCTCGTCCTGGCCGTCGCCTTCGCACCCAAGGGCGACCAGATCCTCTCAGGATCGCTCGATAACTCAGCCAAAATCTGGACACGCAAAGCCGCGGAACCCGCCAAGCCAGAAGCCAAATCCGTGGCCCAGCCGAAAGAAGCCGAGAAAACCAAGCCCAAGGAAGCAGCCAAGGCCAAGGAAGACGTCAAGAAAACCGAGCTGGCGAAAGCGGCCGCCAAGCCCCCCGCCAAGCCCGCACCGAAAGACGCCGCCAAGCCCGCACCGAAAGACGCCAAGCCCGCGGAGCCCGTGAAGAAAGCCGAGCCCGGCCCGCGAACCTTCGCGGGCCACACGGGCCAGGTTTACGGCGTGGCGTGGAGCCCCGACGGCAAGCTGGCCGCGACCGCGTCGGCCGACAAGACGGCCCGGATCTGGGACGTGGCCAAAGGGACCGAGATCCGCCAGCTCAAGGGTCACACAGGGGCCGTCTACGCCGTCGCCTTCAGCCCCAAGGGCGATGTCATCGCCACGGCCGGCGAAGACAAGCTCATCAAATACTGGAACGTCGCCGACGGCAAGGAGCTCCGCCAAAGCCAGGGACACGGCGACGCCGTCTATTCGCTCGCTTACAGCCCCGACGGGGCCAAGCTGGCCTCCGGGAGCATGGACAAGACCATTCGCCTCTGGAACGCCGCCGACGGCAAGGAAATCGCCAAGCTCGACGGACACCCCGACCAGGTCTACGCCGTCAGCTTCAGCCCCGACGGCAAACGACTCGCCTCGGTGGGATACGCCGGCAACATCTTCATCTGGGATCTCGCCGCCGCCAAGACGACATCGCGTGAACGCCTCGCCCCCGGCGTCATGACCTATGGCGTCTCCTACAGCCCCGACGGAACGACGCTCGCGGTGGCGGCTTCCGACGACAAGGTCTATCTGCTCAAGCCTTGATCCTCGTTTTGAGCAAAATCAAAGAGTCCTGACCCCTTTGATTTCGGGATTCGGGCTCGAGTTTCGAGGCGGGGATGAACTCGCCTTGGGGGGTCAGGATGCCGACGGGGCCGTCGAATTTCCAGCGCCCGGCTTCGTAGACGAACTGATAGACGGGGCCGGCGCGGGCGGTTGGGCGGATCCAGACGTCGTCCCCCTCGCGCCAGGCTTTGTAGTCCGGGTGCAGGGTGCGCGGCAGGCCGATCAGGCCGCCCTCGGGGGCCGGGCGCGGGTCGTGCGTCGCCAGGTAATGCTCGGAACAGAACAGCCGGGCCTGACGCTTGAGCTCGTCTTCCCCAAGATCGGAACGATCGCCCAGGCTGATGAGCTCGGCGAACGATCGGGCCGCCTCGCGAACCGGCCGGGTGGACAGGCTCTCGTAGCCCAGAAGCGCGGTCGCGGCGATGACAAAGCCGATGATCGCCAGCCAGGGCCGAAGCCGCCGGAACAGCGATCGAGCCGGGGCAGGGGCGGGGGCGACGTCGGGATCGCCGGGCGCGACGGGTGTGTCCAAGGATCGGTCCTCAGCCTTTGAGTTTTTTCTTGAGATCGACCTTCAGGCGGTCGACGACCGAGTCGGCCTGGGCCTGGGCGAGGATCTCCTGGATGACGGTCTTGATACCACGTGGTCCCCACTGGCATCCCTGGCGGAGGTAGGTTTTCGCGCCATGGCCGAGAACATACGAAGTCGTGCTGGCGGTGGCGGCCTGGGCGAGGCTGAAGGCGGCGTAGCCCAGCAGGGTGAGCGGGGCCGCGAGCCCGCCCGAGAGGATGGTGACGCCGGCCAGGGACGAGCGGACGCCGCTGGCGAGCAACCGGGTGGCGATGCCGACCGCCCCCATCGCGCCCAGGGCCAGCATCATGTCGCGGACCAGGCTCGCGGCGGTGCGCCTGGTGAGCGGCAATCCATAAACCCTTCCAAGCGCGACGATCATGCCGACGTCGAGAGCCAGCCCGCCGGCGACGTCGGCAATGGGGATCGGGTTCAGACCGACGGCCGCCCCGGTCGCGACCGCGAAGTTCCAGATCATCTGGTTGGCCGCCTCGTCGCGGATGCGAACCTTGCGGGCCACGATCTCGGAATGCAGGTCGCCCGCGATCAACAGCGTGTTGAGCGCGACCAGCGCCTTCCCCTCGCGCTCGAGCACGTCGAGAATCCGCGTTTTGAGCGGCTCGATCACCGGCGCGGGTCGTTCCCAGGCGATCTCGGCCGTGCCGTCGGCTTTGAGGATCTTGACCTGGTAGGGATCGGGACGGGCCGAGGTCATCACGACGTCGTCGGGGCGGATCAGGTGGGCGACGCGCTCGTCCTTGATCTTGGCGTGGATCGCCTCGCGATCGACCTCGGGGTAGCGGTCGATCTGGTTGAAAACCAGGATGATCGGCTTCTGGACCTCGCGGAGGGCGCTCAGGGCCTCGAGCTCCCCGCGCTGAAGGTCGCCCGAGACGATGAAGAGAATGATGTCCGCGCGCCGGGCCGCGTCGAGCGCGAGCGCCTCGCGCCCCTCGCCGCCGACCTCGTCGATCCCCGGCGTGTCGACCAGAATCAAGCGCGCGCCCTCAAGGCCCGGGCGCTCGCCAGCGCCCCTGCGCCATTCTTCCTCGACCCGCGAGACCGTCGTGCCGTGCGTCGCCCCGACCTCGAAAACCTCGCGACCCAGAAGCGCGTTCAGAACCGACGACTTGCCCCGGCTCACCATCCCGAACGCCGCGATCTCGATCGTCTTGGCCTCGAGCTTGCTGAAAAGACCGCGGAGCTGGGCGACCTCGCTCGCCAGCAGCCCCTCTTCCTCGGGAGAGAGCTTGAGCCCCTCGAGCGTCGACTCGAGACTCGCGCGCGCCATCGAGACGGCGTCGTCACGGACAGCGCCCTCTTCCAATTCCTCGAGCAGGCTCGAGAGCTCCTCGGTGGGCATGGTCATGGTCGGTCCTCGTCGATCCGCTCGTGGAGAATCGAAGCTGGGCGAGGATCTTGCCAGAGCCCCGCATCGTGAATCGAGCGCTCGCACCACTGTGCGCGCTCGAGAATCTCGACGTCGCGATCGAGAGCCCCGACCAGTTGCAAGGCGACCGGCAGCCCCTGCGCGACGAGGCCGACGGGAAACGATGCGCAGGGAAGTCCGGTGAAGCTGAACGGCGACTGGAACGCGGGATCGCCGGTGGTCGAGGGATCGGGGGCGGGCCCGGTGGCCGCCGGGGTGACGAGCCCGTCGAGCCCACGCCGCTCGAGAACCGCGTGCAGGCTCGCGGCGGCCTGCGCCATCGCCGCGCGCGAGTGCTCGTAATCGGCCGCGGTGATCGATCGCCCCTCAAGGATCAGATCGCGAATTCGCGGCGGATAGTCCTCGGGAAACGCGCCGAGCCAGTTGGAATGCAAGGCCGCCACTTCGTGGGCCATCACGCGGCGATGATCGACCAGGACGGCGTCGAAATCGAGCGGGTCCTCGAGATCCTCGACGTCCGCACCCGCGGCGGTCAGGAC
>DAIDHE010000422.1 GCA_027459775.1 Planctomycetales bacterium | reverse complement strand
CACCCCGTTGGGGTGAAAACGAATCGATCGTGCCAGCGACCCTTTTTCAGTCCGAAGGACTGAGAGGTTATAGCCCAGGGCGCAGCCCTGGGATGGCCTGACGACCCCCTTCGCGGGTTCATCGGTCGCGAGCCCTTCGCGCCAGGTTCCCGGTTCGTCGCGGATGTAGTAATCGCACCCATGGGGTGCCCTAGAGTAGATTCTACCTTGGCAACCTCTCCGCGCCGTGCGCGCATCGTGTTCAGCATCGCGAATCGCACCGCTGTCTGACGCATGCGGGAAAGAGCGTTTTGTGGCGGAGAGCGTCGTCCTGATACTGTACAACTTTGGGGTCGCGGCCTCGACTCGACTCGGCAACGATGGCTCGCATCGGTGAACGGCGGCGCGCGTCCGCGTAAACCCAGGGCTGTAGCCTCCCACCCCGTTGGGGTGAAAACGAATCGATCGTGCCAGCGACCCTTTTTCAGTCCGAAGGACTGAGAGGTTATAGCCCAGGGCACAGCCCTGGGATGGCCTGACGACCCCCTTCGCGGGTTCATCGGTCGCGAGCCCTTCGAGCCTCGCGACGCTCACACCGTCGGGCGCCTCGAACCGCTCGGGCGCGTCCGACTCTTCGCCCGCCGCGCGAAACACCTCCAGCCACGCGTCAAGCGACGACTCTCCACCCGCGCCGGCCGTTCCGTTCCGCCGAACCACTCCCAGGTTCACGGCCGTCGGCCGAAACTGAACACGTGGAAATGTCTTCAAGGCGAGAATGTACTTTACGCTTGCATTGCGAGGGTCGTTGGTACTGACGGCACAGCTCTGCGTTCTGACGGTATAGTTGGGCATAAGCTGAGTCGACAACGTCAGCGATGCTTCCCTGCCGGGGGCGATCAGATCTCGATCGATCGAGGCCGTGAGACAACCGCACGACTTCTCGACGCCGAGAATCTTCAGATCACGGCTCAGGTTGTTCTTGAGAGTAAACACATGAGTGAAGGTGGAAGACTGATCCACCACGACGCCCCCCGCGTCAAAGAATGTCGCGGGGCGGGGGACAACGGCCCCCCTGTCCCTTGAGGAACGCCCCGAAACGGGAGTTGTTACAAGGGCAATCACACCGACAAGGCAAGCGTGTGCATGCGTGTGCGTGTAATGCCATTGATTCGCGCCTCTTGGATTTGCAGCGCCCGGCACGACCATCGGTGGACCAATGCATTGATTAATAATTCACGCGGATCGAGATGTCAAGGCCCTGGTCCAGAGGCATTTCATTTTCTTCGGGCGAGCGGACAAGGACGCGGACACCCGCTTGATCTTGCAACCACCGAGAGCGACATCCCCTCGGATCGCCTTCATTGGTACGACGGCCGTCCCGGCTGTCGGCTCGCCTTGAAACCCGGCAAGTGGACTGGCAAGACGCCTGTCCTCTACCACGTACCACGGATACCGGGTTTTCTCCAAAATACCAGGGCGACCCCGGCCAGGAAGCATCGCGTCGGGAGCGTGATCGCAAGTCGCGAGCGGAAGCGCGGCTGGACTCCCAGCGCGTGATGTTATAGTGTCATGGAAGAGACGCGTTCGGTCAACGAGGAGGATTCCAGGCGAGCCCGCCGGAAAGCAGAAGGTCCAGTGATGGCTCATAACGAATTCGATTGTCTTCTGGATCGCGTCAACGATTTGTCGCCGGAACAGATGCGTCATCTCCGCGATGAGCTCGAGACCAAGATCGCGCAAGCGGCGGTGGGCGAGCACGAGATGACCCCGGAAGAGTTGGCCGAGCAGGAGCTGCAGCGGCGTTTGGTCGCCGCTGGCGTGCTGAGCGAGGTCAAGCCGCCTCCACGGTTTCTGCCAGCCCGCGAGCCCTTCACGCCGATCACGATCCAGGGAGAGCCGCTTTCCGAAACCATCATCCGGGAGCGCCGCTGACTTGGCCGATCATTTCCTCGACACGAGTGCGATCGTCAAGCGTTACGTGCAAGAAAAGGGTACGATTCGTATCAATACGCTCGCCGACCCCGCGGCCGGACATTTTCTTTATGTCGCCCGAATCGCGGATATGCACGTTTTACGAGCTTATGACGCCGTGCAACTCGCGGCCGCGCTCGACATCCTTCGGCAAGACGCCGCGCGGATTCTCGTCTCGGCCGACGGCGATCTGAACGCCGCGGCATCCGCCGAGGGCTTACCTGTCGAGGATCCGAACCTTCATCCCTGATTCGGGCTCCTCGCCAGTGAGGGGCCGTCCTTGCCACGTTCGCCATCGAAGCAGGCGAGCCCGTCCATGGCACACAACCCTTCAGCTTCCGCCTCATCCGCTCGCCAATCTCTTACGACCGCGATGTCGACGCGCTGAGCGCGCCTGGTCACGCTCACTCGCTCGCGATGTCCACTCATCGTGGTGGCGAGCGCCTCCTCGGCCAGCAATGCGCAGACCAGAAGCCTCCCAGGGCGTATCATGAAGGACGCTGAAACCACACCCGCATCGTGCATCGTGATTCCTGGAGGCTCCGAAGGAATGACCTCGCGTCCCATGGCCGTCCTCGCCCTTGCGTTCTCTTTCCTCGGGCTCTGCGCCCCCGCCTTCTCGCAAGAGAAACCCACGCTCCGGCCGCCGGCCGTTCCGCTGGTCGCGATCGATCCGAATCTCTCCGTCTGGTCGATGGCCGACCGCTTGACCGACGACGTGACCCGCCACTGGACGCGCCATCCCCACCCGCTCGCCGGCCTGATCCGCATCGACGGCAAGCCGTTTCGCCTGATGGGGACCGAGCCCAAGAGCGTGCCCGCGCTGCCCCAGACGGCCCTTCAAGTGCTGCCGACCCGCAGCATCTACAACTTCGAGGGGGCCGGGGTCAAGGTTTCGCTCACGTTTCTCACGCCCGCGTTGCCCGGGGATCTCGAGGTGCTGTCGCGGCCGCTCACCTATCTGGTCTGGAGCGTCGAATCGGCCGACGGGGCGGAGCACGCGGTGTCGCTCTACGAGAGCACGAGCGGCTTGCTCGCCGTCAACACGCCCGAGCAAAAGGTCGAGGGGGGCAAGCAGACATTCAGCGCGCTGACGGCCCTGCGCGCGGGGACGGTCGATCAACCCCTGCTGCGACCGGCGGGCGACGACGTGCGGATCGATTGGGGATATGTTTACACGGCCGCCCGCTCCGCCGACGCGACGGCCGCGGTGGGCTCGAGCGCGAGCCTGGCCGATGCCTTCGCCGCGGGCCGGCCGCTCGCCGGCGACGCCTCGGGTCCGCCCCGGGCCGCCAACGATCGCGAGACCGCGCTCGCGTTTGCGTTCGACCTCGGCCGCGTCGGCCCAAAGCCGGTCTCGCGACGGCTCATGATCGCCTACGACGAGATTCACGCGATCGATTTCCTGGGCCGAAAGCTCCGCCCCTACTGGAGGCGCGACGGCGCGACCCCAGCCGATCTCTTCACGGCCGCCGATCGCGACTTTGACGGCCTTGTCCGCCGCTGCGATGCGTTCGACGCCGAGTTCATGGCCGATATGACCCGCTCGGGCGGCGAGCGCTTCGCCCAGCTCGGGGCTCTCGCTTATCGCCAGGCGCTGGCCGGCTGCGGGCTGGCGGCCGACGCCAACAAACAGCCCATGCTCTTCCCCAAGGAAAACAGCAGCAACGGCTGCGTCGCCACCGTCGACGTGATCTATCCGGCCGCGCCCTTGTTCTTGCTCATGGGGCCAACCTACGCCAAGGCCCTCGTCGCGCCCGCCCTGGTTTATAGCGCATCGCCGCGGTGGAAGTTCCCGTTCGCGCCCCACGACGTCGGAACATATCCTCAAGCGACCGGGCAGGTCTACGCCGGCGGCGAGAGCTCGACCAACGAGGGCGACATGATGCCCGTCGAGGAGAGCGGCAACATGATCCTGCTCTGCGCGGCCATCGCCAGGATGGAAGGGAACGCCGACTTCGCCTCGCGCTGGTGGCCGCAATTGACCCGCTGGGAAGCCTATCTGGAAAAGTACGGCAAGGATCCCGAAAACCAGCTCTGCACCGACGACTTCATGGGCCACCTGGCCCATAACGCCAACCTCTCGATCAAGGCGATCCTGGCGATCGCCGCCTATGGCGAGCTCTGCCGGATGCGTGGCGACCAGGCGTCGGCCGCCCGGTTCCAGGAACTGGCCCGCTCGTACGCCCGGAACTGGACCTTGGTGGCCGCCGACGGCGACCATTACCGCATTGCCTTTGACCGCGCGAACACCTGGAGCCAGAAATACAACCTCGTCTGGGACAAGCTGCTCGGCCTGGACGTCTTTCCCAGGGACGTGGCCCGCAAGGAAGTCGCCTATTACAAGACCCGCATGCAACGGTTCGGCCTGCCGCTCGATTCCCGCACCCGGCTGACCAAGACCGACTGGTGCCTGTGGACGGCCACGATGGCCGAGGACCGGGCGGGCTTCGAGGCGTTTGTTTCGCCGATCTATGATTATATGAACGTGACGACCGCGCGGTTGCCGATGGTCGACTCGTACGTGACCGACAACGCGGCGAGCGACGGCATGCGCGCGCGGCCGGTGGTGGGCGGGGTGTTCATCAAGATGCTCGCGGACCCCGCGCTCTGGAAGAAACGGGCGCGCCGCGACCGGGCCCAGGCCGGGGGCTGGGCGCTCGCTCCCGTTCCGCCCAGGCTCACCGAGGTGGTCGCGACCTCGGCCCGCGCGGCGGCCGCCTGGCGTTACACATTCACCCGGCCCGCGAGCGATTGGGCATCTCCTGCGTTTGACGACTCCGCCTGGAAGGAAGGCCCCGGCGGCTTCGGCTCGAAGGGGACTCCGGGCGCGGTCGTCGGTACCGCCTGGACCACGCCCGACATCTGGCTTCGCCGTGAAGCGACCATCCCCGAGGGGACGAATCTCGACCGGCTCGAGCTGCTCGTTTATCACGACGAGGATGTCGATATCTCCATCGACGGGGTGCTGGCGGCCCGCGAGGAAGGGTATCTCAATCGTTACGAGCGCGTCGCCATCCTGCCAGCCGCCCGAGCGCGATTGAAGGCCGGGGCCAAGGTCGTGATCGCCGTCCATTGCCGCCAGACCAGGGGCGGGCAGGGGGTCGACGTGGGGTTGGTGGACGTGGTGGAGCAAGACGGCGAAACGCCCTGAGATCCCGCGCCCGCGAGACCGGAGCCCGACTTCATGAAGCGACGGACGGCCTGGACTCTTTTGCTGACCTTGGTCCCGCTCGGCGGTCGAGCGCAGGACGTGGATCAAGCGGCGACCTCCCCGGATCGCGCCCGGATCGCCCGGTTCGTGAAGATGTATTGTCTTGATTGCCATGACCGCGACGTCCAATCGGGGGGCCTGGCCCTCGACGCGCTCGATCCCCGGAGCCTGGTCCAGGAATCGCGGATCTGGGAGCAGGTCGCGCGCAAGCTGGCCACTCGCCGGATGCCGCCGGCGGACGCCGACCGGCCCAGCGAGCCGACCTATGAATCGGCGGTGCGAGCCCTGACTGGGCTTCTCGATCGCGCGGCCGCCCTTGATCCCGAGCCGGGCCGGACCGAGACGTTCCGGCGGCTCACCCGCGCGGAGTATCAAAACGCGGTGCGCGACCTGTTGGCGCTCGACGTCGACGCGACGGCGCTCTTGCCGGCCGACGAATCGAGCCGGGGCTTCGACAACCAGACGGTGAGCGACCTGTCGCCGATGCTCCTCGAGCGTTACCTCGCGGCCGCGCGGAAGATCAGCCGCCTGGCCGCCGGCCGGCCCGGCCGCTCGCCCGACGGCGACACGTTTCGCATTCGCCCGGATATCACGCAAGAAGAGCACGTCGCGGGCCTGCCGCTCGGCACGCGGGGCGGCGCGCTCATCGCCTACACCTTCCCGCGCGACGGCGAATACGAGGTCGAGCTCCGCCTGGCGCGCGACCGCAACGAGCACGTCGAGGGCCTGAACGCCGCGCACGAGGTCGAGCTCCTCTTGGATCGCGAGCGAGTGGCTCTTTTCAAGCTGGCGCCGCCCCGATCGGAGCACGACCACGAGATCGCCGACCGGCAGTTGAAGACCCGCATCCACGCGACCGCTGGTCCGCACCAGATCGGCGCGACGTTTCTCAAGAGGTCGTCGTCGTTGCTCGAGACCAAGCGCCAGCCTTACCAGGCCCATTACAATTTTCACCGTCATCCGCGCCTGTCGCCGGCGCTCTATCAGGTCTCGATCGTCGGCCCCTACCATGACCGGGGGCCGGGCGATACGCCGAGCCGCCGCCGGATCTTCGTCCGCCGGCCCACGAGCAAGGACGACGAAGAACGTTGCGCCCGGCTCATTCTTGGCGCGCTCATGGAGCGGGCCTATCGGCGGCCGATCGACCAGGCGGACCTCGAGAAGCCCCTCGATCTCTTTCACCAGGCGAGGGCCGAGGAAGGCTTTGAGGCGGGGATCGAGGCGGCCCTGAGCGCGGTCCTGGCGAGCCCGTATTTTCTCTTTCGCATCGAGCCCGACCCGCCCGGGCTCGCATCGGGCGCGGTCTACCGCGTCCCGGACGTCGCGCTCGCGTCGCGGCTCTCGTTCTTCCTCTGGAGCAGCATCCCCGATCCCGAGCTGCTCGACCTCGCGAAGCAGGGCGCGCTCGCGAAACCCCAAACCCTCGAGCGCCAGGCGCGCAGAATGCTGGCCGATCCCCGCTCCGCGAGTCTCACCACGAATTTCGCCAGCCAGTGGCTGCGCCTGCGGAACCTCGATTCGATCACGCCCGACCCCCGGCTCTTTCCCGATTTCGACGACAATCTGCGGCAGGCGTTTCGCCGCGAGACCGAGATGCTCTTCGAGACCGTCGTGCGCGAGGATCGGAGCGTGCTCGACCTGATCAAGCCGGGTAGCACGTTCCTGAACGAGCGGCTTGCGAGGCATTACGGGATCGCGGGTGTGTACGGCGACCGGTTTCGCGCGGTCGCGATGGGCGCGGACGGCGTGCGGGGGGGCTTGTTACGGCAGGGGAGCATCCTGACCGTGACCTCGTACGCAACGCGGACCTCGCCGGTGATCCGGGGCAAGTGGGTGCTCGAGACGCTGCTGGGCTCGCCGCCACCACCGCCTCCCGCGAACGTGCCCGCGCTCAAGGACAACACCGTCTCGTCGGCGCTCTCGGTGCGCGAGCGTCTGGCCGAGCACCGGGCGAACGCGGCCTGTGCGAGCTGTCACAAGATCATGGACCCCGTGGGATTCGCCCTCGAGAATTTCGACGCCGTCGGCCGCTGGCGGATGTTCGAGGAAGGGAAGCCGATCGACGCCTCGGGGGGGCTTTCGGATGGGAGCACGTTCGCCGGCCCGGCCGGTCTCGAGCGGTCGATCCTCAAGCGCCCCGAGCTGTTCATCGGGGCCCTGACCGAGAAGCTCATGACCTATGCCCTTGGCCGGGGGGTCGAGGAATACGACGCCCCGGCGATCCGTAGAATCGTGCGGGCCGCCCGCGACCAGGGCGATCGATTCTCAGCCATTGTCGTGGGGATCGCGACCAGCGTTCCGTTCCAGATGAGGAGAGCCCGATGATCGTCATGCACAAGGCGCTGCCGCGGCGGACCTTTTTGAGAGGGCTGGGAACCTCGCTCGCGCTTCCGCTCCTGGACGCGATGATCCCCGCCATGACCGCGTGCGCCGACACCGCCGCCGACCCGGCCCGCCTGCGGCGGCTGGGGTTCGTCTATATTCCCATGGGCGCTGACATCCCGCGCTGGACGCCGCCCGGCGGCGAAGCCCTCGATGCCCTCTCGCCGATCCTTCGCCCGTTCGAGCCGGTCAAGCGGCACATCGCCGTCATCACCAATCTCGAGCTCAGGAACGCCTACCCCGGCACCCACGCGACCTCGAACGCCGCCTTCCTGAGCGCGGCCACCGCCAAGCTCACCGAGGGGGTCGACTATCAACTGGGCACGACCGTCGATCAGATCGCCGCCAAGGCGATCGGGCAGGACACCCAGTTGCCGTCGCTCGAGATGTCGATGGATCTGTTGTCGCTGGTCGGCCAGTGCGACAACGGATATGCATGCGTTTATCAGAACAACCTCTCGTGGTCGTCGCCGACGACCCCGCTCCCCTCCGAGGCCCATCCCCGGCTGGTTTTCGAGCGGCTTTTCGGCGAAGGCGGCAGCGCTGGCGACCGCCGGGCCGCGCTCAGGCGCAGGGCCAGCCTGCTCGACTCGGTGGCCGGCGAGATCGCCCGCCTCGAGCGCACGCTCGGCCCGGCCGATCGGGCCAAGGTCGGCCAGTACGTCGAGACCGTCCGCGAGGTCGAACGGCGGATCCAGAAGGCCGAGTCCGACGCTCGGGCGGGCGCACTGCCGGACCTCGAGCGCCCCGTGGGCGCGCCCACGGCCTATGCCGACCACGCCCGGCTCATGTTTGACCTTCAGCTGCTCGCGCTCCAGGGCGACGTCACCCGCGTGATCACGTTTCAGCTTGCCCGCGAGACCAGCGGGCGGACCTATCCCGAGATCGGCGTGCCCGACCCCCACCATCCGCTGACCCACCACGGGAACGACCCGGCCAAGATCGCCAGACTGGCCAGGATCAACGAGTTCCATGCATCGCTGTTCGCCGGGTTCCTGGCGAAGCTCGAGGCCGTGCCCGAGGCCGGCGGCACGCTGCTCGATCATTCGCTCTATCTGTATGGCAGCGGCATGGGCAACCCCAATCTCCACGACCACGTGAATCTGCCGATCCTGGTCGCCGGCGGCGCGGCCGGCAAGATGCGGGGCGGCCGGCACATCCGCTACGCCCAGCCGACGCCGCTTGCGAACCTGCACCTGACCTTGCTCGACAAGGTCGGCGTGAAGCTCGACGCCTTCGCCGACAGCAAGGGCAAGGTCGACGAGTTGTTCGAGCCGCTTTCCCTTTGAATCTCAGACAGAGGGGCCGAGGCAGGATGGGGAGGATCACGATGCGGCTGTCGCGGGTCATGCTCGGTGTCGTCCTGGTCGTCATCCCGACCCTGGCGGCG
>DAIDHE010000413.1 GCA_027459775.1 Planctomycetales bacterium | reverse complement strand
GTGCGCGAAGGCCGGCGCCAGGGGATGCTGAAGTGGAGGCCGGCGCCAGCGCATCAGGAGATCCTCGGTTGAGGAGAACATGAACCCCTCGAGCGGCAACGAATTCGGCCTCAAACCCGAGCGCCATATCGCGGGCTTCTCGATCCGCGACGCAGAAGGGGCGATCATCCCCTCGATCTTCGAGGCCAGGGTCGGGCCCGCGCGAGACACGGTGGTGCTCAAGCTCGCCGGCCGGCCCCCCAAGGGCTCGTTCCTGTGGTATGGACACGGCCTCGACCCCGTTTGCAATCTGACCGACGAGATGGACATGGCCGTCCCGGTGTTTGGCCCGATCGCGCTCGACGAGGCGATCGAGTCGATGCCCGCCCCCGTGGCGCGCAGGGCGAGCGCGACCGTCCGCGGCGCCCGCGCGACCGCGACGGCGACCCTGGGCGCGACGGCCGCCGCCACGGCCACGGCGACCACGAACGGCCAGCCCGCGCGGGCCGCGGCGGCGTTCGCGAGCGACGCGACGCCGCTCCACGCCCTGGTGATCACCGGCGACTCGGTGCACGACTGGAAAAAGACCAGCGCGCTCCTCTCCGAGATCCTGAGCGCGGACCCCAAGATCAAGGTCGACGTCACCGCGACCCCCTCGAAAGACCTGACCGACGAAAATCTGGCCAAGTACGACGTCTTGATCCTGAACTACAAGGACACGCCCCGGGGCGCTCCCGAAACCCACTGGACCGACGCCAACAAGCAGGCGTTCATGAAGGCGGTCCGCGATGGCAAGGGGCTGGTGGTCTTTCATCACGCCTCGAGCGCATTCATCAAGCCCAACTGGGACGAGTTCGAACAGGCCGTCGCCGGCGGCTGGCGGGCGCAGGGCTTTCACGGGCCCAGGCACGTCTTCAGCGTGAAGAAGACCGACGTCAAGCACCCGATTTCCCAGGGTCTGCCCGACAAGTTCGAACATGCGATCGACGAGCTCTATCAAAACTCGATGATCACCCCCGGGAGCATCGTGCTGGCGACCGCCTTTTCCGACCCGTCCAAGCCGCGCGGAACCGGCAAGGACGAGCCAGTCGTGTGGGTGAACACGTTCGGCAAGGGCCGGGTCTATGAAAACACCCTCGGCCACGACGCCGAGGCGATGGCCGACAAGAATTTCCAGGAGTGGCTCAAGCGGGGCGTGCTGTGGGCGGCCGGCCGGCTGGAATGATTCACGAGAGGCCCGCCCGCGCTCTCCTGGGAGCGCGGGCGGGACGCCCGCATGAATTCGAGCGGGCGGGACGCCCGCGCTCCCAGAACGGCCTGAACCAAATAATGATAATCGATCATATTGTTTATTCGTGGTTCCTGAGACCGTGAGCCATCCCCCGCCGGGCCAGCGCGACTATCGCCAGATTCGCGTCACGCGGCACGCCCTGGAGCGGTTCGTGGAGCGGTTCGGCGTCGAGCCCGAAACCGCCCCGTCCGAGTTTCGGAACGTGCTCGCGCGCACCCGCAGGCTGGGCAAGAACCCCGACAACGGCGCGATCGCCGTGCTCGCCCTCTATCGCAAGCAGGTGGTGGTGGCGATCGTCCAGGAGGCCGCTTGCCTGACGGTGCTGACCTGGAACCAGTTCCTGCCCCACCTGGGCGAATTCGGCCGCGGCAAGCTTCCGCGCAAGTGGGGGCGGGTCTTGCGCAGGCTCGCCGGCGAGCAAGACTGACCCCGTTTCCAACGCCTATTCCGAAGCGCCGTTCTCGGCTGGCGGGGCCGGGATCGATTTGGGGGCGAAGCCCAGAATCACCCGGCAAGGGGCGTGTTCAAGGACATAGCGAGTGTTGGAGGCAAACTGGGTGGTGTCGCCGCGGCGATAGAGGCCGCGGAGGCTCATGAAGATGGCGTCGAACTTGCCTTCGATGGCGGCCTTCACGATCTCGGGCCCGGCTGCGCCTTGCGCGACCCGGGAGTCGGCCTTGCGCCCCAGGGCCTGGATCCGCTCGACGGCGCGCTCGACCGTTTCGCGCGCCTCCTGGCTCGGGTCGACCCCTTCCGCCGGGTCGGCCTCGGCCACGTCGATGAGCGTGACCGCGATCGCCGGATCGAGAAAACTCACGACGGTGTCCAGAAAATCGGCCGAGAGCGGGCTGCCGTCATAGGCGAGGAGCAAGCGCTCGATCCCATGCCAGCTCCGCCTGAGATCGGCGAGCAAAAGCGCCGTCTCCGCGGCGATCGCCCCGCCGCCCGTCTTGGGGATCTGGCTGCCGCCGGCAATGTCGAGCCGCGCGTCGCGGTCCTTGCCCAGCACCCGGATCGTGAGCGGATCGGGCTGGGGACCGCACACATTGAGCCAGTAAAGCGCCACCTGATCGAGCTGATCCTCCGGCCGGTACTTGTTCGACGGGCCCATGATCAACTCTTGGGCGCCGATCGTCTTGGCCGTTCGCGTCATGGCGAAAAACGGCTCGTTGGTCGGTACGATGAGCGGCTTGACCGGCTTCCCCTGGTGCTCGGCCAGATTGACCACCGCGGTCAAGAGCTGGCGGTCGTTGGTGCTGATCGTGGGCGTGAAATCAGCCGAGCCCGGCGGCAGCACCGACGCCGTCATGACCACCACCTCGGTCGTCTCGGGATCGGTCTCGGCCAGACAGCGCTCGAGCATCGCCAGATTGTAGGGCGAGCGGATCGCCACCAGCTTGCGATAGGGCTTGGTCAGATGGAGCGACAGCTCGCTCACTTCCTCGGCTTTTTGCTGGTTGAATTGCTCGAGATGCTCATGGGAATCGGACGCCGTCCCCATCCGCCTGTGATGCGCCCGCTCGCTCAAGAAAAAAAGCACGAAAAACCCGGCCGTGAACCCCACGCCCGAGAGCGTCGCGACCTCCTTGGTGAACAGGTTGGCGACCGCGGAGAGCGCCAGCACCAAGAAAACGATGGTGATTCCGAGCGGAATCGTATAGCGGCCGAGGGTGACGTTGAACGGAACCTCGAACTCGCGATGACCCGGGCGCTTGAACCGGAGCACGAGCATGGCCATCGACATGAAGACGAAGCTCCAGACCACGCCAAAGGCGTAGGCCTCGCCCAGGGTGAGGACGTTCCCCATGGTGACGATGATCGTGAAGAGCTGAAGCCCGGCGACCAGATGGATGAGCCGGGCCGTGGTGCCGTATTTGGGATGCGGCTTCTGGAACCAGTCGGGCAAAACGCCGTCCTCGGAGACGCGATTGAGCACGCCATTCGAGCCCACGATGGCCGTGTTCACCGCCCCCGACAAGATCATCGAGCCCACCACCACGACCACCCCGTTCAAGATCAACCGCGCCCACGAGGGCCCGATCACGTTCATCGCCAGCCCTCCGATCAGATTGCTGGCGTAGCGGCCCGTACGGTCGCCGTCGGGGATGATCATCACCGCGAAAAAGCTGATCAACGTCGTGAATAACATGCTGTACACAAACACGACGAGCGCGGCCCGCTTGAAATTCTTGAGCTTGGGGCTCTCGACCTCGCGATAGACCTGGGCCAAGGTCTCTTCTCCGCTCATCGCCAGGATCGAGTGCCCGAACGACATCAAGATCCCCAGCACGCCCAGCAGCGACAGCCAGTTGCCGGTCAGATGCTCGGGGCGAAGCGATTCGCCCAGCTTCGTGTCGCCGATGAAGCCCAGGGGGTCGACCTGCTTGCCGAAGGGGTCCATGATGGGCTGACCCGCCGCGTCGATCTTTTTCGACAGGTCGGGGACCATGGTGGGGAGCTTTCGCGTCTCGGGGCGAACCGCGATCGTCGCCAGGCACCAGACGATCATGACCACCCCCATGACCGTGGTCGCCCCCATGATCTTGAGCGCCTGGTCGCTCGATTCATGGATGCCCTTGATGTTGATCCGCCAAAAATAAATCGTGACCAGGCTGGCGATCACGGCCGAGAGCGGGTTTTGCTGGCGGATCAAGAAGCTGTCGGTCCCCAGCTCGAAGAGATCGTTCACCAGCCCGACGATGTACTGGCCGGCGGTGACGCTACTGATGGGACCGGTCAAGATATAATCAAACAAGAGAGCCGATACGGCGAGCCGGGCCGGGCCGCCCCCCATGGCCTCGCGGACGATGCGATAGACGCCGCCGCGGACAAACATGGCGCAGCTTTCGATGTAGACGCTGCGCACGCCGTAGCTGAAGAGCATGACCCCCAGGATGAACCAGGGAGCGGCCGCGCCGATCTGCGATTCCACGATGCCGCCGATGTAATAGGCCGTGCTCGCCAGGTCGCAGAGCACGATCGCGGCGGTGCGCCAGAACGAAATGAAAGTGAACATCACGCTGGTCACGACCAGCACCTGCCCGGCGGAGGGACCGCGTCTCTTGCCTTGGACCGTCGGCGTCGATTTCGAGGAGTCGGCGGGTTCGGCGGGGGACGAGGACGGGCGGTCGGCGGCCATCAGGTGTCAGTCTCGCGAGAGTCACGGGCGAACGTGGCGCACAAGCTGAGAATTACACTCGCCCGCTGGCAACGGCGTCAAGGGGGCGGGCGCACAGGGCACGCGCGGGCGCTCGGCGTGAGCAACTCGAAAAGACCAGGGCGCGACGGGAACGCCCGAGGCCGCGGTGGCGAAGCCCTTTTCATGACAACGGCCCGCACGTCTGTCGCACATTTCAATCGTCGGGCCTACTCCTCGGCCCCGACATTCCCCCTCTCGGCCCCGGCCTGTATTTCACGCCCTGAAGAGCCGGGGACTGGCTGCTTTTTTGGTACTCCAAAAAGATGCCTGTCCCCCTCTCGGCCCCGGCCCCGCTCGGCCCCGACATTCACTCGCTTGCCCTTCGGGCTTGTACGGGGCGCGCGTGGATACCGCCGATCACCCTGGCACCGCCCGAAAGACCTCGCCGACGGACTTGAGATAGGCGAGATCGCCTTCCTCGGCCCGGCGGGCGATCTCGTCGAGCCAGCGCACCGTGGCCGGCTCCAGACACGGTTCGGATGGATCTCCCGCGGGATAAACCACCTCGACCTCGACCTCGACGGCATATGGACCGCGACGCACCCACCGCTTACGTTTCTCACGTCGTTCCTTCATCTCCTTTACTCCACACCAAGACAGAAGAACGTCCGGAGGTGGTCGCGACCCAGCCGACCCTGGGCTGTCATCTCTCAATCCCGCGGACTGAAAACGGGTGGTTCGCCCTGCGCCAGACTTGCCCGATCAGATCCGCCTCCATTTGACCCGAGTCGAGGTGGGCTTCCTGAGTTCGCCGCCGAGGGCGCGGCGGGCTTTGGACTTGAGAATGGCAAGCAGGTCGCCGGCCCTGCCGAAGACGAAAAGCTCTTCCTTTTCCGCGTGCGTAAGCTCGTCGTTCTGATTCCGCACGACCAGATCGTGCATGCGGGGCTTGTCCTGGTCGCTGAAACCAGGTTTGAGGAAATAACGAGCCAGGCTCCGCGAGGGCCGCCCACGGTCGTTGTCCAGAATGCGAACGAAGATGCTCATTTCGTTCTCGCCGCGGGTTGTGGCCGCGCGCATGAACGGGTCTCCGCGCGGCTGGCTCTTAAACATTCCGCGGTTTGGGCGCGAGCCGGCGGGCGACCTCGACGGCGACGGCGTCGCTGAAGCTATCGGTCGATTCCTTGCCGCCTAAATCGGGCGTGCGAACACCCTCGCGCAACAGGTCCAAGGTCGCGTTCTTGACCGCCTGGCCCACCGCGATCTCGCCCAGTTGATAGAGCAACAGCGAAAGCGCCAGGAAGATCGCCGTGGGATTGGCCAGATTCTTGCCGGCGATGTCGGGGGCCGTGCCGTGGGCCGCGTCAAAAAGAGCCACCCGCACCACGGCCGAATGGTCAAAGGCCAGGTTGGCGCTCGCGCCAATGCCCAGCGAGCCCGCCAGCCCGCAGGCCATGTCCGAGAGAAAATCGCCGTACTCGTTGAGCACCAGTACGATCTGGAATTTCTCCGGCGCCATGATCACCTTGCCCAACATCGCGTCGAACAGCTCGACCGAATGGGGCACCTCGGGGAACTGCCGCGCCACCTCGGCCGCCACCTGCTCAAAGAGACCGTCGGTGGCCTTTTGAATCGTGTATTTCGACGAGCTGGTCACCCGTTTGCCGGTCTTGCGCGCCAGGTTGAACGCATACCGAGCGGCCTCGCGAACCGGCCTGCGCTCGACGATTCGCAGGCTGACCGCCCCGTCGTCGCCGATCATCCGGCCGGGATCGTCATAGGTGCCCCCGGTCGCGATCCGCACGATGTCGAGATCGAGCTCGCGGCGAAAATTGCTGGGCACCCCGGGAATCGTGTACACGGGCCGGTGGATCACCGACAGGTCCAGCCGCCGCCTCAGCACCGCGTTGGGGCTCTCCTCGGCGGTCGCCGTCGGATGCTTGAGCGCCACCCGCGTGGCCGTGATTTTCTCGACCGTCTCGTCGTAGAGTTTCTTGCCCTTCTCGCGGCGGTTCTCCAGCCGAAGGTCGACCTCGAGAAACTCAAGCTGCACCGGAAGCGCATCGGCCAGCCGATGGACCGCGCGCGACAATTCCGCCCCGATCCCGTCGCCCAGCAGCTCGGTCACTTGATAAAGAGGACGCATCAGCCGCTCATTCTCCCGCGCTGTTCCCGGCGGTCCAAGCACGCCCGAGCGCCGCGCACCCAGGACGGCTCGGTCCACGCGGCGACCTCGTCGCTCGTCGCTCTCAATGCTAGAATGGGATCAAGGCCCACCGCTGGACCGGAAATCAAGGATTCCGATTGTAAGATCAGACCCGCAAAGCCGTCAAACCCGGCCCTCGGGAATCGGATCTCGATCGGCCCGCTTGGCAGCTCGTGGCAACGCGGGGTATATTAGGGTATTCACGCTGGCTCGCGAGCGCTGGATCTTGGCTCGCGCGGGCCGTCAATCACCAGACCATGGTTCGTTCTTCACGTCAGTCGGGAGAGCGTCGATGTCCACCGCGGGTAAAGTTTTATCGATTGTCGTCGCGCTGTTCACGATTGTCTGGATGATCCTGGCGGCCGGGGTCGCCCAGCTCAACACCAACGCCAACACGACGTTGCACGAGCTCGAGGCGCAGGTCGAAAAACTCTCGGTCGACGTCGAGGCGGCCAAGACCGACGTCGTCCACTTGCTGGACGAGACCGGGTCGGTCCAGGAAAAGGTCGACCGCGGGCTCATGGTGCTTCGTTCCCGGGCAAACGACCTGGAAAAGGCCCGATCGCAGATGATCGAGATGCTCACGCGGGCGCAATACCAGATCGCGATCCTCGAGCAGACGGTCAAGGATTCGCAAGACACGCTGGCCAATCGCAACGAAGAGCTCGAGAGTGAGAAAAAGGCCCTCGCCGATGCTCGTTCCGAGGTCAAGACGCTGATCGCCCAGACGAGCGCCATGATGACCGAGCTGGGCTCGCTGCGCGAGAAGTTCCAGACGACGTACGGCAGTGCGCTCGATCAGCTCGGCGGCAAGCAGTGACCGAGGACCACGGTCGAGCCGAGGGCCTCGAGCGTTTGGACCGGTCGTTTCAGGGGGCCGAAGCAGCGACCCCGACAGCACATCGCGATCCGCCGCCCTGGGTGGGGGTCGTGGCCAATCGGGGCTCGGGCTCGGGGCAGGCGCGGCGGGCGGCCGATCGCTTTTGCCGCGCGCTCGAGAGCCACGGGCTCGCCGCGCGGGTCGCCTGGACGCCCGAGGAACGCTCACTCCTCGTGCGCGCCGGCGCGCTCGATCCCGCGTGCCGCTGCCTGACGGCCATCGGCGGCGACGGCACCTTTGCCTCGCTCGTCAACGAAAACCCCACCGTCCCGCTCGCGATCCTGCCCACGGGGACCGAAAACCTGGCCGCCCGCCACTTTGGCTCCAAGTGCGACCCCGTCGCGCTGGCCCGGAGGATCGCGACCGCCGAGCCGATCCCGATCGATCTCGGACTCGCCCAGGGCCGGCGGTTCGTGCTGATGGCCGGCTTCGGATTCGACGGCGACGTCGTCACCCGCCATCATCGATCCCGCGTGAGCCACGCCGGCCGAATCCGCCCCACCCACCGGATGGCCTACGTGCAGCCGATCCTGGAGTCGAGCTTCTCCTATCCC
This sequence comes from Planctomycetales bacterium, assembly GCA_027459775.1. Lineage (GTDB taxonomy): Bacteria > Planctomycetota > Planctomycetia > Isosphaerales > Isosphaeraceae > JAKBAP01. Next base: position 7,461 of record DAIDHE010000413.1, on the reverse strand, counting down.
TTCTCAACGATCACGGTCCAGGTTCTGGACCCCGGCCGCGAGCAGACCCTCCATGGCACCACGGTGTTCATCTTTAACCTGCCGCGCTACGCGCTCGGGCTCCCGTTCGCGCCCCAGGCCCGGGGCGACGATGGTTGGCTCGACCTTTTGGTCTTCCGTGAGCCGGGCCCCTTCCAGGCGTTCTATTATCTCTGCAAGGTCTTTCTGGGATGCCACTTGGGTGATCCCGGCGTGACCCATCTGAGGGTCAAGAAGGTCGTTGTCGCCGCCGATCGTTCGATCCCCGTCCAGCTCGACGGCGACCCGGCTGGCTTTCTCGAGCCAACCGATCCCACCGGGCCGAATGGCCGCGAGCCCGCTGGCTGGACGATCGAGGTTTTGCCCGCCGCCGCGCGGGTCTATAGTGGCGACTTGAAACAGGCGTCCGCGCCGGTCGCGCTCGCCGTGGAAGCAGGAAATCGCTAGGATCGGCGGTGTCGGCCGATCCGGCCGCGGACGCGCCGGCGGATCCCCCGGTCCTGACTCGCGAAAGGAGTCGTGCGTGGTTCCTCCCAATCCCGTGGTGGTCGGTCCGATCGCAATCGGGACGGGCTGTCCGCTGGCCTTGATCGCCGGTCCCTGCGTGATGGAGCCCGGCGACATGACCGAACGAATCGCCCGGCGGCTGGCCGATCTTCGCGATCGGCTCGGCATTCCGGTCGTCTTCAAGGCGTCGTTTGACAAGGCCAATCGAACCTCCAGCTCGAGCTACCGCGGGCCGGGGCTCGTCCAGGGGTTGGCCACGTTCCGCCGTGTGCAGGCCGAGACCGGCCTGCCCGTCACCACCGACGTTCACGAAACCATCCAGGCCGGCCCGATCGCCGAGGTCGTCGACCTGTTGCAGATCCCCGCCTTCCTGGCCCGGCAGACCGACCTGCTCGAGGCCGCCGCCCGCACCGGACGACCCGTGAACGTCAAAAAAGGGCAATTCATGGCCCCCTGGGACATGGGCAACGTGGTCGCGAAACTGCAAGAAACCGGGGCCAAGGGGGTCATGCTCACCGAACGGGGCACGACCTTTGGTTACGGCCGGCTGGTCAACGATTTTCGTGCGATCCCCCAGATGAAAGCCACCGGCGCTCCGGTCGTTTTCGACGCCACCCACTCGGTCCAGTTACCGAGCGCTGGCCAGGGAGGGACCGTTTCGTCGGGCCAGCGCGAGATGATCCCCACCCTGGCCCGGGCGGCCGTCGCGGCCGGCTGCGACGCCCTGTTTCTCGAGGTCCACCCCGACCCCGACAAGGCCCTCTCCGACGGCCCCAATTCGCTCAGGCTCGACGACCTGGAAGGGCTGCTTCGCCTTTGCCTGCGGATCCGCCAGACGGTCGCGCCCGTGCTTTAATTCGCCCTCACCGAACAACCGGCGGCGGCCCGACGTATCAAGTACAAAAAACAGAGGGCGCGACGTCTCCCTGGGAGTTCCTGGCTTGAATCGGTTCATGATGAAATTGGGCGTCGCGGCGACGATGCTGGCGCTGGTCGCGGGCTGTGATTACGGAGCACCGGAACCACCACCCGAGCTCGATTCGCTTCCCCACGTCGCGACCGGGGTGGACGTGACGCCCGACCTCGACGCAGGGGGGCGCGCGCAGTCGATCGCGCCGCGGGCCAGCGATGAACGCTCGGCGATCCTCGAGAGCTCGATCACGCTGATTCAGCGCGCGGCTCTCAAGCCTGGCGGCGACAATTTCAAGCTCGCCGTCCAGAAGCTCAACCACTACTTTGACGGCACCAGCCCCGCGGATTATCAGCTCGATCCGCCGGCCATGGCCTATCTGCTGACCCAGCTTCCGCCGCAAATGGTGCGCGAGCTGCAAAACCGCAACTGGTCGCTGCGCGACGCCCGCCATCTCGAAGATTGCATGATGTATTACGGCATCGCGAACCGCGTGGCGGGCGTGGGCGAAAACCTGGCGCGGGTGCGCAAGGTATTTGACTGGGTCATCCACCAGGTTCAGCTGGTTCCGGCCGGGTCGTTGGGCTCGAACCAGCTTCCCCAGGTTTACGCCCGGCCGTATGACATTCTGTTGCGGGGGCTGGCGACCGAATCGGCGGGCTTCTGGGCGGAGCGGACGTGGCTCTTCATGGCGCTTTGCCGCCAGATTGGTCTGGATGCGGGGCTGCTCGCCTATAGCCGCTCGCAAACGCTCGAACCGCTGATCCCGCGCTACATGATCGCGACCGAATTCGAGGCCGACCTGCTCCACCTGAGACGCGGGCCCCGAGCGCCTCTGATCTGGATCTGCACGGTCTTGATCGACGGCAAGGCCTATCTGTTCGACGCCCGGCTGGGCATGGAGATCCCCGGCCCTGGCGGCAAGGGGGTGGCGACCCTCGACCAGGCGATGACCGACCCCGAAATCCTCGAACGCATGAACCTTCCGGGCGAATCTCCCTATGGCACCAGCCGCGCGTCGCTCGTGAGCAGCCCGACCAAGATCACCGTTTTCATCGACTCGAGCCAGGGCTATTTCTCGCCCAAGATGCGGCTGCTTCAGCGCGAGCTTGGCGGCAAGAACCGCACGATTCTCTATCGCGACCCGGCCGATGAACGCGATCGCTTTCAAGACGCGCTCGGCGGCCAGTTCGGCGGCCTCACCCTCTGGGGGCTGCCGCTCGAGGTCGAGACCCGGCTCTTCACCGACCCTCAGTTCGTGGCCTCGATCCAGTCGTCGCTGATCCTCTTCCGACCGGAATTCCCCCTGATTTACGCCCGGATCAAACATCTCCGCGGCGAATACGACGAGGCCGTCCAGGAATACGTCAAACTCCGCTTCGCCGAGAACGCCCCCCAGGTGGTCGACAGACACAAGACGATCCCCAAGGAAATCCAGGACGGCCTCGACGTCTACGCGACGTATTATCTGGCCCTGATTCATCTCGAGCGCAATCGCCTGGATCAGGCCGAGCTCATGTTCCGGCAAGTGCTCGACATGCTTCCCGAGCCTGGCCCTAACCAGCCTTACTACAACATGTTCCGCTGGGGGGCGAACGCGAATCTGGCGTCGATTCTCGACGCCCGGCACGATCGCCGGGGGGCGCTTGCCTACTATCTGGCCCCCGACCCGACGTCGCATCGGGTCGGCAAGCTGCTGCGCGCCCGCCAGATCGTTCTCGACGACCCCATGGGGGCCGCGCCCGCCAAGCTCCCCGATGCGCCGGCCCCGAAACCCGTGGTGCGGCCGCCGGCCAACCCCAATCCCCAGCCCCAGCGAAGCCGCTAAATCACCCGCGAAACCGCCAAAAGACGCTACCCCTTACGCCCGTGATCTGTTAGGTTGATTGGCCGGAACGCGGCCAGCATCCTTTGAGACCGATGGAACGCACGGAGCATGACGCGGGACGAGCCAGCCTGGGGCGACTCTCGTCACCCCGACCAGGGACGATCAGAACCCGCCGTCGCCCCGCCACGGCCTGGAGGCTGGTCGCGGCTGCCGGGATCGCGAGACGGGAGATCGCGCGCCTTGAACAACGACCCGCCTCACGAAAATGCTCGCGCCCTCGCCGACGTCGACCTGGGCTCGATCATCGAAACGGTGGTGAGCCCGTTCCACTGCCTCTATCAAGACGCGCTTCACTTCCACACCCTGAGCCGGCTCGCCCAGTCCGAGGCCGAGGCCAGCCGCCACGCCCGGGCCTCGTTCTTGCTCTATCTCTCGAGCGCACTGGCCCTGGCGCGGCAGGCCGCCCGCGAGCTCGTCCGGGATGAGGCCCGGTCGCTGCTCATCGACCCCGACCGGCCGCTGGGGTTGCTCGACCTCTGGCGCACCCTGCCCGGAATCGCCACGCCCAACGCCCCGCCCCGACGCCACGACCCGCTCGCTCCCCCATGGCCCCAGTTCGCCGAGCTGGTCGCGCTTCACGAATCCTGGACCAACCCCGAATCAGCCCAGGAACGAACCGCGTATTATCGCGCCAGCGACGAGGGGGCCGACTATGAGCCGCTCGACCATCGCTCGCTGCCCCCGCAGCTCGCCCCTCTGGTCGATCCCCGGGTGCTGGTCTTTCCCCGCACCGGCCTGCCTCGCGACCCGTATGCACTTCGGCCCCGGCATCTGGACACGGTCCGGGGGGTGCTCGACGCCGCCATCGACGATCTCGATCAGCGCATGGATGGGGCGCTCACGCGCAACCAGCGTCACCGTCGTGAGCCGGTCCGTCTGATCTATCCGCCCCAGCCCCCGTCGGGCTCGTGAGCCCCCCTCCCCTACGCGAGCCTGCCGCCATGCGGATCCTGATGGTCACGTCGTTCCCGATCCCCGGCGAATACGACGGCACGGCCATGCTGCCGATCAAGATCACCCGCGCCCTCCGCGCCCGCGGGATCGAGGTCCAGATCGCCTACCTGACCGCACGTAGGCCCTGGTTTCGCGGGATCTCGCGGAGTGATTTCGAAGGCACAACCATCCACGAGATCCCCCTTGCTCTCTGGGCCTCGGGGCGTGGTCTCGACCGGGTCGCCCGCGCGTTTCCGTTCGACCTGGTCCACGCCCAGCACTACGGAGGCGCAACCCGCGCTTACCCGGCCTGTCGCCGCCATCGCTGGCCGATCGTGTATGAGATTCACTCGCTTCTGGGTGACGAGGTCGAGCGCGACTCACTCGGCCGCGGGCTTATCTTTCGCGGCTATCTCGAGCTCGAAAAACGCGTCTTGCGGCACGCCGCCGCCGTGATCGTGCTCGGCGAGCCCGTGAAAAGCGTGGTCGTGAACGAAAAAAACGTGCCGGCCGACCGCGTCCAGGTGATCTATCCCGGCATCGACCTGGCCGAGTTCGACCGGCCGTTGCCGGAGGTCAAGATTCCCGGGGTTTCCGCCGAAGATCGGGTGGTGATGTACATCGGCAGCATCGTGCATCCCAACCAGGGCGTGCCGATCCTGATCGACGCCCTGCCCTGTGTGTTTGACGCGAATCCCCAGGCGCGCTGCGTGCTGGTGGGCGGGCCGGCGGAGGCGGGCGTCGAATACCAGGCGCGATTGGGCCCGCTTGGCGAGCGCCTGATCGTCTTGACGGGCCAGACCCCGGACCAGGTGGTGGCGCTGGCCAGACGGGCCGACGTGCTCGTGCATCCCCGGCTGGCGTGTCGCGAGAATTACTCGGTCCAGAGCAAGATCGCCGTGTATCTGGCCGCCGGCCGGCCCATCGTCGCGACCGATTTCGGCGATTATCAAGCGCTCCTGGGCGAATCGGGCGCTGGCCTGCTGTCAGCGCCCGCGCCACGGCCCCTGGCCCAGGCCATCCTTGAGGTGCTCGCCAACCCCAACCTGGCCGCCCGATTGGCGTCCAGGACCGGACCCATCGCCCGCGAATTCTTCGCCATGGACCGAAATATCGACAGATATCTTGATGTTTATCGCCAGGCGATCGAGCGCGGACCACGCACCACGCACTTGGATGCAACACTGCCTTGACAAAAGTCGCGAAATCGGATGAACTCCCGCTCGGGGTCGGTTTGTACGAACCTGTCCCACGACGAGAGAGAAAGGATTCTCCGTGCTCAAACGCTTTTGCTTCGGCGCGGCCTTCGCGGCCCTTCTTGCCGGCCAATCGGCCCTGGCCTCGGCCATCAACTCCGCCACATACACGCCCAGCCCCATCACCTACGACTTCAGCGGGGTGCTGAATCAGCCCGTCAACGGATCGACATCGTTCAGCGGGACGCTGACGTTCGACAACAACACGACGGGGAACGGCTGGGGAGGGGATGGCTACGGATTGGGGCCAGGGGCCTTTGGCTCCTCGCCCCTTACGCTTAATGTCGGCGGGCAGGCGTTTGCGTTCGTGAATCCGACGTCGCCCGTACCAGGCGCGGACCCCGGCACGTGGCAGACCCCGTCATCAAATCCGAACATGTTGTATGTTTTCAATGCACCGAATCCGCAACTGTTCCCCGGCACGGCGTCCTCGATCTGGGCCAATTCGGCCTTCGCCAAAGTGCAATTCGCCCTGCTGAGCCAGGGCTCGCAGCAATTCGCGCTCGCGACGGTACAGCCGGCGCTGTCTCGTAGCGGCATGGCCGCCTCGCTCGGCATCAATCTCATCAATACGGCGGGAAACATCTGGCCGACCAGCGACCTCAACCCCACCGGCTTTCCCATTCTCAAATTGACCGACTTTAATATCAACCAGATCGCCCTGCTGATCGCCCCGCCACATGGGTCGCCGGAGACCGTCACGGGCTCTCTCACCAGCCTCCAGCCCGAGACGATCACCCCGGAGCCTGGAACGATCGCGATCTTCGCCATGTTGGGGGCCTGCTCGTTGCTTTATCGCTACATGCGTCGATGAGCGCGCTCGCGGGCCAAGAAGGCTACCGCCCCGAGTGCTCTCACGCATTGCACCTGCAAGCAGGTTGGCCTTGGCGGAACTCGCGAAATCGGATGAACTCCCGCTCGGGGTCGGTTTGTACGAACCTGTCCCACAACGAGAGAGAAAGGATTCTCCGTGCTCAAACGCTTTTGCTTCGGCGCGGCCTTCGCGGCCCTTCTTGCCGGCCAATCGGCCCTGGCCTCGGCCATCAACCCCGCCACATACACGCCCAGCCCCATCACCTACGACTTCAGCGGGGTGCTGAATCAGCCCGTCAACGGATCGACATCGTTCAGCGGGTCGTTCACCCTTGATAGCAACACACCGGGCTACTTCGGAGGAACCTACAGCGTAAGGGACGGGGAGCCACTCGGCCCCGTCGCGCTGACGCTGCGCCTCGGTGGAGCGACGTATGAGACCCCGCCAGCGCTGTCGCTCATTTTGTTCCAATTCAATGCCCCTGGTCCGCTCGGCTACAACGGCGCTTCGACAGCGGGCTTGGTCACCTCCATGGGGAGCGTGCAATTCGCGCAGCCACTCCAAGGCGCGGATCAATTCGTCCTCGAGGCCAACCCACCGACGCTGTCCCCAGGCGGAGGGGGGGGGTTTGCCATCAAACTCATCAACAACTGGAAGACGGGGAGCCTCTGGCCGTTCAGCGACCTCAACGGCCCCGAACTCAACGGCCCCAAACTTCCTATTCTCCGCTTGTCCGACTTCGATATCGCCCAGGTCGCCCTGAACATAGCCACGCCAAATGGGTCGTGGGAGACCGTCTCAGGCTATCTCACCGGCCTCCAGCCCGAGACGATCACTCCGGAGCCTGGAACGATCGCGATCTTCGCCATGCTGGGGGCCTGCTCGTTGGTTTATCGCCACTTTCGTCGATGAGCGCGCTCGCGGGCCAAGAAGGCTACCGCCCCGAGTGCTCTCGCGCATTGCACCCGCAAGCAGGTTGGCCTTGACGGAACTCGCGAAATCGGATGAACTCCCGCTCGAGGTCAATTTGTACGAACCTGTCCCACAACGAGAGAGAAAGGATTCTCCGTGCTCAAACGCTTTTGCTTCGGCGCGGCCTTCGCGGCCCTTCTTGCCGGCCAATCGGCCCTGGCCT
>DAIDHE010000402.1 GCA_027459775.1 Planctomycetales bacterium | reverse complement strand
GGTTAGGCGGTTGCCGGGTTGGGTGGCGGGGTTGTGAGGCGTGCTGGCGTCTGGAGGACGAGTGGTTCGGATTGACCAGGGGGGGGATCTCGCCTAGGATTCCCGCCGTCAAGGGTTGGCCGGGGGGTGGGATCGCCCTGTCGCGCGGTCGTTCTGGCGTGGTGGTCCGCGATCGCCCTGGGGTTCGCGGTTCGAGTCGCAAAGGACTGTACTCGATGCGGATAGCGTTATGGGGCCTGGTGCCGGCGAGCGCGATCGCGGCGGCGGTGCTGCTGGTCTCGTTCGACCGTCATGGGCGGCTGTCGTGGGACCACTGGGACGAGGTCAAGCGTGGCATGCTGTATCGCAGCGGCCAGCTTTCGCCGGGGCAGCTCACGGAGGCCGTCAAGCGCCATCAGATTCGCACGATTGTCAATCTTCAGATGCCGGGCGAGGAGCTGTTGGCCGAGCGGGAGTTGTCGAGGCGGCTCGAGGTCGACTTTGTGAATTTGCCGATGCCGGGCGACGGGTTGGGCGAGGAGTGGGAATTCCGCGAGTTTCTCAAGATCGTGGATGATCCCGAGCGGCGGCCGGTTTTGGTGCATTGTGCGCGGGGCACTTGCCGGACGGGGGCGGCGGTGGCGATGTATCGGCTGGAGCGAGACGGCTGGGCGCTCGAGGACGTGACGGCCGAGCTCAAGCGCCAGACGTACCATTACGGCCTGCTTCCCGGTTATACGTACGCGCTTGCGAAGAACAAGCCGATGCGGTCGCTGCCACGACCCGTGATGATCGACGATCGGAATCGGGCGGGGTTTCGAGCCTCACAGGAGCAGTCTCATGGCGATTAGTCCGCCGATCGAGCCCCAGGCGCGGCCCGCGCCGGCGCGGCGCGTGCGTGCGGAGCGGGTCCAGGCGCCCTGGACCTGGCCGATCCCGCTGCGCTGGGAGGGGGCGGCGTTTGGGCTTATGGCACTCGTTTTCGTGGGGATCGGCGCGGGGGGTCTGGACCTTGATCCGGGCGAGGCCCGGCTGGGTCTGGCGGCGGGTTCGAGCGTGGGGCCGCTGGGGCAGGTCTTTGGCTACTGGGCGCCGGACGTCTGGCCGGCGGAGCTCGCTCCGAGCGTGTTTCTGGCCTGGTTCGAGCCGCTGGGGCGGCCGACGCCGGCGTCGATTCGCTGGCCCTCGGCGCTCGCGGGGGTACTGATCGGGATGATCCTGTGGCGCGGGGCTTCGAGTCGCCTGGGCCGTGGGGCGGGGTTCGCGGTCGCGCTTTGCTGGCTTGCCTCGATCGGGCTGGTCGATCGCTCGGGGGCCACGGGTCTGGACTTGATCCAGGCGCTCTTCGTGATGGCGGGGATCGAGCGAATTCACACTCGGGGCAAGGATCTGACCACCGGCATCTGGGCAGCGATGGCGTTTCTGGCGGGGGGCTGGCCGCCGCTCGTCATGATCGGGCTGGCGGCGATCGTGATCGGCCGGGCGCAGGGCCGGTTCTCGATCAGGCCCTATGCTCCCGTGGCCGCCGTGGTCGCCTTGTGGTCGGTCTGGGCGATCGGCAGCGCGGATTCCGAGGCCTGGGCGGCGGCGCTGACGCTTCCCCTCACGCGCCGGCCCGATTGGTTTCTGGGTCTGAGCGTGCTGGTGCTGGGGCTGCCCTGGAGTCCGCTCGCGTTTTTCGCCGGACTAGAAGGGGTGCGTTCGATTCCGAGTCCCGCGGGCCGGGCCTGGGCCAAGACGTGGGTCCAGGTCGGGGCGGCCGCGGTCGTCGCGGGGACCTTCGTACCGGGGCTGGGGGCGCCGGCTCGTGCCCTGGCGCTCGCCGGAGTGGCCGTCGCGGCCGCGCTCGTCCTCGACGCCGTCTGGGAGCGCAGACTCGCCGCCAAGGCACAGACCGCGTTCCTCGCGGTGTTCTCGGCTCTCGCCGTGGTCTGGCTCACCGGGGCATTCTTCGGCGGATACGTCTGGATCATGACCATGCCGTATTACAGGGCCTTTGGAGTGGTCATGGTGCTGTTCTCGGTCGCGATTGCGATTCTCGTCTGGTCCAGCCTCGCCTGGGGAAACACTCGCAGGGCCGTCTTGGCGCTGACGCTGGCCGCGATTGGAATCAAGCTTGTTCACGTATGCTATTATGCCCCTGAGTGGAACTACCGCCGCGGCCAGGGCCCCTGGGCGCGCGCGGTCGCGCAGTGGGTGCCGAGGCGATCGACGGTCTACACGTTTCACGATTGGCCGGCGGACTTTGCGTTTTACCTCAAGCGCCCGGTCCGCCAGCTTCGCAGCCCCGAGTACGTGCGGCTTCAGCCCAAGGGGGAGTGCAAGTTCGTCCTGTTGGTCGAGTCGGAGTTCGCCAACTGGCCGGAATCCGCTACACCCATCATCCCGCTCGCCCGATTCCACGACGCCGACGGCGGCGAGCGCGTGCTGGCCCGAACCACAGATGGGCCGGCGCCCCTTTTGGGCCCCAACGCGAGCCCGCAAACGGCCGTCGAATTGAGCCTGAACGACAGCGATTTCGATGATCGCTAATGTTCCAAACGGCGGTTTGTTTTCGCCCTGACGGCGCCTTGACGTCTGGCGTTGATTTGGGCCATGTCCGGGAGCCTGGCGTTTTTTTCTCGTCACTCCGTCATGGAATCGTCGTATACTAAAGATTCGGAACTGGCGTCGACGTCGAGGTGAGCGGGCGGGTGAGATCAGCATGATTGGCAAGCTTCGCGATTTTTTTGGTCCGAGCGGCTCGAGCGCGAGTGCCGCCGCGGGACCGCGCCGGCGGGTCAATCTGGAGCGCAGGTTCACGCTGGTCGCGGAGACGTCGCGTGGCAGCATGTCGCGGGTCTATCGGGCGATCGACAACGAGACGGGTCGGACGGTCTGTCTGAAGGTTCAGAACAAGGAAAAGAACGCCGCGGCGGCGACCCGGACGCATTCGGCGGAGGCTCGTCCGCTCGAGGGTGAGATGGCGATCCAGCTCAAGCACCCGCACATTGTGCGCTCATATGAGTATGGCGATACCAAGCAAGGCGAGCATTTCCTGGTGATGGAGTACGTCGACGGTGTGAGCTTGCAGTTCATCCGCGAAACGAAGTCCGCGCGGACGGCGCAGCGGGTGGAGTTCCTGGCTCAGGCGGCCGAGGGGCTGGCGGCGGTGCATGAGGCGGGCTTTATCCATCATGACATCAACCCCCGCAATTTTTTGGTCGACCGGGAGCAGTCGGTCAAGCTGATCGATTTCGGCCTGACAGTGCCCAACACCCCGGCGTTTCGCAAGCCGGGAAACCGGACGGGGACGCTGCAATACATGGCGCCTGAGCTGTTGCGCCGCGAGCCGATCGACGAACGGATCGACATTTTTGCATTTGGAGTGCTGGCTTTCGAGTTCCTGACCGACCGGCTTCCGTACGACGCCAACAACTCGACAACGCTGATGCTCCAGCGGATCAACACCGAGCCGCTCGACCCGGTGAAAGTGAAGCCCAAGCTCTCCGACGAAATCTGCGCGATCCTGCGTCAGCTCACCGCGCGTCGGCCCGACGACCGCTGGGCCAAGATGTCGACGCTTCCAGAAGCGCTGCGTTCGGTTCCCGCCAAGCGCAAACGCGTCTAGAATCGTGGACCGGTCCATGTCTCGCGGATCGAGCGGGGTCGGCCGGCGCTGGGGCAGGGGATTGGGGGAGGATCTCAATGCAAGTTCCCAGGGAGATCGTCGCGGAGCTGGCCTATGATCTCTGGGGGAGGCGTGGGCACGGCCACGGAGACGACGTGGGCGACTGGCTGGCGGCCTCGGCTGACTTCGCGTTTTTCCACGAATACGAGCTGATCGCCGAGGTCTCCCTCGGGCCGTCGGCGACCGCTGCCGGTCCACCCGGCCGGCGCTGTCGGCTCTGTGAGCGGTCACCTCGGGAGGCGCGGTTCCAGATCCGGCCGCCCATCTGGCCGGGTTGCAGTGAGACCGGGTTGGGCTCCCACGAAATCTGCGACATTTGCCAGGCCGAATGTCGCGCGCCGCTCGCCGATGCCTTTGACGCCTTTTGGCACGGCGTCGCGAACGCCGGCTCGAGTCTGGACCCGACCCGCGCCGTTCGTGAGGTCGGTTCTCCATCCCTCGCCGCGGCGAAGGCGATCACGACGAGCCTGCTGTTGATCCTGCCGGAGCCCGAGCTCGAGTATCTGGGTGATGCGATCGAGTGGCTGGGCAATCCTGACGTCGAGGAGGATGCCGAGCTGTTCGGCGAGTTCTGGTGCCGTGCGTACTGGGGCGACCTCCCGCGCGGGGCGGCGTGGGCCGCGGCCGCTCGACGGCGAAGCGATAAGTCGAGTGGCCCTTATCTGGTTGGGTTTCTTGGGGCGGACGGGATTGCACTCCAGACCATGATCCCGTTGTGCCTGCGTGATCAGGATCGCGAGCCGCTCACGCTGCCGCCCGAACGATCTTTTGTCCTGGGAAAGTTCGCGGGAACGGGGCGGGTGCAGTCGACCTTGTTCACGGAGGCGGTGGCCGCGAGGGTCTAACTCTCGCCCTCAGAGCTCGGGCTCCGGCTTGATTCCGTGCTGGTCGAGTAGAACCATGAGCGGCTCGAGAGCCCGTTCATAGCGCTTCCAGCGGCCCACCGAACGGGTGTGGACTTGCTCGCGAACCTGGACCAAGCTGGCGGTACGGACGACCCGTTTGGTCTGATGAAAGTCCAGGCAAGCGGGGTCCCAATCGAGGCCTACGAAATCGAGCAGCCGCCGCGACTGTGGTTCGATGTCGGCGACCAGAGATTCGTAGGACAGGTCGAGATAATCAATAGGGCGGATCTTGCGCCAGTATGTCGTCATCCGTCTGTAATCGGCGAAGCGGCCGGCGATGTGTTCCCAGCTGTTGGTCCAGGGGTTTCGTTCAAATCCGGTTTGCCAGCACGACAGGGCGATGTCTCGGAGGTCGCGATGGCAGACGACGACCTTGGCCTGGGGCCACAGCAAGGCGATCAAGCCCAGCAGGCGGAAGTTGTCGGGCATTTTGTCGACGACTCGGTCGGCCCTGGGTGCGATCTGGTCGAGCCGGCTCAAGTAGTTCTTGGCGGCGATCCGCGCCGTCTCTGGTGTGAGCTTGAGAAGCGCCTGGAAGTGATCGGTCTCGGGCTCGCCGACCAGCTCGGGGATGCCAAAAAACACGCGATGCGCCAGGTCGAGCTCGCCGGCCCCAAAAACGCGCGGGTGCGAGGCCATGATCTGCTCGGTGAGTGTCGTCCCCGAGCGCGGCAGTCCGACCACGAAGATTGGACGCGGGTCGGGATCGCCCCAGCCCCGCCGGGCCTCGAGAAACTCGGGCGTGAACGCCGCCTCGACCTGCGTGATGAACCGTCCGTGCTGTGGGGCGTCGTAGGTCAGCCCGAGTTCGGCCTTGGATTGGCCCTGCATCCGGTTCGCCCGTTCCAGGTGCTCAGCAGCCAGGGCGTATTCGCCTCTGGCGTCGAGCACCGCGGCCATGCCAAATTCCAGAAACGCGCGATGTCCAACCGGCAAGCCCGGCGAGTCGGTCGCTAGGGCGTTCGAACGCAAAACTTCGTATTCATGGTCGGGGAGGCGACCCTTCAAGTTGAGGGCGAGACGCCAGAGGGCCTCGGGCATGTTGGGTCTGGCCTGGAGCGCACGTCGAGCCGACTCGTTCGAGAGCTCGAACTCCCCCTGCTCGGCCTGAAGCCGTGACAAGGCCGCCCATGTGATCGCCCGACCGGGATCGAGCGCGAGTGCCTGCTCGAACGCGGGGCGTGCCAGGTCTAGCCGCCCGATCTCGAGCTGGGCGAGCCCCAGCCCGTGATAGGCGTCGGCCAGGGTGTCGCTCGAGCTCGGCTCAACCGCGCGGGTCACGACCGCTGGCGACGAGTCCTTACCCGCGAAGCTCGCGCCGGCCGAGCCGGACGTCGAGAGCTCAAGGGCGCGTGAGAAGCACGCCGCCGCTTCGGAATGGCGGCTCCGAACCCGAAGCACGCTTCCCAGGCTAATGTGCGCCTGCGGGAGCCGGGGCATGATTGCGAGGGCCCGGCGGCAGAGCGCCTCGGCCTCGGCCATGTAGGCCATGTCGCCGACATCGGCCAGGATCTGGCCCAGGTTACACATCGCCAGCCCGTTGGTGGGCTCGAGCTTGAGCGCCGACCGAAGTGCCCCGACCGCCTCGGCCCTGCGCTCCTGGGATCGCAGCGCGTTGGCCAGATTGATGTATGCGGCCGCGAACCGAGGATTGTGCGAAAGCGCGGCCCGGCTGTGGGACTCGGCGTCCTGATATCGTCCCTGGTCCTGGGCCAAAAGCGCGAGGCTGTTCCATGTCTGGGGGAGCATGGGGTCGAGCTCGAGGGCTCGCTTGAGCTCGACGGCGGCCTGATCGCGACGACCCAAAGCTCGAAGGGCCTCGCCCAGATTCGCATGTGCGAGCGCCTGTGGGGGCGGAACCTGGGTTCGGCGGGCGAAGTATTCGGCCGCCTCGTCAACCCGCCCTTGCGAAAACAAGAGCACGCCCAGACCCTCGAGCGCATAGGGGTGGTCGCCGGCCGCGGCCGGCTCGGCCAGGATCATGCGATAGGCCGACTCGGCCTCGTCGAGTCGGCCTTTGGTGTGCAGGGCATAGGCCGATTCAATCAGGCGCGGGTTCACGGTTCAGGGCTCCGGACGACCCGCACAGAGCGGGGATCTGGTGATGGAATGGCGAGCCGGACGGAGTTTGCGCTAGGCGGCGGGATCATTGGCGAGCGATGGCCACGAGGGTGATATCGTCGAACTGGGGATGGTCGGCCACGTGCTGCTGAACCGCCCGTACGATCCACTCGCCCACCGCGGCCGCTCCCTTGGCGGCCAAGAGCGCCTGGCGTAGCCGGGGCTCGCCCAGGCGATCGCCGGCCGCGTTCACGGCGTCGGTCACCCCGTCGGTATACAGGATGACGGTCTCGCCAGGCTCGAGCGTGGTCTCGGCCGAGGCGTAATCGAAGCCGGGAACGATGAACAGGGGCAAGCCCGAAGCGTTCGCGCCGAATTCCTCGACCCGACCGTCTCGACGGCGAATCAAGGGAGGCGGATGCCCGGCGTTCACCACCTGGAGCCGATTGGAATCGACGTCGAGCACGAGCAAAAGAAATGTAATGTACATGTCGATCGATGAGCGATCCTCGAAATGGCGGTTGAGCAATTGGACCAACTGCTCGGGTTGTTTGTTGCCGCGCAGGTAGAGCCGGACCTCGGCGGAGAGCTTGGCCGCCATGAGTGCGGCCGGCATCCCCTTGCCGACCACGTCCCCCACCGCGATCGCCCACCGCTTTGACTTGGTCGAATCGGCGTCGTCGACCCCTAGCGGAATGAAACCGTAATAATCCCCGCCAACGTGGCGTGCGGGCTCGTAATAGGCCCAGAAATCGTAGCCCGGCACCGACGCCGGCCGTTCGGGCAACAGCGACTGCATCACCAGCCGCGCCGACTGGAGCTCTTGCTCCATCTCGCGCTGCTTGATCAGGGCCTTGTGCATCTGGGCGTTCTGCACCGCCACGCTGATCTGGCTGGCCACCGACGCCAGGATGTCCAGGTCCGCCTCCTCGAACCGGCCCCGGCCGTCGCGGGTGTCGATCTGCATCACCCCCATGGGACGCCCTTGCTGATCGAGCAGGGGCGCACACATGAGCGATCGCAGTCGGGCGTCGGAAGCGCTCGTGCTGTCGGGAAACTCCTTGGCCACGTCCTTGCAAAGGATCGCCTCGCCTTCTTTGAGCGAGCGGTTGAGGATCGTCTTCGAGATCGTGAGCTCGCCAGCCTCGCCGGTCCGCGACCGGATCAGTTCGGGGATCAGGCGCTCGGTACCGGGCTCCTTGAGGAGCACGAATCCACGTTCGGCCCTGGGAAAGACCTCGAACAGCGATTTGAAGACCCGATCCAGCACTTCCGAGAGGACGAGCGCTCCTCCCAGCTCCTGGCTGATGAGCCGGAGCGCTCGCAGTTTATCCTCGGGCTTGACGAACGGCGGCGTGAAGTCGCTGGGATTGAGGACGTCGATGGCGGCGTAGACCGTCGATTGATCGTCGGCCTCGTCCTGGATCCGCACCGCCCGGCTCGAGAAACCCAGCAGAATCTCGCCGATCTGGATGGTCTCGCCGTCCTTGAGCTGGACCGGCTGCTTGACCCGGCGGCCGTCCACGAACGTCCCCCGCGTGCTTTCCAGATCCTTGATCTCATAGACCGCCCCCTTGCGGATGATGGCGGCGTGCTTGCGCGAGACCGATTTGGGCTCGAGCACGATGTCGCACTCGGCGTTCCTCCCGATCAAGATCGCATCGCGGTCGAGCTTGTACAAGCGCCCGGCCAGCGGACCGGAAACCACTTGCAGCGTCGGAACCATGACCTGGGAAGCCGCCATGACGCCTTCGATCCCCCGATTCACCCCGGCTCGCAATTGGTGATGCTTCGCAACATCCGCCCAGCAACTGGTTAATGATACCACAAGCCGGGCGCGAGTTGACCAGCCTGTGCGGCCGGGCGCGATTGAGAACAAAGTCGATCGAGGGAAAACCGCTCTCAGGGACCATCATCCGCGAGCGCCGCCCACCCTGGCGGTCGGATTCCTCGCGTAAGTACGACCCTACCTCGCAACCGCCTTCGTGCCCACCGGCGTCGTGACCACGAGAACTCGCTTGGGCATCTTGCCGACCGGGATCCGGGCGATGGTTTCGCGGCTGTTTGAGTCGATCACGGCGACGGTGTTGCCCACCCGCTCGCTGACATAGCAGCGCTCGCCGTCGGGCGAAAATGTCATCCAGTATCCGCCCCCCTTCATGACGATCGTCGCCACTTGCCTGGGCGGGCTCGCGGACAGGTCGAACACATAGGTCCGGTCGTGATAAACGTCGCACATCCAGAGCTCCTTCTCGCCCGGGCGCAGCGCGATGCCGTGGCTGCGGCTGGCCTTGCGCAAGAGCTCCTCGGGCACCTCGGCCTCGACGCGGTGGATCACCCGCCGCCGCGCGACGTCGGCGACCTCGAAGCCAATCA
>DAIDHE010000355.1 GCA_027459775.1 Planctomycetales bacterium | reverse complement strand
AGCTCCGCTCCATGGGCATCGCCCTGGTCAACTACACCATCGACAACCCCTTCGGCCCGCGCAAGGACCCCGGCTGGCGCCTGTACATGCAGTGCATTCCGTTCTACGACCTGCACATCGTCCAGCGCGACCAGAACGTGCTCTGCGTCTATTGCGCCATCGGCCAGCGCGCGTCGGCCGTCGCGAAGGTCATCGCGAACCTGCGCGAAAAAGGCGCGATGGACTATACCGTCGTCGTCGTCACCGAAGGCAACGACCCCCCCGGGCTCGCCTACATCGCCCCCTACGCCGCGACCAGCATCGCCGAACATTTCATGGAGTCGGGCCGCGACGTCCTCATCGTTTACGACGACCTCACCCACCACGCGCGCGCCTATCGCGAGCTGTCGTTGCTCCTGCGCAGGCCTCCCGGCCGCGAGGCGTTTCCCGGCGATATCTTCTATATCCACTCGCGACTGCTCGAACGATCCACCCATCTCGGCGACGACCTCCAGGGGGGCTCCCTCACCGCCTTGCCCATCATCGAGACCGAGGCCCAAAACATCGCCGCCTACATTCCAACGAATCTGATCTCCATAACCGATGGCCAGATCTACCTCTCTCCCACGCTCTTCGAGCTGGGCGTGCTGCCCGCCGTCGACGTCGGCAGATCGGTGTCGCGCGTCGGCGGCAGGGCGCAGCGGGCCGCCTACCGCGCGGTGGCCGGCAGTCTCAAGCTCGCCTACGCGCAGTTCACCGAGCTCGAGTCGTTCGCCAAGTTCGGCGCCCGGCTCGACGACCACACCCGCAAGACGATCGACCATGGCCTTCGAATCCGCGGCTGCCTCAAACAGCCGGAGCTCGAGCCCATGTCCGTACCCGAGCAAATCATCGCGCTGACCGCGCTCAGCGCCGGTCTCCTGGACCCTGTCCCGATCAACAAGATTCGCGATGCCGGGCAAGCGCTCCGAAAGGCGGCGATGGAGATCCCCGCCGACGTTCGCGAGCGCTTCTCCGCAACCGCCAAACCGAACGACTCGGACGGCGAGGCGATCCTGCGAATCGTCGCCAAGACGATCGCGCAGTTCCTTCCTCAACCCAAGAAACAGCCATGAGCGACACGCTGGCGAGTTTGCGTCGCAAGATCGCCGGGGCCGGCGATCTGGAATCCGTGGTCCGCTCGATGAAAGCCCTGGCCGCCGCGAATATCGGACAGTACGAACAATCCGTTTTGGCGCTGGCTGACTACGATCGAACCGTGGAGCTGGGCCTGGTCGTCTGCTTGAGACGGCCTGGAGTCGCCGTCCCGCACGCCGGACCGGCCGCCCCGCCCCCGAAAACCGTGCACTCCGTCGTCTTCGGCTCGGATCAAGGACTCGTCGGCCAGTTCAACGACGTCCTCGCCGAGCTCGTCGCCAGGACGCTCGACCCCCTGCCCGGCGAAAAGAAAATCTGGGCCGTCGGCGACCGCATCGCCGCGCGGCTGGCGGACGCCGGTCTGACGCCCGCCGGCCTCTTTCCCGTCCCGACCTCCGTGACCGCCGTCACCCCGCTCGTCGGGCGTATTCTCGTCGAAAGCGAAGCCCATCGCCATCGGGGCGAGCTCGTACAGCTTTACCTGTTCCACAACCGCCCCACTTCCGGGGCGGCCTATGAACCCGCCGGCCAGCACATGCTTCCCCTCGACGCCCAGTGGGGGCCCCGGTCGGCGCACGCCCCCTGGTCGACCGGAAAACTGCCCGAAGTCCTGGGCGATCACGACCAGACCCTGCGTGCACTTATCCGTGAATATCTGTTTGTGTCTATCTACAAGGCCTGCGTCGAATCGTTGGCCGCCGAAAACGCCAGCCGGTTGGCCGCCATGCAACGCGCCGAGAAAAACATCGCCGAACTCGTCGAAACCCTGAATCAGCGATACCGTCGCCTGCGCCAGGAGTCCATCGACAACGAATTGTTCGAAGTCCTCTCCGGCTACGAGGCGCTAGACAAAAAACAGTAATGGATGTTAAAGATCATAAACTGGTAATATATAAACCGTATACTAAAGGACATTTCACGAATGGCTCAAGCAATCGACCCCCTTCGAGACGTCCCCTCGGGCGCCCAGACCAGGCCCGCCCTGGTCGGATATCCGCCAGGTTCGCGGATCTTGACCATCAACGGCGGGTCGTCGAGCCTCAAATTCGCGCTCTTCGAGCCGACCGATCCGGTCGTTCGGCTCGCGGCCGGTCGGATCGATCGGATCGGGCGAGCGGATTCTCGATGGATCACGACTTCCTCGGGGGGCGGCCGCGTCGAGGACCGCCAGGTCGACGTCCCGGACCTGAAGACGGCGGCCAAGATTCTGATCGAGTGGCTCGAGCTAGCCCTCGGCTTCACCCGGATCGCCGCGATCGGGCATCGCGTGGTTCACGGCGGCGCGCGGCGCCACCAGCCCGAGCGCGTCACGGCCGAGCTGATCGAGGAACTGCGAGCCGTGAGCGCCTACGACCCCGATCATTTGCCCGGCGAGATCGACCTGATCGAGGCGTTTCGCGGCCACGTTCCCGACCTGCCCCAGGTCGCGTGCTTCGACACCGCCTTTCACCACGACATGCCGCGGGTGGCTCGGATCGTGGCGATTCCCCGGCGATTCGAGGCCGCCGGGGTGCGACGCTACGGCTTTCATGGGCTTTCATATGCCTATTTGATGGAAGAACTGGCCCGTATCGCCCCGGACGAAGCCGGCGGCCGCGTCATCCTGGCGCACCTGGGCGCGGGCGCGAGCCTGGCGGCGGTCCAGGGCGGCCGCTCCATCGACACGACCATGGGCTTCACCCCGGCCTCGGGGCTCGTCATGGGAACCCGGTCGGGCGACCTCGATCCCGGCCTGGTTCGGTTCCTGTCGCGCAACCTTGCGATGACGGCCGACCAGTTCGACAGCCTGGTCAACCACGACTCGGGCCTGCTCGGCGTCTCGGAAACGAGCGCGGATGTACGCGACCTGCTGGCGCGGCGGACTGGCGACGTGCGCGCGGCCGAGGCGATCGACCTGTTCTGTTACCAGGCGAAAAAAGGCATCGGCGGCTACGCCGCCGCGCTCGGCGGCGTCGACTCGTTGGTGTTCAGCGGCGGGATCGGCGAAAACGCCCCCGAGATCCGCCGCCAGATCTGCGAGGGCCTGAACTTCCTGGGGATCTCCCTGGATCAAAGTCGAAACGCCTCGAACGCCCCTGTGATCTCGACCGACGCGGGGGCCGTCAAGGTCCGGGTCATTCGCACCGACGAAGAGTCGATCATCGCCAGGGCCGCCGC
Source organism: Planctomycetales bacterium (assembly GCA_027459775.1). Lineage (GTDB taxonomy): Bacteria > Planctomycetota > Planctomycetia > Isosphaerales > Isosphaeraceae > JAKBAP01. The sequence goes on along the minus strand of DAIDHE010000355.1, from coordinate 3,993 downwards.
TCGCCTCGCCCCCCGCCCGTCATGTTCCCTCAAACGCCACGAATCAAGAACCGCCTGAAACCCGATCAAGGAGTCGACCGATGCCCAACCCCGAAGCCCCCAACGACCCCTTCGACGCCGAGCAGCTCCGCCGCATGCGAACCAGGTCGATCCCGTGCCATCCTCGCGCCATCGAGATTAGGCCAGGATAAGACATGCGGTTCAACATTCAGGGGCGGATGGAACCTTACGAGTTTTCGTACCCGATAGGCGGCCTGTTCTGGCCAGCTGGCGCGCAACAATGGAAGTGGAAAAAGTCTTTCTGAAAGATTTTAACTCGCCGTGGATCAGGACGTTACGCGGATCCAGCGAGAAAAAATGGCGTGGTTGCGTTCAAGGGAAGCCAAACGCGCGTTAGCAATAGTGTAGACGATAAAAAGCGTTGCAAGACTGGCCCAAGGACCGCGCGGATCGATTGCGCGTCGATCTCGGCCCAGGTCGTTTCGGCCCACGAGACGCGGAACCGTTTCCGGGGCTTGCTCGGTTCGCGTCGTCATCTCGCCCCTTGAAGAGCCTCTTCCGTCGTCACACCCTCGTTCCCGGAGAGCACCCGCCCGTCGCCGGCCTGGTCGATCCGTCCCAGATCACGGCCCTTTCCCGGTCCCTGTTCAGAAACAGTACATCATGTCATTATCCTCAAACGACGACTCGGCCCGAGGCTCAGGGTCGACCGGCCGGCATGGCACAACCCAGGGCGGGATTTCGTCGACGCTGGGCGGGAAGCCCGCGCCGGCCGCGGCCCGCCCCGGCGAATGGGATCGTCGAAAGGCTCGCGAAAAAACCGCCATCGAGTGCCATGTGGCGAGACGACCCACGGAATCGATCGGTCCAAAACCCACTGCTTTCGCGGTGAGGGCGGCCGGCGCCGGGAACCATGGCACTCCTCGTCCCCAATGGCACGGAGTGGCGCTCTCGATCCCCAGACCGAGAAAAAAGCGCGCTTCCGGGGGCCGAAAGCGGTTCAAAACGCGCCCTTTTCAGAGGGGATTAAGCAAGGCAGCCGAGGCGGGCCTTGTTCATGGCACGCCTCGGCTGGCGGGATCACCGGTGGTGAAAGGGCTCGAAGCTTGGAATTCAGCTCGAGCTGCTGGGCGTCGGCCCGGCGGTTTGCGAGGAGGTGGACCGGATCTTGGGCAGCCGGACGTTGTAGGCGATCCCGCAGACTCGCATCACCTGGATGGCCGTGTAAGTCAGGTCGACTTCCCACCACCGCAGCCCGTGCCGCGCGGAGGTCTGATAGGCGTGGTGGTTGTTGTGCCAGCCCTCGCCATAGGTCAAGAGCGCGACCCACCAGAGGTTGGTCGAGTGGTCGCGAGTGACGTGCGAGCGATAGCCCCAAACGTGGCTGGCCGAATTGACCAGCCAGGTCGAGTGGAGCACGAAGACCGATCGGACGAAGCCCGCCCAGACCAGCCAGCTCATGCCACCGACCAGATAGAGCCCGACGAAGAGCGCGATCGGGAAGATGATGTGATACTTTTCCAGCCAGCGATGGACGGGGTCGGCGTAGAGGTCGGGGGCCCACTTCTTGAGGTAGTCGGGCTCGTGGCTGTGGCCTTCCTGGGTTTTCATCCACCAGTACATGTGAGCCCAGAAGAATCCCTGGAGCGGCGTGTGGGCGTCGTCTTCCTCGTCGGAGTGGGCGTGGTGGCGGCGATGGTCGGCGACCCAGCCGATCGCGCCTCCCTCGGAGGCACAGGTGCCGATAATCGTGAACAGGTATTCAAGCCAGCGAGGGCGCAGGGCGAAGCTGCGATGGGTGAGCAGGCGATGATACGTGAGGCAGATGCCGACCCCCCCGGTGAACCAGTGCAAGAGCAGGCAAAGCGCAAGCCCAGACCACGAGAAAAAGCCCGGATAAAGCGCCAGGAGTGCCCCCAAGTGCAGGGCTCCGATCCAGATCACCGAGGGCCAAGCGATTCGTGAGGGCTGTTGCAGCGTGGCAGTCGTCGTCGTCATGATTTACCCTTGGAGCCTGATCGTCGCCGAAGTGGCGGACGCATGGGAGAGCCTGCCGCGAAGATCGAGTACATCGGGAGAGCCCGTCGCCGCGGCGAGCAATCGAGCTCGATTCGGCCCGCCGCGAAGGGCAAGGCCATCACGATCGATCACGCACAACCGGGTTCCGGCGGTAACGCCAGACCAGCCATGCGACGAGGGAGGAAGTCGATTGTCAGAGTTTATACCCACCATCTCTAGGTGGACGCCAAAACCCCTTGAAATCGCCAACCGCGATCGAGATTTTTCCAGATCGCCGTCAGAACAGGAGCGACGTCGAATCGGGATTGATAGTTTACACAGGTCTGGCTGTTTCGACCAGCCACTGGAAAACACGGCGGTGAGCATGATCTCCCAAGCCGCCCACCGCCCTGGGGCGGCCGGGTTCCTCATCGCATGGCACAGCTCCACGGGCTGATCCGAGGATTACGAAGGTTCTATGAAGCTCAAATGTCAACCTGAGGATTTCCTTGTCGAGGAGCTGCCGACCGTGGCCGCCGCCGAGCGCGGACGTTACACCTTGTATCGTCTCGTGAAGCGCGACCTGGGGACGATCGAGGCCGTCGCCTCGATCCGCCGGCGCTGGAACCTTGACACTCGCCAGGTCCAGTATGGCGGGCTCAAGGACCGCCATGCCGTGACAACCCAATACCTGACGATTGCCGACGGTCCCCAAACCTCGATCACCGACCCCCGGTACTCGCTGGAGCCGCTCGGTCGATTGCCGCATCCCTATTCGTCACAGAGCTTTCGCGGCAATCGGTTCGAGCTGGTGCTGCGCGACCTGACCTCTGGGCCCCTCGCGGCGATCGAGGGCGAGCTGGCGACCGTGGCCCAGGATGGGCTGCCCAACTACTTTGACGATCAGCGGTTCGGGTCGGTGGGGGGGTCCGGGCAATTCATCGCCCAGGCCTGGCTTCAGGGGGAACATGAGCAAGCGCTTCGGCTGGCCCTGGCTGAGGACAACGCCTTTGACCGGTCGTCGGCTCGGTCGACCAAGAAAACCGTCCGCGATCTTTGGGGGAGCTGGGCTGAGATGAAAGCCCGGCTCGAGCGTTCGTCGACCCGCAGTATCATCACCTATCTGGTGGACCATCCCACCGACTACGCGGGCGCTTTCGCACGCTTGCCCCGCGACATCCGTGGTCTTTATTTCTCGGCGTTCCAGAGCCACCTTTGGAATAGCATGCTGGCTCGGTTCATCAAGGACGCCGTCCCTGCCGCGGAACGAACGGAACTGACGCTCAAGATGGGGACGCTCCCCTTTCCCCGGCGGGTGAGCCATGAGGCGCGGGCGCGGCTCGAGGGGCAAATGCTGCCATTCCCTTCCTCGCGATCGCCCGAGCCCGAGGGCTTGCTCGGCCAGGCGGCTCTTCGGACTCTCGAGCCGATCAAGCTTTCATGGCACGACCTCAGAGTACGGAAGCTCAAGGACGTCTTTTTTTCCAAGGGGGAGCGTGCATGCTTATTTTTTCCGGAGGCGCTCCAGTACAAATCGGAAGCCGACGCGCTGCATCCCCGGCGGAAGGCGCTTCGGTTGTCGTTCGAGCTCGGCAAGGGATCGTACGCCACGATCCTGGTCAAGCGAATCAGCCGCGCGGCCGGAGACGGGCCCGGACTCTCATGACGCTCGACGTGCTTTTCGAGGACAACCATTGCCTGGCTGTCAACAAGCCGGCGGGGCTTCCCTCGCAGGCCGATTCCAGCGGATCGGCGTGCCTGGTCGACCTGGTGAGTTCTTATATCAAGACCAAATACTCAAAGCCCGGCGACGTCTATCTCGGCCTGGACCACCGGCTGGACCGCCCGACGTCGGGGGTCGTCCTGCTGGCGCGGACGAGCAAGGCGGCGAGCCGGCTGTCGGCGCAGTTTCGGACCGGGGCGATCGAGAAGGTCTACTGGGCGTTGGTCGAGGGGGCGCCGGCCGAGCCCGTGGGCGAATGGATCGACCGGATC
>DAIDHE010000469.1 GCA_027459775.1 Planctomycetales bacterium | reverse complement strand
TTTTTGATTTTTGATTTTCGATTTTTGATTCTCGGCGGCGGCGTGGGCCGGCGGCTGGATCGAGGCCCCGGGCGATCCGGTCCTGCTCGTCGTCGGGCGAGGCGGCGGTCGCGGAACCGACCTGGCGAATGCCGGCCAGGTTCTGGCTGGGGCGTGATAGACTCTTGACGAATCGCGGCCTGGGTGCTGGTATGATTCGTCGAATCCACTACAATGGTTCGGCTGCGCGTGCGTGGTGGGGAATTCGTGGGGACGACCAGCGCATGGAAGCGCCCGTAGGCGGGCGGATTGATGACCTCTTCCAAGCTGCGGATTGCGATCGCGGGTTGCGGAAATGCCGCGCGAATCCACCTCGACCGCCTGCTCTCGCAGGCCGAGGTCGCGGTGGTGGCCTGCGCGGATCCGGACCTGTCGGCGGCGGAAGAGCTGGCGTCGCGCGCGGCGGCGCGGCTCGGCGAGCGGGGACGGGGGAATCCGGTCTCGGCCTTCGCCGACCACCGCGAGCTGCTGCGCGAGGTCGAGCCCGATGCACTCGCGGTGTTCACCCCGCATCTGTCGCATTACCGGCTGGCGATGGACGCGCTTCAAGCCGGATGCCATGTCTTCATCGAGAAGCCGCTTTCGACCAACGTTCAAGAGGCGTCGGACATCGTCGGGCTGGCGCGGGGGCGGAATCGCAAGGTGGGGGTGGGGCACCAATTTCGCCTCAGCCCGAGCCTGATCGAGGTCCGCCGCCGGCTGGCGGCCGGCGCGATCGGGCAGGTGCGGCTGGTGACCGCCATGCTGTCGCGACCCTGGCTAGCCACGCTGGGCCAGGAAGAAAGTACCTGGCGTTTTGACCCCAAGGTGGCCGGTGGAGGGATCCTGGCCGACGCTGGCGACCATTTGATTGACGCCCTGCTCTGGACCACGGGGCAACCCGCGCGTGAGGTGGGCGCTGTCCAGAGCGAATGGGATCCCGGCATCGATCTGGTCACCGCGGCCGCGATCCGCCTGGCCGACGGCACGCCGGTGGCCCTGGCGATCTCCGGAATCTCGCCCCGCTCGCTGTTCACGATCGAATACCTGGGCGAGCTCGGCCGGTTGATCGTCAGCGATACGAGCCTTGATGAGGAACGACTCGACTCGCCGCGGCAGGCTGTTGGGCTGACCGCGGCCAACCAGACCATCGACGGAAATTTCGTCGCCGCCATCACGCATGGCGAGCCTCTTTGCTGTCCGGCCGATCAGGCCATCGAAACCGTCCGACTCCTCGAGGCGATCGCACGATCGGCGTCGACCGGCCAGATTGTGCGAATCTTGTGATTCGCACTCGAGGTTCTCGGACGTTCCCGCGTTCTATTCAACGAGGCGAGTTCCTCCCGGCCAAGCGCGCTCGCTCGAAGGGCGGCCAGAGACTCTCAAGGATCGCACCATGGCTTGCCGACGATTGCGTTTGTCGCTTTCGAATCCACGGCCGACGGGGCCTGCGCCGGGGGTGAATAAACCGCCGCCGGACCGGGTCGAGCGTTGCCGGGAAAAACTCGACGATTTCGATACTTGACAATGGACCGTCTCGCCGACTACAGACAATGATTCATCCCGCGAAACGAACCGGTTTGCTCAGGGAGCGGATGAGCTTTACCCGACGTGTCGGTGAGGGGCAGGCCCGATCGACTCCCTTGGCTTGAGGACTCTTTCCATGTTGGATTGTCAGGAAGCTTTGACTTCGCCGGGCGACTCGAAAAACGTCAACGGCACCTGGGACGTCTGGCTCGAAGTCGTGCCGTTCCTCGACGGTCGACATCCCGAGGAAGAAGAACTCGAAGGCGACGAGGTCGAGGGCGAGGAGGAAGACGCCGACGACCAGTTCGAGGACGAGGACGACGAGTTCGACGAGGAATTCGACGACGACGAGGACGACGACGAGATCGACGAAGAGCTCGACGACGAGATCGACGACATCGACGTCGAGGAAGACGAGGACGACGACTTCGACGACGACGATGAAGACCTCGACGACCTCGACGAGGACGAAGAGGAAGACATCGACGAGCCCTGATTCGCCTCGTGGTCCAACGCGCGGCCCCGGGGAACCGTGGTCGAACGCGGCTTTGCGTGCGTGCTCATTCCAAGGGAGGGGCGAGCGGACTCTTCGCTCGACCCTCCCGCTTTGTTGAGGCCGACGCCCGCCCGCGGCTCGAGGGAATTGCGACCCGTGGCGGACGGCTCTTGCGGATGCGACCGATCTCGTTTTGGAATCAGCAGTTCGGAATCACCGCCAGCGCCCTGCCAGGGAATCCGCAAGATCGACTTTGTGACGTCTTGTCGCGATGATCCTGGTTCGGCTATCCTGACCATCCTGGAGGCGAGGTTCCGTGCCTGCGACTCTTCATGGGGCTCCGGCGCTCGATCGTGGTTGGTTCGCAACTAATTAGAGGAAAAGATCTTAGAGCAGGATGCCTCGGTTCGTCTCGATGCCTTTCCCGCTTCGAGAACCATGATGTTTCGCCGGGTTTCACACCTCGCCAGGGCTTGCTTGGCGTCGGAATTCGAACGGAGGGGAGCACGCTCTTATGGCTGCACCACGCGATTATCCCGGTGACTCGCATCAGGACCGTCCTGCTTCCGAGATTTCGACCAAGAGGCCGCGCGAACAGAGCCAGCTGGATTTCGAGATCGATTTCTTGGGTCGGATCCTGGAGCGCGATCCGTACTATGTGGACGCGCTCCGGGCGCAGGCGGGCAATCTTGCGGCGAAGGGTCAATTCGCACGGGCCTTGCAGCTTGACCGGCGGCTGGTTCGACTCACGCCGGATCATCCGATTGCGTGGTACAACCTGGCCTGTGGGTACGCGATTCTGGGAATGACGGACCCGGCGTTCATGGCGCTTCAGCGCTCGCTCGAGCTGGGTTATGGGCTTTTCCGCTGGATGCGCCGCGATCCCGATCTGAAGGCGATCCGGCGTGATGATCGGTTCGCCCGGCTCTTGAGGCGGTTCGAAAAGCGGGGATGACGAGGCTGGCCGGTTCGAGCGCGGCGCGCCCTGTCGTCCTGGTGATCGAGCTTGGGCGCTCGTCGGGCGCTTGAGGAGCGATCGGCGTTCGCGGCGACTCCGTGATTCGCGATCGAGGGTCGATCGGTGAAGCGCGGGCGCTGGGTTCAAGGGAGCGCTTGGAGAGGGTGCATGAAACATCATGTCTGGGAGCAGGTCCAGGAGGCGGCCGGGGCGGTTCGTGGTCGATTTCCGGGCAAACCGCGGGTCGGGCTGGTGCTGGGGACGGGGCTCGGGGCGCTGGCGCGCGAGATCGAGGCCGAGGCGACGATCCCTTACGGCGAGATTCCGGGCTTCTCGACCTCGACGGTCGAGACCCATAAGGGGCAATTCGTCCTGGGCCGGCTCGCGGGCTGTGAGGTCGTCGCGATGGAGGGACGGTTTCACCTCTACGAGGGGTATTCGGCCGCCCAGATCACGTTTCCGATCCGGGTGATGAAAGAGCTGGGCTGCGAGCTCTTGATCGTCTCGAACGCGGCCGGCGGCCTCAATCCCCATTTTTCCAAGGGGGATATCGTGGTCATCGAGGACCATATCAACCTGATGGGTCTCAACCCCTTGATCGGGCCGAATGACGAGCGGCTGGGCCCGCGGTTCCCCGACCTGATCGAGCCCTACGACCGCGGTTTCCAGGATCTGGCCCTGGCGGTCGCGCGCGAGGCGAACGTCGCGGCCCATCGCGGGGTCTATGTCGCGGTGACCGGGCCCAATCTCGAAACCCGGGCCGAGTATCGGTTCCTGCGTGCGATCGGGGCCGACGTGGTCGGAATGTCGACGGTTCCCGAGGTCTTGACGGCCGTGCACGCGGGGCTCAAGGTGCTGGGGTTCTCGATCGTGACCGACATGTGCTTGCCCGATGCGCTTCACCCCGTCCAGCTCGAGGAGATCATCGCCGTGGCCAACCAAGCCGAGGGCAAGCTGCGATCGATCGTGCGCGGGGTGCTCGAGCGCTCGCGTTTTTGACCCCGGTCGGCCCGATGCGAAAGCCCGTCGATCCGGAGCGCCGCCACTGTCGTTCACGGCTCGTTCGGGAAGACGCGCGGCCCTGGCCGTTCGATCGCCCCGCGGCCTTTTTACTTTAGCTGGATAGACCGAAGCCGTCATGAGCAATGAACCCAAGCCGTACAAGGAGACGCTGAATCTGCCGGTCACCCGGTTCGAGATGAAAGCCAATCTCTCGGACCGCGAGCCGCGGATGCAAAAGCGCTGGCACGAGGAGGGGCTCTACGGCCGCCTTCGCGCGGCCCGCGCAGGCCGCCCGCGGCGGGTGTTGCACGACGGCCCGCCCTACGCCAACGGTGAAATCCACATGGGCACCTTGCTCAACAAGGTGCTCAAGGACATGGTCGTCCGTTCGCTTTCGATGGCCGGATTCGACAGCCCCTACGTCCCTGGCTGGGATTGCCACGGCCTGCCGATCGAGCACAAGGTGCTCAAGGATCTGGGTTCCAGGGCCGCGTCGACCAGCCACGCCGAGATCCGGACGCTGTGCCAGGTCGAGGCGCTCAGGTGGGTCGACGTGCAGCGCGAGCAGTTCATCCGCCTGGGCGTGATGGGGGACTGGGCTCATCCGTATCTCACGCTCGACCCGCGCTACGAGGCCGGCATCATGGACGTGCTGGCCCAGTTGGTCGAATCGGGTTACGTGGCGCGGCAGCTCAAGCCGATCCACTGGTGCATGAGCGACCGGACGGCGCTCGCCGAGGCGGAGCTCGAGTACAAGGAATCGACGACCCCGAGCATCTACGTCAATTTCCAGATGAAGAGCGGGGTTCCGGCGGGGTGGTCGAGCGCGGGGTCGCCGCCGTTTCATGTGATGATCTGGACGACGACGCCCTGGACGTTGCCGGCCAACGTGGCGGTCGCCGTCCACCCTGAGATCGTCTATTGCGGCGTCGAGTATGTCGACCCCGAGACTGGCCGGACGATGCGGACGATCCTGGCGGCCGACCTGGTGAAGCAGGTGCTCGAAAAGGGGGGCGTGCGCGCGCATGTCGAGCTGGGGCGATGCGCGGGTCGAGCGCTCGAGCATGCGACTTATCTTCATCCGTTCATTGATCGTGAATGCCCGATCGTGCTGGCGAACTACGTCAGTGTGGAAGACGGTACGGGGCTGGTCCACACGGCGCCCGGCCATGGCGCCGAGGATTTCCAGACCGGCCGAGCGTATCGGCTGCCGGTACTGAGCCCGGTCGACGAAGCGGGGCGGTTCACGGCCGAAGCGCCCGATTGGATCCAGGGTCTGCACGTCTTTGCGGCGAACAAGCCGATCATCGAGCGATTGCGAGAGTCAGGCTGCCTGTATCGCGAGGCGCCGCTGGTGCATAGTTACCCGCACTGCTGGCGGTGCAAGAAGCCCGTGATCTTTCGGGCGACCGAGCAGTGGTTCATCCTGGTCGACCACGCGAATCTCCGCGAGCGAACCCTGGAGGCCATCGCCGCCGTGCGCTGGCTTCCCTCGTGGGGCCGCAACCGGATCGAGGCGATGGTCTCCGGGCGGCCCGACTGGTGCATCAGCCGCCAGCGCGCCTGGGGCGTTCCGATCCCCGCCCTCAAGTGCACCGGATGCGGCGAGCAAGTTCTGACGGCGGCCACCGTGCGTCATTTTCGCGACCTGTTCCGCCGCGAGGGCGCCGACGCCTGGTTCACCCGCCCCACCGACGAGATCCTGCCCGAGGGCCTGCGCTGTCCGCGCTGCGGCGCGGGGGATTTCGCGAAAGAGGGCGACATCCTCGACGTCTGGTTCGAGTCGGGCTCGAGCCATCGCGGCGTGCTGGCCAGCGAGTTCAACCTGGGCTATCCGGCGTTTATGTATCTTGAGGGCTCCGACCAGCATCGCGGCTGGTTCCAATCGTCGATCTTGACCGCCGTCGGCTCGACCGGCCGCGCCCCTTTCGAGACGGTGCTGACCCATGGTTTCGTGGTCGACGACCAGGGCCGCAAGATGTCGAAGTCGCTGGGGAACTACATCCCGGCCGAGACGGCTACCGCCAAATACGGCGCGGACGTGCTCAGGCTGTACGTGGCCAGCATGGATTACGCCGACGACATCGGGATGAGCGAGCGGGGGATCAAGGAGGCCTCTGAGAGCTATCGCAAGATCCGCAACACGTTCCGGTATATTCTGGGAAACCTCGAGGATTATCGGGGCTTCGACCCGGACCTGGTGGAACCCGGCTCGCTGCATGAGATCGACCGTTACGCGCTGGGGCGCTTGAACGCGCTCGTGCGGGGTGCTCGAGCGGCCTATGAGGAGTTCGAGTTTTACCGGGTGTTTCAGCGGGTGTATCAGTTTTGCGCGGTCGAGCTTTCGAGCTTTTACCTGGACGTTCTCAAGGACCGTCTGTATGCCGAGTCTCCGGCCGGGCCCGACCGCCGGGCGGCGCAGTTCGTGCTGGCGAAACTGCACGAGCAACTGACGCTGCTTCTGGCCCCGATCATCCCGCACACCGCCGAGGAATCGTGGGACTATCGGCCCGAGGGGTCGCGCGCGACCAGCGTCCATCTTGCGACGTTTCCCGAGCCCGAGCCGGCCTGGGACGACCCCGAGTGCGACGCCCGCTGGGGGTGGATTCTCGAGGCGCGGGGCCGGATTCTGCTCGAGCTCGAATCGCTGCGCAAGGCCAAGCAGATCGGCAGCGCCCAGGAGGCGAGCGTCCTGATCGTCGCCGAGGACGCCGATCGATTCGAGGCGCACAGAGGGCTGCTGGCCGAGGTTTGCAATGTGGCGGAGGTCGTGGTCGAGCCGGGCGTGGCGGGCTCGGGCGTGGCGATTGCCGCCCGGCGATCGGCCCACGCCAAGTGTGAGCGGTGCTGGAACCATCGGCCTGAGGTTGGTGCTTCGCCTGCGCATCCCACGCTGTGCGGGCGGTGCCAGCGGGTTCTTGGGGCGGCTGGCGCGCTTGAACCCTGAAATCGCTTTCGAGAAGCGCGCGAAAACTTGCCATCCCCCCAGGGCGCGGGCAGGATGGAGAGGAAGAGGGCGGAGGGTCTCGGTACGCGCGCGAGGTATCAGGTGAAAGGTCGCCAGGAATGGTTCGAGCGTTTCGAAATCCGCCGATCGTCGGTTCGCCGATCCGGCTGGCGGTGTGCGTCTCGGGCGAGGGGACGACGCTGCAGAGTTTGATCGACCAGATCGGCGAGCGGCGGTTGAAGGCGGAGATCGTGGTGGTGGTCGCCAGCCGGCCGCGGATCGGGGCGATCGCGCGCGCGGAAGCGGCCGGGATCCCGCTCGCACTGGCCAGGCGCGGCCGGCGTTCGAACGGGGAGTTCAGCGACTCGGTCTTCGGGCCGATCCGGGGCGCGCGCGCCGATCTGGTCGTTCTGGCCGGCTTTCTCTCGCTGCTCACCATCCCCGACGACTATCGCGGCCGCGTGCTCAACGTGCATCCTTCGCTGATCCCGGCCTTCTGCGGCAAGGGCTATTACGGCGCCAAGGTCCACCAGGCGGTCCTCGATTCGGGCGTGAAGGTCAGCGGCTGCACGATCCATTTCGTCGACGACGCCTACGATTCGGGCCCGATCATCCTGCAACGGGTGGTCGACGTGAAGGAGGACGACCGGGTCGAGAGCCTGGCCGCCCGCGTCTTCAAGGCCGAATGCAAGGCGCTGCCCGAGGCCATTTCGCTCTACGCCGAGGGCCGGCTCGAGATCCACGGCCGCCGCGTGCGGATCGCGCCGCGTGGATAAAGGCGAACATCGGCCAAGGCGAACATGGGCCATGCAAAGCGACCCATACCTGCATGGGCGGTCTGGTCTCTCTTGCGTTGATTTCTTGCTTCGTCCCCTGGGCCGACGGGACTTCGCGGTTGCTTGTTCCGCTCTTGGGGGACACAATCATGCCCGTGGGCTCCAAATCCCGTTCCGACGCCGTATCGCTCCCCGAACAGGCCGGTTGTCAGAGCGGAGACCGCGGCCCCATCCCGGAGACGGAGTAGACCCGATGTCCACGGCCACGACGACTCGACCGACGGCGCCGTCTCCGAGCGTTCACCGGATCACCGTGGATGAATATGAGCGGATCATCGAGGCGGGCGCTCTCGAGGATCCCGGCAGGGTCGAGCTCATTGATGGCGAGCTGGTGGACAAAATGGGGAAGACCGCGGCGCATGGGTGGGTCGCCAAGGAGGTTCTGAAGGCGCTCGAGAGCCGACTGCCGGCCGGATGGACGTCTCGGAAAGACGAGCCGGTGCGGCTTCCCGATTACGACGAGCCGGAGCCGGACGTCGCGATCGTTCGGGGCGTCGACGCCGATTACGAATTCCGACTCCCCACGGCGGCCGATGTGGCCCTCGTGGTCGAGGTCTCGGCCTCGACGCTCGGCCAGGACCGCGGCCAGAAGCTCTCGGCTTATGCGAGGGGTGGGATCCCCGTCTACTGGATCGTGAACCTGATCGACCGCCAGGTCGAGGTCTACTCACGGCCTGGTAAGAACGGTTACCGGTCCCACAAGACGTTCGGAACCGGCGAGCAAGTCCACGTCGTGATTGGTGGCTAAAAGCTGCCCGCGATCACCGTCGACAGTCTGCTCCCCCGGCGCGAGGCGCCCGACGGCAAGGGCAACGGAGCGTGATCGAAGGCCAGTCATGGAGATCCCGCTCTCCGCGACCAAGGATTTAGGCGAGAGGCCGAGGCTGGGGTGGTGAGAAGTTGATCTTGACGGGCCTTTTCCTTGATCCCGGTTTCGTTGCGATTGTCAGGCCGCGGATCGAACCGTTTCCGTTGGCCGCGTCCGGACCCTCACCCGGCCTTCGGCCACCCTCTCCCGGAGGGAGAGGGTCATGTGTTGATCCTTCTCCCTGCGGGAGAAGGTGCCGCGCAGCGGCGGATGAGGGGGGCCGTGGCAGGGAACCGGCCGCCACCAAGTCCGATACGCGACGGCGCTCTTGATCTCGTCCCATTCGGGCAACAAAACCCCCGAGACGGCGTGCCCACGAAAACCATGGTCAAGACCAACTTTTCACCACCCCAGGCCGAGGATCGCCTTTGCGATCACAGCAGCAGATCGCCCAGTCCGCGCAGGCCGACCGGCTCGCGGCTGGCGAACGGCTCGGCATGCGCGACCCCGACGAAATGCCCCCAGTAGCGGGTGCGGTCGCGCACCGCCTCGATCACGCCGATCTTGCCGGGGGGCTGATTGTCCACGAGCTGCGATCGATAGCATTCCAGGGCCGCCTGCTTGGCGTCGACCTGGTCGGAGACGTCGATCAAGAGGCTCGGGCGCTCGGGAATCCGCAAGTGGACGCTGAAGTAGTAGAGAATCCGCTGGGGGTGAAACGGTTGGCCGGGGATGTCCGATTTGGAGAGCTTGCTCCAGAACCGTGCGTCCTCGACCAGTTTCGTCGCGGCGGTGTGGTCGGGGTGGGCGTCTTCCCAGTAGGGAGCGAAGATCAGCCTGGGGCGGGTCTCGCGAAAGACCCCCGCCAGGGCGCGGCGATGGATCAGGCTGGGCTCGAGCTGGCGGTTCGGGAGGCCCAGGTTGGCTCGCCACGGCCGGCCCAGGCAGGCATTGGCCTGTTCGGTCTCGGCCTTGCGGAGCGCGGGCGAGCCCAGGGGCGTGGGCTCGCCGTCGGTGAGGTCCAGGACGCCCACCGACCAGCCGGTCTGGATGAGCTTGATGATGGTCCCGCCCATGCCGAGCTCGGCGTCGTCGGGGTGCGGGGCGACGACCAGGGCGTCGAGCATGGACCAGGAGCCTCGGGGATGGGGTTTCGCGGACGATCACCGCGATTCAGGCTAGGATTTCCGCGCGCCCGAGACAAGGCCGGTCTAGGATCGAGCCGCGCCCGCGACGAAAGGCGTCCCAGGTGATGCCTGTCAGGCGCTCGACCACGCGGATGGCCGAGACGACCACGGCCATGGTTCCCTGCCCTGGAAACACCGAATCGCCCACCAGGAACAGGCCCGGCCCGAGGGCGTCATGTCCGACGGCGAGGAAATTGCTGTTGAACCGCGAGGCGGCCGGGCCGCCGACCGCGCCCGCGGTTCGCCGCGTATAACGCGCGAAGGCCCGCGGGGTGCCGAATTCGGCGTGGTGCAGGGCCGCCGGCGCGAGTGGCAGCGCCTGGCCTAAAGCGGCCAGCATCCGATTCTCGAAATCCTTTTTTTTGTGCTCGAGCGAGTCTCGATCGAGGTCGGCCCAATCCCGCGGACGAGTGTGCGTTGACAGAGTGGCGACGCGAACCGATTCCGGGCCGTAACCCAGGTCGCCCACGGGCGAAAGCGAGATCAGCACGTTATTCGCGTCGTGGAGCGGCTCATCATAAGAACGCAAGACCTGGTGGAAGAGCGGCGCCTGGTCGGGAACGGCCGCTCGGTCGATCGCCAGATAGCCGGTGAAGGCGCTCCAGGCCGCCCGGGAACGTGATTCGTCGACCGCCAACCGTCCCGCGAGCGGTCGGTCCAGCAGCCTGGCCGCCAGGTCGATCGGGAGGTTGAACGCCACGTTTCGGGCCGACAGCCGATCGCGGCGGCGGGTGTGGACCACGAACCGAGGACCATCGTGCGAGCGATCGCCCGGCTTGAGCACCTCGACGCGATCGACGAGCGTGGCCGTCTTGAGCTCGCCGCCGAGCGCGCGGAACCGCCGCGCGAAGGTCTCGACAAACGCCTTCATGCCACCCAGGGGTCTGCGCATGCCGCGGCGATAGGCGTGCAGACAGGCCGAGGCGTTGGCGAGGGGGACCGTCTCGGGGCCGGCCTGGGCGGTGTCCTCGAGCAGCATCCCCACGAGCGCTCGCAACCGCGGATCGCGCCCGAGCCCGAGCACGGTCATGAGGTGGCTCACCGTCGCGATCGCCGTCGCCCCCGCCAGGAGGCCGGAGGGGCCGAGGACTCTCAGAACCTGGATGAGATCCGCTGGCGAGCCCGCCGGCAGCCGGGGTATCCTGGCCGCTTTCTCGAAGAGCGTGCGCCCGATCGCCTGCTGGATCCGCCAGAACGCACGCACCGAGGCCTCCCTCGCGCCTTGCGCGCCCAGGGCCTGGATCAGGTCGTCTTCGAACCGCGCCTGGTCCGCGCTGATGTCGAGCACGGAATCGGGGAGATGCACCCGATAGGAATCCGCGGGCGCGGAGGCGATCTCGAGATCGAGCATCGCCGCCAGGTCGCCGATCGGCTCGCCCCGATCGAGCCCCATCAGAGCGGTCGCGCCGGCATCGAACGTGTAGGGCCCGCGCTCGAAATAGCCGGCGCAGCCGCCGAGCTTGGTGTGGGACTCGAGCAGGGCCGTGCGCTGACCGAGCCGCTGGGCGAGCGCTGCCGTGGCCAGCCCGCCCAGCCCGCCGCCCACCACGATGAGATCAAAAACATCGTCCGTCATGCCATTCCCCGTGCCCGCCCGCTCGATTGGCGATCCCTCGGCCGCTTGTGGCAGGCCAGGCGTCCCGATTGTTTTAGGCGCCCCGCCGCCAGAGTCCACTCGCGACCACGGCCGATTTGAGCCCAAGGGTGCGGTTGGGTAGAATCACTGTCGGCGATCACGATCCGGGCGGACCAGGCCAGCGCGCCATGCGTCGTTCGATGGCGGGGGGATTTCGCCAGTATTCTTGGAGTGCCATCCGCATGGCGCGGTTTGTGAAACTCGCGACGCTCGGCGATCTCCCGGTAGGCAGCGCGCGCGAATATGAATTCGAAGGGCGAATCTACGCCCTCTTCAACGTGGACGGCGTCGTCTCGGCGATCGACGGAGTTTGCCCCCACCAGGGAGGGCCCCTGGCCGACGGCGAGATCGAGGGAACCTCCGTCATCTGTCCCTGGCACGGCTGGCGATTCGACGTTCGCACCGGCTCGACCCCGATGGGACCGCGGATCAAACACCCGGTATACGCCGTCCGGGTCGAGAACGACGATATCCTGGTCGAGGTTCCCTGAGCCCGATCGCGCCGGTCGATCGACTCGATCGCTGTTACCTTTCAGGTCGTCGATCGCGTCGGCGGCGAGGTCGGCGGCGGAGAGTGACGGCCCGAAGGTTCACTCCCCTGCCCGTTCCGGTCTTGCTCCCCGAGCGATGATTCGGCCAAGCCGTCCGAGCCCGATCGGGCTCGCACGCGGGTTGGCCTTGTCCCTTGCCGGCCAACCAACGTGCCCCTAACCTTTCGCCATTTTCGGAACTTCGACCCGCCCGCGCTGACGCGGCTGTGGAACGCGCGTGCGCTTGCGCCCGGCGTCGCCTGCGCACTCCGCGTCCATGAGTTCGACGCCCACGCCTGGGGCGGGGTGAATTTCGACGCTCGCGGCCTCATCGTCGCCGAGCTCGACGGCCAGGTGGTCGGTTTCGTCCACGCCGGATTTGGGCCCGACTATCCCATCCCGGCCCTCCGGCCGTTCGAACTCTCTCACGAGGTTGGCGCGATCGTCCAGCTCGTCGTCAGACCCGACCTGGCCGAGACCAATCTGGCCTCGGAATTGATCCAGCGCGGAGAGCGATACCTGCGCGCTCGGGGGGCGCGGGTGATCTACGCCGGCTCGCTCTTTCCGCTCAATCCTTTTTACTGGGGCGTCGCCGGGGGGAGCGAGGGATCGGGGGTCACCACGCAAGAGCGTGCGTTCGCGCGGGCGCTCGCCGAGCTCGGCTACGAGCCCGTGTCGACCGCGATTTTGCTCGAGGCCGATCTCGACCGGCCCGAGCCTCGCGACCCCCGCGCTGCTGTGATCCGCAGGCAGGCGCGCGTCGACTTCGTCGACGATTCCGCGCCGGCCGATTGGTGGGAAGGGGTCGCGCTCGGCGATTTTCAAGTCATGCGGGCTCTGCTGGTCTCGAAATCGACGGGCGCGATCATTGGCTCGGCCGAGACCTGGGACATGGGCTGGTTCAGCCGCCGGGACGACCGGGCGCGGGTCGGGCTGATCAAGCTCGAGGTCGTCCCCAGCGAGCGTAGAAAGGGGCACGGGCGGTTCCTCGTGGCCGAGATGTTCCGCAGGCTTCGCGAAAACCAGATCCAGATCGTCGCGGCGCAGACCGCATCGACCAACCTGCCCGCGCTGGGGCTCTATGCCTCGCTGGGGTTCGAGCCCATCGACCAGTCGACCTTGTATCGCCTGCCGGCCGAGAAACTGGATCGGACGATCCCCGGCGAACCTTGAAGTCGTGAATCGGTCTTGCCGTTTCCCGCGAATCGCCGTTTACTCGTGAAGGGAGTGCGGCGCGATCGGGCGGCCGCCTGACGAAACTGGTCGATTCACGCGATCCGAGGCGGAATCATGGGACGACGCATCGTCAACCGGCGCGAGCTCCGCGCGATGGCCGAAGCAGCCGAGGCGATGGGGATTTCGAACGAGCCCGCGCCCGCGCCAAAGGCGCGCTCCACCCCCGCCGAGCGCAGGCCCAAGCCCCAGGCCATGCCCCGGATGCGGGTGGTCTGGGCGGTCTGCGACGTGGGGGGGCGGACCGTGGCGACTTTTGATTACACCGCCAAGGCCCTTGCCGAGGCCCAGGCGGCCGCGCTCAAGGCGCGGGGCAAGGGGATGCACTTCGTTCGTTCGGTCAAGGAGCCGATGGGACCGGGGGATTAGGCACCCGGCCCCTTCCCTTCGCCGGGCGTTCCAACCGAGCGCAACACGTGGACATGCGAGCCCACCGCGAACCGGCCGATCAGCCAGCTCAGCAGCCCCGGAAACCGCGTCGCCAGTACGACGACCGCCCACGATTTCCAGGAAGGGGCGAAAAGCACCGACCGGCCGCCGAGCTCACGCACGATCGCCCGCACCACCCGTTCGGCGGGCTCGCCCCGCGGCAACCGCGCCACGTCCGCCCGATCCCCCAAGGCGACCGCGCGAAACTCGCTCTCGGTGCGTCCGGGACAGGCCGCCCACACCCGCACGCCAGTCCCGCGGAGCTCGTACCGCAGGCTCTTCGTAAACCCGTTGACCGCGTGCTTGGTCGCCGTGTAGACCGCCGACGCGGGCATCCCCATGAAACCCAGGACCGACGAGATTTGCAGAATCTGTCCCCCGCCGTGAACCTTCATGTGCCGGGCGGCTCTCTGAGTGAGGTCCAGAAGCGCGACCAGGTTGATCTCGACCATGTCGGCGATCGGAGCGGGGGCCTGATCGATGAATTCGCTGTAATTGCCAATCCCGGCGTTATTGACGAGCAAATCGACGCGTCCCAGTGTGGTCTCGGCGTGGTTCCAGAGCCGGTGGCGAAACGCGGGGTCGGCGAGGTCACCGGCCAGGGTGTGCACCCGGCCAGGGGGGAATTCGCGGGCGAGCTCCTCCAGCCGCTCGCCGCGCCTGGCGGTGGCCAGGATGGTCATCCCCCGGTCCCGGACGAGCTGGCGCGCGAGCTCGCGGCCGATCCCCGACGATGCACCTGTGATCACGGCTCTGGAAAGCGAAGGCATGGGTGATTTGGCTCCGTATCGCGGGTTGGATTGTTGGCGAGGGGTGGGACGACGGGTTACAATGACCATGTCGCCTCAAGATGCGATGAACCGTCCTGTTTGATTGACCGGAACAAGGGGAGCCGCCGTGGCCGCGATCCAGAACACCCAGACGCTGAAACCAACCGCGACCTTGCCGATCACCGGGGCCGACGTCGTCGTCGAGTCGCTGGTTCGTCACGGCGTCGAGGTTCTTTTCGCCTATCCTGGCGGCGCCAGCATGCCCCTGCACCAGGCGCTCACCCGGCGCAGGGACCGGATTCGCACCATTTTACCGCGTCATGAACAGGGAGGCGTGTTCGCGGCCGAGGGTTACGCTCGGGCGTCGGGAAAGACCGGCGTGGTGATGGCGACCTCGGGGCCGGGCGCGCTCAACCTGGTGACCGGGCTGGCCGACGCCAAGCTAGACTCGGTCCCCATCGTGGCGATCACCGGGCAGGTTCCCACTCACGTGATCGGCACCGATGCGTTCCAGGAAACGCCGATGGTCGAGGTCTGCCGGGCGATCACCAAGCACCATTACCTGGTGCGCGACGCCCGCGACATCGCGCGGGTGATGCGGGAAGCGTTCCATCTGGCGAACACCGGCCGGCCGGGCCCGGTGCTCGTCGACCTGCCCAAGGACATCCAGAACACGATCGTGGCCAACCCCGATTACAACGTGGCGATGGATCTGCCCGGCTATCGCCTGCCGCCGCCTCCCGCGGCCGAGAAGATTCAAGAGGTTCTCACGGCGATCGCGCGGTCGTCGCGCCCCGTGATCTATTGCGGCGGCGGCGTGATCGCGGCGGGCGCGGCCCCCGCGCTCCGCGAATTCGCCGCCAGGACCGGCATCCCCGTCGCCATGACGGTCCATGGCCTGGGCGCTCTGCCCAGCGACCATTACCTCTCGCTCGACATGCTGGGCATGCACGGCTCGGTCTACGCCAATTACGCGGTCAACGAGGCCGATCTCTTGCTCGCCTTCGGCGTTCGCTTCGACGATCGGGTCACGGGCAAGCTCAGCGAATTCGCCAAGCACGGCCGGATCGTGCACGTCGACGTCGACGCCTCCGAGATCAACAAGAACAAATTCGCCCACACCGCGATCCACGCCGACGTGCGAGAGTTTCTCGAGGCGATCGCACCCCTTGCCGTCCCCGGCGACTTCCGCGAATGGCTCAGGCGGATCGACGACTGGCGCGCCAGCGACCCCATGTCGTACGAACAGCGCGACGACGTGATCCTGCCCCAATACGTTCTGGAGGAGCTCTCCAAGCTCGCCAGCGGCGAATTCATCATGACCACCGGCGTCGGCCAGCATCAGATGTGGGCCGCCCAGTGGACCAAGTTCAAGCACCCCCGGTCGTGGTTCACCTCGGGCGGCCTGGGGTCGATGGGCTACGGCCTGCCGGCCGCCATGGGCGCCCAGGCGGCGTTTCCCGATGCGCTCGTGGTCGATATCGACGGCGACGGCAGCTTTCTCATGAACGTCCAGGAACTCGCCACCGTCCACTGCGAAAACCTGCCGGTCAAGGTGATCATCCTCAACAACCAGCACCTGGGGATGGTCGTGCAGTGGGAGGACCGGTTCTACAACAGCAACCGCGCCCACACCTATCTGGGCCCGATCACCGACCCCGAGGCCCAGGGCCAGGGCGACGGCGAGCTGCCCCAGAACACCTATCCCGATTTTGTCACGATGGCGCGCGGTTTCGGCGTGGCCGCGCGGCAGATCCGGGCCAAGGCCGACGTCCCCCAGGCGCTCGCCGAGATGATCGCCCACCCCGGCCCCTACGTGCTCGACGTGCTCGTCCCTTACCAGGAGCACGTACTCCCCATGATCCCGGCTGGAATGACGGTTCGAGATATCATCAAAAGCTGATCATGCCCCGGGCCCGCGAAAGTACCCCGGCCGCGGCGGGCGCATCAGCCGCCCGCCGCGGTTCCGGTCAATTGACCCAGATTGGCTCGTCGATCAAGAGCCCGTACTTTTTCATCTTTTTGTAGAGCGTGGTGCGGTTGATGTCGAGGACCTTGGCGGTCTCCTGGCGGTTCCAGTTGAACGCCTGAAGGGCCTGGATGATGATCCGCTTTTCGGGTTCCTCGAGGGCCTCCTTGAGCGGCCTGACGCCCATTTTGAGGTGGGGTTTGGGAGCGCCTCCCTCGCCGCGGGTCTGGCGGTTGTGGTTCAGGATCGGCGCCAGGTGGTTGGAATTGATCCGCGGGCCCGTGCATAGGGCGACGGCCCGCTGGATGGCGGCTTCGAGCTCGCGGACGTTGCCCGGCCAGTCGTGCCGTTCCAGAACGTCGAGCGCGTCGCGGGTGAAGCCTGACACGGGCTTGTGGAATTCCTGGGCGTACCGCGTGCGAAACGTTTCGGCCAGGATCTCGATGTCAGTGCTTCGATGGCGGAGCGGCGGCAGCATCAAGCTGATCACGCTCACGCGGTGGTAGAGTTCCTGGCGGAACCGGCCCTGCTCGATCAGGCTGGGCAGGTTTTCCCGGGTGGACATCAGGAACCGGGCCTCGCCCATGTGGATGGTGCGGCCGGCGGCGGCCTCGTAATCGCGGAATTGGAGCTCGCGGAGCAGGCTGAGCTGAAGCTCCATCGGCAGGGCGGCGACCTCGTCGAGGTAAAGGGTGCCCCCCTTGGCCGCGGCGAGTTTGTTCAGCCACTCGGCCGAAGGCTGGGGAGAGCTCTCGAGTGAATCGCCCTCGGCCTGCTGACGCAGCGAAAAATCGTCGGCGAGCGCGGAGCCCTCGACGGCCACGAACGGGCTGCGGGGATTGCCCAGGGCATGGATCAACCGGGCCACCATCGACTTGCCCGTCCCGGTCTCGCCGACGATCAGCACCGAGCTCTTCGAGGCGGCGATCGTCGACGCGAGATCGATCACTTGCTTCCAGCCTGGATCCTGACCCAGGAGCCCCAGCTCGCGAGCGATCTGGTCGACGCGCTGGGGTGAAACCGGCGGGGCCGCGGTGGTCAAAGCCGGCGCGGTCGGGAACCCCAGCGGAACCGTGTGATTGGTCGCGACCCTGGCCGGGGCGGTGGGCGGATCGGGCTCGGGGTGCGAAACGGAGGCTCGAGCGGGAACGGGGGCGAGTACGGGGTGAGCGGCGACGCGGGCCTCGCAGAGCTCGAGGGCTTGCAGCACCGTCGCCCGCAGCTCGGCCGCCGGCACCGGGTATTTGAGCACCGCCATCGCCCCCATGCGGAGTGCTTCCTTGGCGCGCTCGGGGTGCAGACGCGGGAACAGCAGGATCACCGGCACGTCCCGATGTTTCCGTCTGACGTAGGAGAGGATCTCCAGCGATTCGGCGTCGAGCGGATCCACCCCGGCCAGCACCAGGTCGATGTTGTTTCGCTCCATCAGCCGCACGGCGGCGCGGTCGTTGTCGGCCTCTTCGATCACGTGACCCAGCGACTTGAGCATCGAGCCCAAGAGCATCAGGCCGGCCCGGTCAGGGTAGAGGATGAGAATGCGGAGCTTCTGCATGGAAAAATTCTCTCGTCATACGCGTGGCGGTGGGCCGCCAGGCCAGTCCGTCCTCCATGAGAGATCTTGCGGGCAAGGCGAACGCGGGCAACCCCTCGATCGCCCATGGGCTCAACATCGCGCCCCCGGGTCGTCGCCGACGCGGTTCATCCGCCCACGCGAACAGAACTCGGGGACGACGCGTCAGGCGTCGCGACGTTGATCCAAGAGAACGTCTATGTCATGGATGCAACACCGTCAAAAAAAAGAATCATGGCTGGATCGTGGCGTAATCTTATGGGCTGGTCTCGTCGCAAAGCGGGCTTCGGGGCGGGTGAACGACCGGGGCGCACGGCCTCCGACCGCCGGAAGGCGGCGGCGTGGGGTGATTGCTCGAGTCCGATTGACGACGAGCCGGCGCGGCTCGTCGGGTGCGCTCGACGTCCGTTTTCCGTCGCGGGATCGGGCGTCTCGCGCGGCCCGATCCTGACCCTGGCGTACTCCGGTCGCGCCCGACGAGCGTTGTTTTCAGGCCCGCGGGTGCGCTCCCTGATAGATATCAAGCAACCGGTCCTGTGTGACGTGGGTGTAGATCTGAGTTGTCGTCAATTTTCGATGACCGAGCAGTTCCTGGACGCTGCGCAGGTCGGCGCCGCGGTCGAGGAGGTGGGTGGCGAAGCTGTGCCTGAGCGTGTGCGGGCTCGCGGAGTGGACCAGGCCCACCCGCGCCAGATGCCCCTCCAGCAGCCGCCCCACGCTGCGGCTGGTCAGGCGCGACCCACGCTGATTGAGGAACAAGGCTTTTTCGTGAGCGACCCGGGGTTTGCGCGCGGCGAGCCACCACCGCAGGCAATCCGCGGCCATGGTTCCGAAGGGACAGAGCCGCTCGCGCCTTCCTTTGCCACGCACCCGAGCCATCTCTTGTTCCAGGTCCAGGTCGTCCAGGTTGAGAGCGACCAGCTCACCGACCCGCAGGCCGCCCCCATAGAGAGTCTCGAACATCGCCCGATCACGCAAGCCGGCCGCGGTGTCCATCGCCACCGAATCGAGCAGTTTGAGCACCTCGTCGACTCGCAACAGGCGAGGCAACCGCTTGGATTGCTTGGGGTTGCGGAGAGCCGTCGTGGGGTCCGACTCAGCCAGCCCACGCCTTCGAAGAAAACGGTAATACGACCTCAGGCTTGCCAGCCGCCGCGCGATCGTGCTCGGCCGATAGCCCGCCCCGGACAGCCACGCCGAATAACGCCTGAGCCGGCGGGGGTCGACCAGGGCGGGGTCGTTTCCCTCGGCTGGCGCCTGTTCGAGGAAGCTCTGAAACAGCCGGAGATCCTCGGCGTAATTGCGAATCGTATGCGGAGACGCGTTCCGCTCCTTGGTCAGATAATCGAGAAACCCCGTCATCGAATCATGCACGGCCCGTCTCCACTCGCCGGGTCGCGCAAATCGGCTCGCGACCCCCCTTCTTCTTCGGCAAACCGCGGCCGGCCGGGCGAGCCGTCCCTTCCCGGAGTGCGATTGCCGCTTTCGCGGCCGAGATTCGGGGCGTTTTCTTCGCGTCGCCCCTTTCTTTTCGAGGGTCGAGACCGTATACTCCATTTGCGCCGTGGAGCAGCGGTTAGCTCGCCAGGCTCATAACCTGGAGGTCGTAGGTTCGATCCCTACCGGCGCAATTAAGCCCTCCCCGCGGAGGGTTTTTTTTTTGCACCCATCTCGTAAGAATCTCCCCTCCCGCCACGTTGCCCGACTCTTGTCGTTGTGCTAATCTCAAGGCTCGCCCATGTCACAAGGTCCTCATTCATTCATCATGCGGACGCGACGAGCATGGCGGAATTGCCCGCGAACGACATCGAGACCTGGACGCATCGCCTTGTTCTGCCTAAAGATGCGAATCACCATGGCACCCTCTACGCCGGGGTCTTGCTCTCGCTCGCGCTCGAGGCCGGCTATGCGACGGCCTTCCGCGCCGCGGGCCTGAGTGCCAATCTCGTCCTGAAACGCGTCCTCGACATCCGCTGCTACGAGCCGGTCCCGATCGGCAAGGTCGTCCAGATCCGGGGCCGGCAGATCCATCGCGCGCGGGCTCAGATCGTCGTCGCCCTCTGGGGCACCTCGCATACGGAAAGCGGTTCGCCGTGGATGGATGGACTGATGCAGTTTGTCCAGGTTGACGGCGAGGGGCGGCCGGAGCCTCTCGAGGAAGAGCCGGACGACGTCCCGATCGAGCTTGACCCCCCCTGGTTGGCGATGCGCGACCGGATGCGCAAGCTGCTTCAGATCCGGCAATGAACGGGGCGGGGATCTTGGGATCGGCCCGCTCGAATCGCGTACGCGGCGTTGGTTGCGCCACGCGCCCATGAGTTTCTTCAAGGAGTTGCACGCGCCATGTTCAAGACATCGATCAAGATCGTCGTTCCGCTGATCGTCGCCGCTGGCACGACGGCGCTTGCCTTGGGGGCCTATCAGGGCGACTCCGCGAGGGCTGGCAACGCGGATGGATTCTTGCAGGGAAAGGCGGTGCCGCGGGATGTCGGCAAGGCCGCGAATCTCCCGCCCGGGGCGATGGCCGGCGCGATGAGCGGTCCCGCTCCGGGCGCTGGCGGGGCGATGGGGGGCGAGGCCGACGAGGAAGAATCCGCCGAGCGGGCGCGGCAGCGCAGGCTCGCCACGATCACCAACCGGGTGCGGCTCGCCAAGAAGGATCCCAGCCCGCTGAGCAAGGCCGTCTGGAAAATGCTCGAGCAGCCAATCGCCATGCCATTCATCAACGACACCTCGCTTGATGATATTCTCAAATACATTCGAGAAGCGACCAGCGGCCCGAAGTCGCAGGCGTCCAAGGCCCCTGGCCTGCAGATTTACGTGGACCCCGTCGGGCTTGGCGAGGCGGAAAAGAGCCTGCAATCGACGGTCTCGATCAACCTTGAGGGGATTCGGCTCAAGACCACGCTGCAATTGATTCTGGCGCAGCTCGATCTGGATTATTACGTGCGCGACGGCGTGCTGATCATCACGGGGATCGAGAGCATCAGCGATCAGCTCGAGGAAGCGCTCCGCGAGCTCGAGGCCGAGGAAGAGGAAGCGAGCCAAATCAGGGGTCAATCAAAGGGGTCAGGACTCATTAATTGATCGGAAAATCGCGCATCCAGTTCCGACCCTTGCGGGAGTATCAGTGATCGAAGCGGGCCGCCGTGGGGGGTGAGGGGAGGGTTTGATGGCTCTGTCGCGGGATGGTTCGAGCGGCTCGCTGGCCGCCGACCTGAGTCGGCTGTTCACCAGCGGGACGACGGCCGGTGTCTCGGACGGCGATCTCTTGAACCGGTTTGTCGCCGACCGCGACGAGGCCGCCTTTGAAACGCTGGTCGCGCGCCATGGGGGGATGGTGCTGGGGGTTTGCCGGCGGCTGCTGCGAGATCCCAATGATGTTGACGACGCCTTTCAGGCCACGTTTTTGGTTCTGGTGCGAAAGGCGCGAACGCTCAGGCGGAGCGATCTTTTGGGCAACTGGCTGTATGGGGTCGCCTATCGGGTGTCGCTGAAGGCGCGCGCGATGGCGGCCAAGCGCGCCCCCGTGGGCGGCTCGGCCGATGCGATCGCGCTCGTGGAATCGCGACCGGTGCTCGATCCCCACGATGCGGGCGAGACCCAGCTCTTGCTGCACACCGAGCTCGATCGGCTGCCGGATCAATACCGGACGGCGATCGTCTTGTGTTACATGCAGGGGCTTACACATGAACAGGCGGCCATGCGTCTGGGCTGCCCGCTGGGGACGGTCAAGGGACGGCTGGCGCGAGCCAAGACGCTGCTTTCGAAGCGCCTTACGCGCCGTGGCGTCGCTCTCACCGGGACCGCGCTTTTGAGTCAGCTCACCCTGTCGGGCGGTCGGGCCGCCGCGCCGGTGGTACTCGAGACGGCGACCCTCGCCGCCGCCCGCGCGGTCGCCACAGGCGCGTCGCTCGCCTCGATCACGACGCTTTCCACATCGGTCAAGATCCTCGTACAAGGAGCACTGAGCGCCATGTTCTGGACGGCAACCAAGTCGATCGTGATCCCCCTCGTCGTGGCCGCCTGCACGACGGCCGTCGCCGTCGCCGAATACCAGGCCGGCGGCGGACAGGGCGGGAACAACACCAGTCAGGATGTCCTCAAGGCCAAGAAGAACGCATCCGTGAAGGATCTCCCCCAGCCGCAGGCCGAGCAAGCGGCCCCACCCCAACAGCCGAACAATCCGACGGCCGGCATGATGAGTCGAATGGGAGGCGGGATGGGTGGCACGGGCGCTGGGATGGGAATGGCCGGCGGGATGAGCGGGATGGTCCCCATGGGCGGCATGATGGCCGAAACGCCCGCCATGGTCGCGGCGGAGAAGCGTCGGAAACTCACGAGCATCGCCCACGAGACGGCCTTCCTCGCCAAGCATGACGACAACCCGCGAAACAAGGCCGTCTGGAAGATTCTCGACCAACCGATCACGATGCCTTTCACGAACGAAATCGCGCTTGATGACGTTCTCAGATACATTCAGCAGGCGATGACAGGGCCGAAATCCCCGCCGATTCCGATCTACGTCGATCCCAAGGGACTCGAGGAGGCCGACGTTTCGCTGCAATCGACGATAATGATCAGCCTTGAAGGCATTCCGCTCCGAACCTCGCTGAGGCTGCTGCTCAAACAACGAGGGCTGGCCTACTGCGTCCGGGACGGGGTGCTGATCATCAGCTCGATCGATGGGATCGCGGAGGAGCTCGCGGAGGCGCGGGCCGAGATCGAGGAAGCACAAGGTGTGGGGGGCAGTGGCGGCGGACTCCAATAGGGCCTCGGGCGTATGTCCTCACTCGCCAACCGTCGGTCCTTCGGTTGTCGCCTTGGCGTCGAGTCGCCGGGTCATGGGGAGGGTGATTGTGAAGGTCGCCCCCTGGCCCGGCTCGGATTCGACGGTGATCGAGCCACCGTGCTCGCGGATGATCTTTTGCGAGACGGGCAGCCCCAGGCCCGTCCCACGCGCGCCCTTGGTGGAGGCGAAAATCTGGAAGATCGAGGGGATTTCGGCGGGATCGATGCCGACGCCGTTGTCGGCGACCTTGACCCGCGCGATCGCTTGCTCGGGATCCCAGAGCGTGGCGACGGTCACGCGGGCGCCCATGGCCCCTTCGCTGGCGTCGAGGGCATTGGTGACGATGTTCAGCACGGCCCTGTGGATGCCCTCGGCGTCGACCAGCACCGACGGCATGTCGGCGGCTGGAGTCCAGATGAGCTCCACCGCCAGCTCGGCGGCGCGGGGCTGCATGAGCTCGATCACGTCGCCGACCGTCTCGTTCAGGTCAGTCGGCTCGAGGGCCGGCTCGCGCTCCTTGGAAAAAGAGAGCATGTCCATCACGAGGTTGTAGATCTTGTTCTGGTTCTTGTCGACGATCGTCCAGCCCCGCCTCACGATCCCGTCGTCGTTTTCCTTGAGCCCGAGGTCGATGAGATAGCTGCCGCCCCGGACGCCTTGCAGGATGTTCTTGATGTGGTGGGACAGCGTGGCGATGGTCTGGCCGATGGCGGCCAGCCGCTCGGCCTCGATCTTGGCGTGATAGAAGAGGGTGTTTTCCACGGCGAGGCCCGCTTGATGGCCTATGGCGACCATCAGGGTGAGCTGATCTTGGCTGAATCGGCCCCGGCCGCCGTTCTTGCCCATGAGCGCTGACGCCCCGGCCTGGACGTCGGCGTAGAGCACCCCGAGTGAGCTGTGCCGCCCCTGGATGGGTACGCAGATCGCCTCGCGAATGTGATAGTCGACGATCGACTTGGCCGGCCCGAACCGAGCGTCGGTCGGCGCATCAATGGTGATCACGCCTTCTTTCTTCTCGAGCACGTAATCGGTGATCGTGCGTGAGATCGCCATTCGCTGATCGGGGTGGTCGGGGTCGCTCCAGCGGACGGCCTTGGGCACGAGCTCGCCGGCCTCGTTCTTGAGCAGGATCGCGCCCCGGTCGGCGCCGATCGATTCGAAGACGAGGTCGAGGATCTGGCCGGCCAGGGCGTCGGTGTCGAGGACGTGGGTGATGGCCTGGGTGGCCCGATACATGACCGAGAGGCTGACGAGCCGATCGCGGAGCCATCCGGCGGCGGCGGCGTCGGGGGCCTCGAGCACCCGCGAGCCCTCGCCCGAGGGGATGCTGCGCAAGATGGCCGAGCGATCGTCGGGGTCGGTGCGGGTGAGGTCGACGCGGGCCGTCAGGTCGTGGTTGGCGCGAGCCGCGCCCGGTTGGTAGAGCATGACCGTCTGGCCGAGCTGGACCTGATCACCGGGTGAGAGCGTCTTCTGATCGACGGCCGCGCCATTGACGAAGGTGCCGTTGGCCGAGCCCAGATCGACGATCTGGCAGGACTCGCGATCGAGCCTGATCTCGGCGTGTCGGCGGGAAATCTCGGTGTCGTGCAGCCGGATCGTGTTCGAGCTGTCCCTCCCCAGCGCCACGGGACCGGACTGGAACTCGAACCGTTTGCCTTGGTCGACACCCTGGATGACGAACAAGGAGGGCAAAGGGAGACGTCTCCTTGACCTTGTAGCGGCCGGGAAATACCACGCTTAACCTACCCCTGCCATGAGCGCCCGTCAACCGCCGTCCGCCGCGACGGACCGCGCGCACTCGATCGCACGGGCCCAGTTTTCATCCACCAGGTGGCAAAGGGCGACCAGCTTCTGGGCGTGGGGGCCGGGGCGGAGGCGCTCGCATGTTTGGGCGTGGGCGAGGGCCTCGCGGCCGAATCCGGCGTAGAGCAGCCGCAGACACTCGCGGCGGTTTTGCTCGTAGGCCTCGAGCGCGGTCCGCAGCAGCCGCAGGTCGCACTTACAGCGCCTGCATGTGCTTGTCCATTCCTGGCGCGCCCCGCAGGTTGGGCAGCGGATTTCGAGCAAGCCTTCGGTCGACATGCGCGGCCTTAGAAAAGCGAAGGACTGAGTGGTTCCCCTGCACCCTCACCCTGCCCTCTCCCGGAGGGAGAGGGTTCAGAATCAGCGCCCTCATCTTAGCCTCTCCCACCGGGAGAGGGTGGCCGAAGGCCGGGTGAGGGTCCGGGCGGCCGCCTCGATAATCAACCGAATCTGAATAAGGCGATCGATCGTGACAAGTCCCTCAGACGTCCTCGAGGTAAAACACCAGATCCTCGACTTCGCGGGCGATGGCGCGGATTTCGTCCTCGACCTGGCGCTCGAGGACGGCGTCGAGCGCGGCGAGCAGCTGGCGGAGCTCGGCGGCGTTCTCGGCGCTTGCGCTTGGGAGGATGGCGGCGGCCTTGCGGGCGAGGGCCTGGGCCGATTCGAGCGCCTGTCGCAGCGTGGAGGCCTGCGCTGTCCCGAGGGCGGTTGCTGGGACGGGATGATCGCCCTGATCG
This sequence comes from Planctomycetales bacterium, assembly GCA_027459775.1. Lineage (GTDB taxonomy): Bacteria > Planctomycetota > Planctomycetia > Isosphaerales > Isosphaeraceae > JAKBAP01. The sequence continues at coordinate 1,426 of DAIDHE010000469.1, read as the reverse complement.
GCGAGTGGGCGGGAGGCGAAGACGGCTTCCAGCCGATCGACGGCGTCGCTGCGTTCTTGCACGCGGAACCGCTCGGCGGCGCTCTCGATCACGACCTCTCGGGCCAGCCCGGTGGCGCGCTCGCGGGCGGTGACCTTGAGGATGCCGCTCAGGTCGAGGTCGAACTTGACCAGCACCTGGTTGCCGGCCGGTGCGTTCGCCAGCCCCTCGATCAAGAAATCGCCCACGAAGGCATTCCGCCGGCTGTCGCGGTCCTCGCCCTGGAAGATCGCGATCCGGGCGGCCTCCTGGTCGTCGAGGACCGTGGTATAGACCTCGGAGCGGCTGGCGGGGAGCGGGGTGTTGCGGGGGATGATCGTGGAGAAGCTAAAGGGAGACGGTGCGCCGTCGATCGGGCCCAGGGCGCTGATGCCGAGCGAGTGCGGGGTGATGTCGATCAGGATCGGCCCGACGTTCACGCCCGCGATGAGCGCCCCCTGCACCGCCGCCCCCATGGCGACCGCCAGGTCGGGCTCGATCTCGCCGTGCACCGGGCGGCCCAGCCGTTCCTCGAGCATGCTCCTCACCAGCGGCGTCCGGGTCGCGCCCCCGACCAGGATCACCTTGCTGATCCGCCGCGCATCAAGGCGGGCGTCCTCGAGCGCACGATCGACGCAGTCGAGCGTCCGCTGCAAGAGCGGAGCGATCAGGGCCTCGTACTCGCCGCGCGCCAGGTCCATCACCAGGTTGAGCGGCCGGCCGTCGCGCTCGGCGATGAATTCTTCTTCGATCACCGCGACCGACTCGAACGAGAGCCGTTCCTTGGCCGCTTCCACGGCCCGCAGCACCCGCGCCCGCGACGCCGCCCCTTGTCTCAGGTCGACGCCGGTCTGATCGAGGAAGCGATCGCAGACAAGATCGAGCAAGAGCTGGTCGAAATCGTCGCCGCCGAGCTGGGCGTCGCCATGGCTCGACTGGATCTCGACCACGCCTTTTTCGACTCGTGCGATCGAGACGTCGAAGGTTCCGCCCCCCAGGTCGTAGACCAGGAGCTGTTCTTGCTCGGGCGGGTGGGGGTTATAGGTCAGGACGGCGGCGGTGGGTTCGTTGATGATGCGCACGACCTCGAGCCCGGCCAGTTCGCCGGCCTGGCGGGTGGCCTGGCGTTGGCCGTCGTTGAAGAACGCGGGGACGGTGATGACGGCTCTGGTCACAGCCGTCCCGAGGGTCCGTTCCGCGCGTTCCTTGAGCGTCTTGAGGATGATGGCCGAGACTTCCTGGGGTGTGAGTCGCTGATCGCCGAGGGGGACGGTGGTTTCGTGGCCCATTCGGCGTTTGATCGAGCGTATGGTGCGGTCGGGGGCGAGCGCGAGCTGATTGCGCGCGGCCTTGCCGACCAGGAGCCGGCCCTGGGCGTCCAGGCCGACGACCGAGGGGAGGATGGTCT
>DAIDHE010000336.1 GCA_027459775.1 Planctomycetales bacterium | reverse complement strand
AGCGCGGAACGTCCGCCGCGGCGGGTCATCGCGCGGGCTGCTCGGGGGGGGGGGGCGGCCAGGGCTCGTCGGGGCCGATCCAGCCGGGCCTGGGGGCGGGGGTCTGCTCGAGCAGCGGGCCGAGTGCTTCCCTGATGACGTCGGCGGGGACGGCGCGCCCCTTCTGGGGAATGTCGAGGAGCGCGAGCGAATCGTAGAGGTCGTAGAGCCGGGGCGAGAGGATGCCGACCGAGCCTGGCACCCAGGGATGGCCGATGGCCGCGCGAATCTCGTCCCGACCGGCGCCCAGGCGGCGCGCGGCGGCCTCGGCCATGTCGAGCCTGACCAGATACGCTCGCTGCCAGTCGGCCTCTTCTCCCAGGAGGGCGCTTGCGCGCATCGTTTGCAGCCGTTCGGTGGGCATCAGCTCGAGCTCGCTCGGCGAGAGCGACGGAAAGCTGGCGCGCAAATGAGCGTCGACCCGCGGCTTGTTCAGGATGACGAGCGCGAGTGTGAGCGCGAGCACGACGAGGGCCTGTCGGCGGGTTGGACGAGCGACGCGCCGGGGAAGCCCGCGGCCGGATCGCCGGGGCAGCCAGCCCACGACGACCAGGATCAGCCCGATCTGGGGGATGGCGTCGTACCAGGGCACAATGAAGCGCATGTTGAGCGTGCGAAGGAACCGATACTCGAGGTATCCGCGAAAGCTCCATTCGACCAGGTACGCTCCCGCGATCAGCGCCAGGCCCGCGCTTTCCAGGGGCTCGAAGGGCAGGCGTGTCGGGTGCTCGGCCTTGGGGCCGAATCGAGGTGAGCCGGGTCGCATGACCCAGAGGAGAAGAAGGCCCAGGGTGAGCACGAACCCTTGCACCGGCGTGGTCTGGACCGAGAGGCCCAGATTGCCCAGCACCAGGTTTTCGGGGATCGCCTGGGCCGTGTGGCTGAGGCCGCGAAAGGGGTCGAACGCCTGGCGAACGGTTCGGCCGTGAAAGCTGATCGTGCTGTCGATCGCGCCTCGGGACAGGACCAGCCCGGTCGTCGCCGCCAGGACCGAGGCCAGGAACGGGACCAGGGCCGCGACGCGACAGCGCTTGCGGCCGTCAAGCGCCAGGTACACGGCCGCGACCGGGCCGGCCAGGTGCCCGATGGTCCAGCACCAGCCGGCCGCGACGGCCGCCGCGCTTGATAGGAACAGGGCCGGAGTGCCGCCCGTGCGCCGATAGGTCTGGGCATACAAGAGGGCCGACAGGACGCCCAGCCCGGCCCAGAGCGGTTGACCCGCCGAATACCAGGTCGCCGGCGCGTAGAGCAGCGAGGTCGTCCCGACGGCCGCCATCGCGGCCAGACCGATCGAGGCGCTGCCCGTCTCACGCGCGGCCAGGGCCCCCATGGCGAGCATCACCGCCGCGAGCACGCCGTATGACGCGATCGACAGCACCTCGGGCAGAGTCTCGAACCGCCCGGCGGCCGCGACCAGTCCCCAGGTGATCAGGCGCCAGACCGGCACCACGTGGGTGTTGTGCGGCACGAACAGATTCGCGACCGCCCGATCCCAGGTGCGCGAGGCGGCCACATAGGCGACGTCGTCGCTGTAGAGCCGATACGTCGCCCGGGGATCGCGGGAGATATGGCCCTTGCGCATCGGAGACAGCTCGACCGGATCGAAAAACAGCACCGCCGGTGCGGCCGCGACCACGAAGACCAGTGCGATCAGCCCCGGTCGGGACAGCGGTCTGGAAAGAACGGAGGTCGAGTTCGCCGTTGGTTTCGCGGGATGCATGGCCGTGTTTGGGTTCAGTGGTCCACTCGTTGGCGGGAAGCGGGTTCCGGGTTGACCAGGTCGACAAGACGGTAACCGGGCAGGTCCGGAGGCGCGCCCGGCACGTTCAACTGGGACACATGGCGGGCGAGCTCGGCTCGGCTGACAGGGGCCCGTTCTTGGTCTCGCTCGATCCGGTCAAGACGCGCGAGAGCCGATCGTTGCTCGCTCGCGCGCGCGGGCCAGTCGATCGCCAGGGCGTTTCGGGGCGCGCCCAGTCGAGCGACTCGCGCCGCCATGCCATCGTACTCGAACAGAATCCGCCGCGCACGGGGCGCTTGCATGATGAAAAGCAGGGCCGCGAAGGCGACGGCGCAAGAAAGCCCGCGCGGGCTTGGGGGTTCCAGGGGTCGATGCCAGCACGGAACCCGCGGACCCGCCCAGACGCCGGCGACCCACAGTACGGCCCCGATCTGAGGGACGGCGTCATACCAGCCCAGGTTCCGCAAGTGTTCATAACCCAGCGACCGGCCGCGCGTTGAGAAAATGAGCATATAATTGATCACCACGATCGCCGCCCCGGCCGCGGTGAGCGGGTTCCAGAGCGATCGGACGGCTCCCGTCTGGGCGCGGAATCGACGGACGAGCCATGCGGCCAGGACGGCGCCCGACAGCACGGTCGCCTGGCCCGGGGTGGTTCGGACGTCGAGACCCAGATTGTTGAAGACGAGCTTTTCCCAGACGGCCTGGTTGGAATGGTCGAGGATCCGGGAGACGACACCGACGTCGGTGAGAGACAGGCGAGCCAATCGGGTCGATTCGCGGATGGCGTCGCCGGCCAGGGTCCAGGCGAGCGCGGCCGCGAGCACGCTGGCCAGTGCCAGGGCCACGGCGGCCGAGCGCGCGCCCCGGCGGGCATCGGCGCACAGGTAGGCCGCCCCGACCAGTCCCGCCGTATAGCCGGCCGACCAGCAAAACGGGGCGGCCGCCGCCAGGGTCACCGCCAGCGCCAACGCGACGAGCCATCCGCGGGCGGACCAGAGCTCGAGAGCCGCCAGCATCGCCGTGACGACGGCCCCCGTCAGAAGCGCCTGGCTGGCGGAGTACCAGAGCAGGGCGGGTCCGGGGACGGTGGAGAGTCCGAACCCCGCCATGGCGGCCAACCCCCAGTCGACCCGGCCGGTCTGGCGTGCGACCACATGCCCGACCCCGGCCATCGTCGCCGCCAGCCCCGCGAACGCGGCCCAGCCCAAGAACGCGGGCAGTGCCTCGAGCGATCCGGCCGCCCGCGCGACCAGGTGCGTCTCGAGCAAGAACAGTGGCGTGAGGTGCCCGTTGTGCGGCGTCATCGCTCCCCGCTCGAGATTGGCGGCCAGCCGCCCGCGCGAAAGATAGACGAAGTCGTCGAGCCTGAGATAATAGCACTGAAACGCCGGCCGCCAGAGCCATAAGGGCGCAAGCAGCACGGCCGCCCCGCACACGATCGTCGGCGGCCAGCGCATGTCGACCTCGCGTTTTGGGCCTCGGAAACCCGCCCCGCGGCGCGGAACCCAGCGGCCGATCAGGCCCCGCGCCGTCTCGAGCCCCATCGTCGCATCCGGGTGAGCCGATCCGCCAGGGGATGGTCCTCCGCCGCGGCCTGCTTTGGGAGCGCGGCCTTCCATCCGCCTCGCGTCAACCGCTGGGATTGAATCAGGTGGACCTGCTGGCAAGAAGCGAGGAGACGAATCCATGAGCATTCTGAGCTCGACTCCGCGTGTGATCGAGTATCCCGAAACGGACAACCAGCCGAGGGCGGAAAACACCCTCCACTTTCAATGGATCGTGACCATCAAGGAGGGTCTGGAGTGCGTCTTCGCGGATCGGCCCGACGTCTTCGTGGCCGGCGATCTGTTCTGGTATCCCGTCGAAGGCAATCCCGAGATCCGCGCAGCCCCCGACGCGATGGTGGTGATCGGCCGCCCGAAAGGGCACAGGAGATCCTACCAACAGTGGCAGGAAGGCGACCTGCCGCCCCAGGTGGTGTTCGAGGTTCTCTCGCCTGGAAACCGCCCGGGGGAGATGTCCGATAAGCGCAAGTTTTACGAACGCCACGGGGTCGAGGAGTACTACGTTTACAATCCCGACGAGGTCGAGATGGAGGGTTTCAGACGGTCCGACGGCTTGCTCGCCCCGATCGCGGATCTGAACGGTTGGACCAGCCCGCGGCTGGGAATCCGCTTCGAGCTCGACGGCCCAGAACTGGTGATCCGTGACCCTGACGGCCGGCCGTTTCGGACCTTTCAAGAAAACCGACGCGAGCTCGACCGGGCGCGGCACGAGCGAGACCAGATCGCCGCCGACCGCGACCGATTGGCCGCGCGACTTCGGGCCGCGGGTATCGATCCCGACCAATAACGCGGGGCCTCGGCGCCCCCGCGCCGCGCGCGATCCGGTTCGCTCGTTCGCTCGTCTTGGGCCTGGTTCCGGCGGCCATCCCCTTGACAACCAACCAAATCCGCCCAAACTAGCTAGGAGTGTCTGGTCGGGCGCTCTTTTCCTGGAGGATGATTATGCGATTCCGGTTCGCGAACGCCATCCCCACCTTGGTGGTTTCCATCGCCGTGGTGGGAACCAGCTTGGCGGGAGATCCCGTTGCATCGGGGCTGAAGATCGGCGATTTCGTCAGTCCCTTCAATGTCGATGACGTGACGGGCCCGAACAAGGGCACGTCGCTCTGCTATCGCTGACGCTACGGCGCCAGTCCGGTGGTCTGCGTGTTCGCCCGCGCGGCTTCCGAACCCTTGGCCAGTTTGGTCAAGAAAATCGACGACAAGATCGGCGAGAACAAGAAGCTCAAGGCCTTCGTGGTGATCCTGTCCAAGGACGCCGAGAAGACCTCGAGCGAGCTCAAGAAACTGGCCGAGACCTCGGCCATCCAGCACGTCCCGCTCACCATGCTCGGCGACCTGGGCGGTCCCCCCGACTATGAGCTTTCGAAGGACGCGGCGATCACGGTCCTGATGTGGAACAAGCAGAAAGTCGCGGTCAATCACGCCTACAAGGGCGAGCTGACCGCGAAAGAGATCGACGCCATCACGGCCGACATCCCCAAGATCCTGAAGGACTGATTCTTCGCCCTCCGTCGGGGGGCTCGACCACCACCACAGCCCGACCAGGCCCACCACGACCGGAGCGCGTGCTCCGGTCGTTTTTTCTTGCGCCCGCGCGATCATCGGCAGGGGTTGGCGTGCAGCCAGCCCTCGACCATCAGGCGCAAGCCGCCGTCGACCGCCAGGCCCATCTCGAGCGCGCGCTCGGCGACCTCGTCGGCCGTCCAGCCGTGGACGCGCGCGAAATGCAAGACCACGAGCGCCACCGCCCTGCCGCCGCGGCGACAATGCACCAGCACTTGATCCGTTCCCTGGGCGTGTCGTGCGATGAAGTCGCTCACCGCCGCCACGCAGGCTTCATCCAGAGGCGCGGCCCCCACTCCATGGTGCAAATACTCAAGCCCCAGCGCCCGCGCCAGATCCCCCTCGCGACTCGGCGAAATCGGCTGCTCCGGCTCGCCATCGTTCCGCAAATTCACCACCCCCACGAAGCCCAGCGACTTGAGCTCGCGCAAGTCCGCCTCGCTCGGCTGATCACCGATCATGATCGTCGTCGTCACGAATTTCTTCACGTCCACGAGCCGCCTCCCTTGTCGATTCTTCGCACATATTCGTCGCCAGCCCCTTCCCACGCGCCCACCCAAGACTAACCCCACCGACCAACCTCCCGCCACGGCTCCTCAAAGCAATCAATCGAAATATGCTATGCCATAGTGATGATCTATAGATATTATGATAAATAAACATATTGGGCGGTAGTCCCTGGATCGGGGTTGAACGTCGATCCGGTCTCTGTCGCGACCGGATGCCGCCACGTATGATGACCTGGTCCCTTCACGGCAAGGCGAGACGAGATGCTCCCGAGGATCGAGATCGCTGGCCCCCTCGATTGGCTCGGCCCCGGCCAGGGCCGCTCGATCGAGCTCGCGCCCGACCGTGTCACGGTCTGGAAGGTCGAGCTCGACCAGGGGATCGACCCGGCTGACGACGCGGTCGAACCGGGCGCGGCGCTTGCGATTCTTTCGGTCGGCGAGCGTGCGCGGGCGGCCCGCTTCGTGAGGGCTCGCGACCGCCGGCGGTTCGCCCGCTGCCGCGCGGCCCTGCGCGAGATCCTCGGCGATTGCCTGGGCGTCGACCCGCGGTCGATCGGCTTTACGGCGCGCGGCCACGGCAAGCCGGTGCTCGAGCCCGAGCCGGGCGAGCCGCCGGCGGGGGTGCGGTTCAACGTCTCGCACTCGGCGGGTCTCGCGCTCATCGCCGTCGGCCGCGACCGCGAGCTGGGCGTTGACCTCGAGCCGATCCGGCCGGTCGCGGAAATGGACCGGATCGTCGAGAATTATTTCACGGCCGAGGAGTATGCCTGGTTTCGCGGCCTTGACGAGTCCGCGCGCCCGCTCGCCTTCGCGCGGGGCTGGACTCGCAAGGAGGCCGTGCTCAAGGGTCGCGGGCTGGGCCTGGCGGGCTTGAGCTCGGAAGCGGCGACCGGCTTTGGAGAGGGACTGCTCACGCCGCGGTTCGCTCCTGGCGGAAATGTCCTCGGCTTCGCGGTTTGGGAGGCGGCCCTGGCGGCCGATTGGGTGGCCGCGCTGGCCGTGGAAACGGCCGCTCGGTAGGATGAATTCGAGACCAGCATCACACCGGGGAGCGCTCGCGTGCTCGAGTTCGCGATCCTTGTCTTCTTCGTGGCGGTCTACGGGATCGTACGCCTGCTGTCGACCGTGATCTCGCGGTCGGGCTCTTGGCATCATCCGTATGCTCAGCTCGCGCTGCTTTACGACGGCCGGGTCGAAAGCCGGGGCCGTGCGGCGACGCCCCTCGTGTGCTTCCATCACCGGGGAGCACAAGTGCGGGTGGGTCTCGCGCCCCAATCCCACGCCCAGGTCGCGCCCTTTCCGCGGACACGCGTCGTCATCCGTTTCCGCGAGAGCATCCCGTTTCGACTCGAGCTCGCGCCCTGGCCCCGCCAGGCGCCCGCCCAGCCGCCCAAGGGAACGCGAAGGGTCGTGATCGAGCATCCCTCGTTCGGCCATTACGTGGTTTACGCCAACGACCGCGAGATGGCCCGCGATTTCCTCAGACCCCTGACCTGGGCTTCCATCGACCGCCTGCACGAACTGGTTCAAGAGGGGGGAATGCTGATGTCGGTCAGTCCCGAGCGGTTGCTTGTCCAGCTCGATCGCGATCTGGGCGTCGGCGTCGAGCTGCTGGCGGGCGCTGTCCAGGAAACGCTCTCGCTGCACGACGCCTTGATCGCGGCCGTCGACAAGCGCTCGAACCAGGGCGTTGTCATCGTCGAAGGGGCGAACGACGGGTCTTCTCGTCTCGATCCCGTGGTCTGCAAGGTCTGCGGCGAGCCGATCACCGAAGGCATGGTGATGGTCTGCGAAACCTGCGAAACCCCCCACCACCGCGATTGCTGGACCTATGTCGGCGGCTGCTCGATCTACGGCTGCCAGGGCAAGAAGGCCCGGTCCGAGCGGGCCCCTGCGACTCGGGTCTGAAACGAGGTCAGGCGGCGCTCTTTCCGGCCGGGGCTGTTCCTGAGCCGGCACCAAGGCGTTATGATTGAGGACGATTCGTCGGAGAAGTGGGGGGTGGGTCGAGATCGTCCACGCCTCGTCTTAATATTCGGCTGCACCGGGCGAATGGGATGCTGAGGAGGTATCCTACGATGTCCTACGGCGGAACACCCGACCCCACCGGGATCCAGGTGACGTTTCTCGACCAGACCGGGGCCAAGTCGGTCAAGGCGGTGATCGCGTTCAGCGTGCCGGTGAGCCGGATCATCCCCAACATCATCACCAAGATGAACCTGCCCGCGACCAGCCCCGACGGCCAGCCGATGAGCTACGCGCTCGACCACAAGGAAGGGGGCCGGCGGCTGCTCGAGAGCACGACCCTCCCCGAGGCGAGCGTCCAGAACGGCGATCACCTGATCGTTTACCCCGAGGTCGTGGCCGGCGCGGGCGAGCGCGACCAGGGCGCGTGAACACCTGTCGCCGCGGCCGATTTCGCTCGCGATCGAGAGACAGCCTGAGAACCGATCATGAACCCGTCCCCACGGATCCGGCGGCTTCGAAACGACCTGATCGCGCTCGAGCGGCTCCGCTCGGAGAGCTCGGTCTTCCAGTTCGCGGCGAGAGGAAACCCGGTCGAGGAGTATCTGATCACGTTCCGGGGCAAGAGCCTCTGGCTCGACCGCGAGCGGGTCAGAATACACGAGCTGCACCGCGTCGAGATCAAGCTCGGCGCATCGTATCCGCGGACGATCCCCGAGCTGCGCTGGATCACCCCGATCCATCACCCAAACATCTCGGAAATCGGCATGGTCTGCCTGGGCGGCTACCGCACCAACTGGGCGCCCAGCGTCCAGCTCGATGAGCTCTGCACGATGCTCTGGGACATGGCGCGGTATCACAATTACGACATCCGCAGCCCCTATAATCGCGACGCCGCCCTCTGGGTCTCGCAGCAGACGAGCTTCGCGTTCCCCCTCGACGAGCGCCCGCTGCGCGATTTACGGGCCGCCCTGGGGCGGATCGAGCCCCGCGAGCCCGAGATCCCGAGGCACGAGGAAAAGAGCGTCGACCACGACGATATCGTGCTGCTGACCGACGCGGACTTCGGGTGTCCGGCGAGCGCGACGTACGAGGTTGTCGGCGAGTCCGGCCGATCCCGCGGCTTACGAGGCCCGTGGAGCAGCGAGCCCGAGATCCGGTTCCTCGAGGAATAGCCCGCGCCTGGGCGCATCCCGGCGCTCCGCGATCTGGGCCCTCCGGAGGCCGACGACCCATGCCGCCTGATGGAGATCCCATGCCAGGGCCGCCTCTTGATCCAACCGCTCGCGACGACGCGCCGAAACCGCTTTATCTCGACGACGACGATCGCTATTCGCGGCTGCGCCTGATCTCATGGTGGCGGCAGGACCGGCTCCGGTCGGCGCGGGTGCTGGTCGTGGGCGCGGGCGCGCTCGGCAACGAGGTGGTCAAGAACCTGGCCCTGGTCGGTCTGGGCACGATCTATCTGGTCGATCTCGACCGCGTCGAGCCGTCGAATCTCTCGCGTTCGGTCCTCTTTCGCGAGTCCGATTCAGGCAAGCCCAAGGCCGCCGCGATGGCTGCCCGCGCGGTCGAGCTCAACCCCGACGTCCGGGTGATTCCCATTCACGGCGACGTGATCATGGACGTCGGCCTGGGGCTGTTCGCCGTGGTCGACTTGGTGATCGGCTGCCTCGACAACCGCGAGGCCCGGCTCTGGGTCAACCGCCAGTGCTGGAAGGTCGGCAAGCCCTGGATCGACGCGGGCATCCAGGAAATCCAAGGGGTGGTGAAGGTCTTCACGCCCCCCGATTCGGCCTGTTACGAATGCGCGATGACCGAGCGCGATTATCAGTTGCTCAATCTCAGATATTCGTGCCCGTTACTGCCACGGGACGAGATCCAGGCGGGCAAGGTGCCGACCGCGCCGACGATCGCGTCGATGATGGCCGCGCTTCAGGTACAAGAGGCGCTCAAGATCTTGCACGGGCTGCCGGTCGCGGCCGGGTCGGCGCACGTTTACAACGGCGTCGGCTGCCAGTTCTACACGACCAAGCTCCCGTTCCGCGAGGATTGTCTCTCGCACGAAACCTATCCCTCGTATCATGAGCTCGACCTGGGCTCGAGCGCCCCGGTCGATGAGCTGTTTGGGCAGGCGCGGGGGCGGCTTTCGGGGCCGCTTCGGCTGGTACTCGATCGCGAGCTGCTCGTCGCGCTCGCGTGCCCGCGGTGCGACCGTCGCGAGGTCGTGATGCGGCCGCGGCGGCTGATGCGGGCGAGCGCGGCGGTTTGCCCGGGCTGCGGCCGCGAGGCCCTGCCGGAATTCGCAAGCGCGGTCGAGGAAGGGACCGCCGCCGCGGCCTTGCCGCTTTCGCGGATCGGCATTCCGCCCTACGATATCGTGCGGGTGGACGGCGGACTCGAGTCGGGGTATTTCCTGCTGGGCGCGGACCGCGATCGATGGGCGGGCCCGGGAGGGACCACGTGAACGGCGACGAGATGACCTTTGGCGAGATGCGGCTGCGCGAGCCCTTGCGCAAGCGCCCGCCCGACCACGACCATCGTCTCGCGTGCCTGACATGCGCTCAGCCGGCCGGCGACGACCTGCCCATCTTCCTCGACCACAAGGCCGCCATCGCCGTCGAACGCCACGCGGCCTCGGACCTCGCGGTCGAGCTGGGGGGCGTGTTGCTCGGCAAGGAATGCGTCGACCCCGCCGCCAATCGCCCTTACGTCGTCATCACCGACGCACTCCCCGCCGCCCATTACGAGAACAGCCAGGCGAGCTTCACTTACACCCACGACTCGTGGGAGGCCATCACCCGCGAGCGCGACCGCCTCTTCCCCGACGCCGACATCGTCGGCTGGTACCACACCCATCCTAATTTTGGTATCTTCCTTTCACATCACGATCTATTCATTCACAAGAACTTCTTTTCCCAGCCGCTCCAGGTGGCGTACGTCGTCGACCCCATCAATCAAACCCGCGGTTTTTTTCAGTGGAAGGGCCGAACTGTCGCCGCCGTGGGCGGATTTCATCTGACGGCCGAACGCCGCGAGCGGCAGGCGCTCGCGCGGGCGGCCGACGAGCTCGAGGGAGTGAGGACGGCCCCCGCCGACGTTTCCTCGCCTGGACTCGAGAGGGAGCTGATCACCATGATGACGCGAATCGAACAGATGCAGGCCGCCCGTGCGAGCCGGGTCGAGCCGATCACAATGGCGATCGCCGCCGGCGCGGCGGGCGCGATCCTGGGGGGCCTCTTGATCGCCGCGATCTTGATGTTCGTCCAGCTCGCGGATCGGGTCGAGCGGCAAGAGCAGACCCTCGCGCCCTTGGCCGCGGCGGTCGACAAGCTCGCCGACGGCCAGCGCCTGGCCATGGACGTGATGCGCGAGAAACTGGACGAAGACCCGAGCTTGTTCGCCGAGCGCTACGCCGCGGCGGCCCGCGCCCGCGACCAGGCCGCCCGGCGGCTCGAGCGCGAGCGCGAAATCAACGAGACGCTCGCGGACAAAGCTAAGAGGTCGTCTAGAAAGCCATGGCAAAAGATGTTATGGCGGCGTCATGGACGCCAGAAACAGGTACGACACGGACGTTTCCGATGCCGAGTGGGCTCAGCTCGTGCGGGTGATTCCCGCACCCAAGCCCGGCGGCAGA